>DASTSC010000032.1:0-7466 GCA_035760905.1 Candidatus Limnocylindrales bacterium | reverse complement strand
CCGGACGGCGGCGGGCCGCCGATCCAGTAGTAGGGAATGCCGCGCGGGTCGACCCGGCGGACGAGCTCGTCCTGGTAGATCCGACGACCGAGCCGGGTCACCTCGAAGCCCCCGAATTCCTCGAGCGAGACGGCTGGCACGTTGACGTTCACGAGCTCGCCCCGGGACAGCCCGTTCTCGAGGATGTTCCGGGCGACGACCTCGGCGGCCGAGGCGGCGAGCGAGAAGTCGGGATGCTCGTAGTACTCCTGCGAGATCGCGAAGGCGGGGCAGCCGTTGATGACCGCCTCCATCGCCGCCGAGACCGTGCCCGAGTAGGTGATGTCGTCGCCAAGGTTCGCGCCGTAGTTGATGCCCGACGCGACGAGGTCGAAGCCGTGGCCGAAGTAGCCGAGGAAGGCGAGGCTGACCGCGTCGGTCGGCGAGCCGTCGACGCTGTAGCCCGTGGCGCCGTCGCCGAGGATCCGCTCGCGGACGCGGAGGGGGCGCATGAGCGTCTTCTGGTGGCCCACCGCGCTCTGGTTCGTCTCCGGCGCCACCACGGTGATCTCGCCGATCGATTCGAGGGCCTGCTTGAGCGCGAGGAGGCCGCGCGACTCGATCCCGTCGTCGTTGGTGACGAGGATCCGCGGCCGCGATTCCCACTCCTTGAGCGGGCGGGCTGCGTGGCGGAGGCCCCGGGGAGCCCCGCGGCCGCCGCCGCGGGCGCCCTTTCGGTCGGCGCGCCGGTCACGGATTCCGGCGAGTGGCTCGCCGCGCTCCTTGTCGAGGTCGCGCCGCTCGGTCCGGGCCCGCTCCCGGGTCATGTCGGGAACGTCGGGCCGGTCCTGCCCGTCCTGGCCGTTCGGATGGTCCGCGCTCACGCGTCGCTCGGTCGTCGCTTCGGGCTGAGCGGGTGGGCCTGGGTGCGAGTGCCGATCACCGGTGCCTCGTCACCGCTCGGGGCCGACGCCGGGTCGGAGGCGTCCGCGTCGACGGCGGGCGTCGGCTCTCTTGGGATGCGGATCGGGCGGCCCTCGCGGGCCGCGAGCCGCCGGGCGGCCCGAACCGCGACCGGACCCTCGTGCGGCCGTCCGAGGTAGTGGAAGAAGAACGCCGACAGAACCGCGGCGACGGGGATCCCGAAGATCGCTCCGGTGATCCCGGCGACCTTCGCCCCGATGAGGACCGAGCCGAGGACGACGATCGGGTGGATGCCGACGGCCTGCTCCATGACCCGCGGCTGGAGGACGTTCATGACGAAGACCCAGCCGACGGCCATGATGACGAGCACGATCGGGATCGACTCCGGACGTACGAGGACCGCCACGAGGACCGGCGGTGCCCACGACACGAACGGCCCGAAGAAGGGGATCACCTGGAGGATCCCGGCCGCGACCGCGGTGACTGCCGCGTAGTCGAGCCCACCGGCCGCGTTCGCGACGAGCGCGACCCCGAAGTAGACGACACCCATGAGCGCCTGGCCGCGGAGGAACCCACCGAACGAGGCGGCGACGCTCGTCTCGAGGAGCGACGCCTCGGACTGGCGGGCTGGCGGCACGATCCGGAACAGGAACGACACGATCCGCTCGCTGTCGACGACCATGTAGAGCGAGAGCACGATCACGAGCAGCAGGTTGCCGAGGGCGCCGAGGCTGGCCTGGGCGAGCTGCTGGAGCGGCTGGATCGCGAGGGCGCCGTACGTGCTCAGGTTGTGGAGGAAGATCTGGGCCTGGCTCACGAGGTCGATCTGGCCGAGGCCGATCGCGTCGAGCCGCTCCTGCCACGGGGCGAGCAGCGAGGGCAGCCGCTCGTCGAGCGAGCCGGTCTGGATGCTCGTGATCAGGTCGCGGATCGACGACGCGAGCGCGTTCGCGACGATGATCGCGGCGAGGACGAGCGCGCCGATGAGGATCGCGTAGACGATGACGACGGCGACGACGCGCGGCAGCCGCGGCAGGGCGCGGTCGAACGCGTTGACGACCGGGCTGAGGATGAACGCGAGGAGCCAGGCGAGGAAGAAGACGAGGAGGATGTCGCCGAAGGCGTAGAAGACCTCGGCGACGAAACCGAGCACGACGAAGGCGACCGCGATCGTCGCGAGCACGAGCAGGGCGTCGAGCCAGCGGCGCTGTCGCTCGGTCAGGAGGGCCATCGGGCCGTTTCGAACCTCCTTCGCCCCTGAAGTGGGGGACATGGTAGGCGCTCCGGAATCGTGCGTGCCCCCCGAGGCCGGCGCGCGGGCCTCGCCTGCGCCATCGGCAGGGCCGCCTCCGATCGCCAAAGACGATCAAGTTCCACGCCGCCGGACACGATCGATCGCCATAAGCGGTCACCTGGGCGCGAGGTTGCCGTCCCCGCGGTTCGACCGATCGGTGGGGGGGTCGCTCGGACGACGGGGGGAGGAATCTGATCGCCGGAGCCGATCGGCGGTCGGAAGATGGCCGGTGGCCCGCTCGCGACGGGCTGGTCACCTCGGACGAGTGGAGTCGCCTTACCGCAGCCCCATCTTCCGGTGCACCTCGTCGATCGTCGCCCGGGCGATCGGGGCGACCCGCTCGGCGCCCGCCTCGAGGATCCGGTCGACGTCGGCAGGGTGCCCCATCAGCTCCTCGAAGCGCTCGCGGGCGGGGGCGTAGTGGCGGACGATCCGATCCGCCAGCAGCTTCTTCGTGTCGACGCAGCCGGTCCGGGCCGTCCGCTCGCCGTCCTGGATCTCCTCCCAGTCGTCGCCGAAGAAGCGGTGGAGCTGGCAGACGTTGCAGACCTCCGGCCGTCCCGGCTGGGTCCGGAGGATCCGCTGGGTGTCGGTCACCATCGACATCACCTGGCGCCGGATGACGTCGGGCGTGGCCAGGATGTCGATCGTGTTGCCGAGGGACTTGCTCATCTTCCGGACGCCGTCGGTGCCGAGGACGACGGGCGCCTCGGTGAAGACGGCCTGGGGCTCGGGAAACGTCTCGCCGTAGTGGTGGTTGAAGCGCCGGACGATCTCGCGCGACAGCTCGAGATGGGCCGCCTGGTCCTTGCCGACCGGGACGAGCGTCGCCTTGTAGATGACGATGTCGGCAGCCTGGAGGACGGGGTACGTCAGCAGGCCGTGGTTGACGTCGTCGGGTTGCTGCTCGCGCTTCTCCTTGTACGTCGGCGTTCGCTCGAGCCAGCTGACCGGCGTGACCGTGGCGAGCAGCCAGGCGAGCTCGGTCACCTCGGGCCGATGGCTCTGGACAAAGAGCGTGCAGCGTTCGGGGTCGAGCCCGAGCGCGAGGAGCGACGCGGCCATCTCCCGTGTCCGCTGCCGGAGGACGTCCGGATCGTGCGTCGACGTCAGCGCGTGGTAGTCGACGATGCAGTAGATCGCCTCGTACTCGTCCTGCAGCCGAACGTAGTTGCGGATCGCGCCGAGGTCGTTGCCGAGGTGGGGTGCGCCGGAGGGCTGGATGCCGGAGAAGATCCGGGCGCGCTCGTCTCCGACGCCGGGCGCGGCGGAACGAGGACTCGTCTCGGTCGACATGGGACCGCGAGTGTAGCGAACGGGTCACCGGCGACCGGCGCGACCCAGGACGACCCGGTCCCTGGTCGGCCCACGGCCGTGCTCTACCATCGACCCGTGCGCGCCGTCACGCGTTCCCGCGCCCCGCGCCCACGGGGATGGCCGCGGAGATGAACGCCCCGCTCGGGATCGCGGTCCTCGGTGCCGGCACCGTCGGACGGGAGGTCGTCCGCGCCTTCCTCGAGACGCCCGATCGGCTCGCGAGCGGTGGCCCGCGCCTCGTGCTCGCCGGCGTCGCCGTCCGCGACGTCGAGCGGGCGGTCGCCGACGGGATCCCGCGGGCGCTCCTGACCACCGATCCGGTCACGCTCGCGGCCGCGGACCGGGTCGACGTCGTCTGCGAGCTCCTCGGGGGCGAGGAGCCCGCGCGGTCCGTGATCGCCGCGGCGCTCGATGCGGGCAAGCCGGTCGTGACCGCGAACAAGCAGGTCGTCGCCCGCCACGGGCCCGAGCTCGAGGCCGCGGCGCGCCGCGGTGGCGGCGTGATCAGGTTCGAGGCCGCGGTCGGGGGCGGCATTCCCGTGCTCGCCACCCTCGCCGGCGACCTCGCCGCGAACCGCGTGACCCGCCTGCGGGCGATCGTGAACGGCACGACGAACGTCATCCTGTCGGCGATGGCCCGCGACGGCAGCCCGTACGAGGTCGCGCTCGCCGCCGCGCAGGCGGCCGGCTACGCGGAGGCCGACCCGACGGCGGACGTCGAGGCGGTCGACGCCGCGAACAAGCTGGCGATCCTGTCGCGGGTCGCCGTCGGGGCGTGGCTCGATCCGGATGCGATCGAGCGCCGGCCTCCGACCGTTCTCGACCGGGGGCGCTCGGGGATCGCCGCCGTCACCGCCCAATCGGTCACCGGCGCGGCCGCCGTCGGCCGCGTCCTCAAGCTCGTCGCTGACCTGGACGTCGAGACCGACGGCGCGATCAGCGCGTCGGTCCTGCCGACGGCGTTGCCCGTCGACGACCCGCTCGGTCGAACGGACGGCCGGATGAACCGGATCGAGGTCCGGGCGGAGCCGGTCGGGAGCGTCGCCCTCGTCGGGCCGGGCGCGGGCGGCTCGGCGACTGCGAGCGCGGTCCTCGGCGATCTCCTTGCGATCGGGCGCGGCGAGGGCTCGACCTGGGCGGGCCGCGAGGCCGCGTCCGACGACGCTCGGGCGCCGCTGCGGCCGCCGAGGGCCGGTCCCGGTCGCGGCTGGTTCCTCGTCCTCCCGCCCGAGCTGTCGGCGGCCGCGGTCGCCAGCGGTCTCGACGCGCCCGTCGAGTGCGCGCCGATCGCAGGCGGCACGGCCGTCCATGTCGCCGGCGCCAGCCTCGCGGAGGTTCGGGCGACGGTCCGCGCGGCGGCCGACCGGTCCGGCGCGGGCCGGGCCGGGGTGGACTCGATCGTCATCTTCCCGGCCGGCGAGCACCTCCCGTGAGCGTCGTCCAGATCCACGCGGTCGCCCGGCCGCGACTGACCGACCGCTATCGCGCCTTCCTGCCGATCACCGATCGAACGCCGGTCGTGTCCCTCGGCGAGGGTTTCACGCCGCTCGTTCCGGCCCGCCGGCTCGGCGAGGCGATCGGCGCCCCGAACCTCCACCTCAAGGTCGAGGGCCAGAATCCGACCGGGTCGTTCAAGGACCGCGGGATGGTGGTCGCGATCGCGAAGGCGCTCGAGGCCGGTGCGAAGGCCGTCGTCTGCGCCTCGACCGGGAACACCTCGGCCTCCGCGGCTGCCTACGCGGCTGCCGCCGGGCTCGAGTGCGTCGTCGTCCTGCCGAAGGGTCGGATCGCCTCCGGCAAGCTCCTCCAGGCGCTCGTCGCCGGGGCCCGCGTCGTCGCCGTCGACGGCAACTTCGATGCGGCGCTGCGCATCGTGCGCGAGCTCGCCGAGCGCAACGAGCCGCCGGTGACCCTCGTCAACAGCGTCAACCCGATGCGGCTCGAGGGCCAGAAGACGGGCGCCTTCGAGGTCTGCGACGACCTCGGTCGCGCGCCCGACGTCCTCGCGATCCCCGTCGGCAACGCCGGCAACATCAGCGCCTACTGGATGGGCTTCGAGGCCTACCGCGACGCCGGCACGATCGATCGCTCGCCGGCGATGTGGGGTTTTCAGGCGGCGGGAGCGGCGCCGATCGTCCGCGGCGCGCCCGTCGAATCGCCGGAGACGGTCGCGACCGCGATCCGGATCGGCAACCCCGCGTCGTGGGAGAAGGCGGTCCGGGCGCGAGACGAATCGGGCGGTCGGATCGAGGCGGTCTCGGACGACGAGATCCTCGCGGCCTACCGCGACATCGCCAGGCTCGAGGGGATCTTCTGCGAGCCGTCCTCCGCCGCGGGAGTCGCCGGCGTTCGGAAGGTCGCCGCCGCCGGGGACGTGGCGTCGGAGGCGAGCGTGGTCTGCGTGCTCACCGGCAACGGGCTCAAGGACCCGGACACGGCGGCGGGCTCGGGCGCCGTCATCCTCGAGGCGGCCCCGACGCTCGACGGCGTTCGCCGGGCCCTCGGTTGGTGATCCGGGCGATGGGCGCGCGATGAGGGCAGGGAGTGGCGGGCGGATGAGGCAGGGAGCGGCGGGCCGATGATCCACTGGCTGGCGGACATGGACGGGCGGCGGGTGACCGTGGAGGTGCCCGCGTCGTCGGCGAACCTCGGTGCCGGTTTCGACTGTCTCGCGGTCGCTCTCGGGCTCGTCAACCGGATCGCGCTCGAGGTCCGCGGCTGGAGCCGCGGCGAGATCGAGCTGACGGTCGACGGTGAGGGCGCCGGTGAGTTGACCGAGGACCGTTCGAACCGCTTCGTGGCGGGCGTCGAGACCGCGCTTCGGGCCGCCCACGGCGACGTCCCCGACGGCGTCGGCTGGCGAGTCGAGATGCGGAACGAGATCCCCCTGTCGCGCGGGCTCGGATCGTCGGCCGCGGCCACGGTCGCCGGGCTGGTCGCCGGCAACGCGCTCGTCGGCGAGCGACTGACGACCGCCGACCTGCTCCGGCTCGGGACACAGATCGAGGGCCACCCCGACAACGTCGCGGCGGCGCTCCTCGGCGGCTTCGTCGTCGCGGCCGATCTCGAGGAGGGCATCGAGGCCGTCCGCTTCGACGCGCCGCGCGACCTGCGAGCGGTCCTGTTCGTCCCCGAGCGCCGGCTCTCGACCGAGGACATGCGACGCGTCCTGCCGGCGAAGGTGCCCCGAGCGGATGCGGTCGCGAACCTCGGGCGGGTTGCGCTCGGCGTCGCCGGCATCGCCACGGGCCGCTACGAGCTCCTGCGACCGCTCTCGCTCGATCGGCTCCACGAGCCGTACCGCGCCGACGTCTACCCCGAGCTGCCGCGCCTCGTCGGCGCGGCTCGCGAAGGTGGCGCGATCGCCGCGTCGCTGTCCGGGGCGGGCTCGACCGTCATCGCGTTCTCGGACTCCGTCGCCTCGATCGCCCGGATCGAGGCGTCGTTGACCGCCGCCGCGGCCGACGCGGACTTCGCCGGCGAGCTGCTCGTGGTCTCGCCCCGCAATGCGGGCGCGACCGTCACCCGCAACGGCTAGGGGGCGACGAATGGACGTCTTCGTGCGCGACGTCGGGAACGCGATCACGAACGCGGTCTCCGGTGCGTTCGCGGCGGTCGGCGAGGCCCTCCGCGGCGCGGTCAACCAGGTGCTCACGGTCGTGCCGGCACCGCTCGCGGCGCTCATCGCGGCCGTCGTCCTCATCGCGATCGCCTGGCGCTTCGCGAAGTAGGTCACGTCGCGGCGTCGAGGGCACGCTTGCGGCGTTTCGTTCTGCCGGCGAGAACGACGATCGGCTCGGACCTGCGGCGCGTCGGTTACTCGGCGCCGCCCGCGCTCTGCCGGTCGCCATCGTCGGCGCGTCGCTCGCCGCCCTGGGCCGGCGGTGTCCAGGCCCGATCCGCGTAGCGGAGCTGGCGTTGCCGGAGCTCGTCGAGGCGCGACTGCTCCGCC
>DASTSC010000031.1:0-1119 GCA_035760905.1 Candidatus Limnocylindrales bacterium | reverse complement strand
GGCGTCATGGGCGGGGCGAACTCCGAGGTGTCGGAGGCGACGCGGGCGGTCATCGTCGAGTCGGCGATCTTCGACCCGGTGTCGATCCGCCGGACGGCGTTCCGCTACGCGCTCCGCTCCGAGGCGAGCCTGCGCTTCGAGAAGGGCCAGGAGCCGCGGCTCGCCCGGCTCGGGGCCGACCGAACCGCGCGCCTGATCCACGACTGGTCGGGCGGCGTCGTCGCGCGCGGCCGGATCGACACCTCGCCGACGGAACCGGGGCTGCTCCGGGTGACGTTCCGGCCGGGCCGGGTCAACCGGCTGCTCGGGACGGACCTCGGGACCGACGCCCAGCGATCGCTGCTGGAGCGAGTCGGCGTGGCCACGGAGGAGTCGACGCCCGGTCAGACCGTTGCCGTCGCGCTCGTGCCGGAGGCCGTGCTCGTCGAGCCGGTCGCGGGGGAGGGGATCGACGCCCTCGTGCCGACGTGGCGCGCCGACCTCGTCCTCGAGGCGGACGTGGCCGAGGAGGTGGCCCGAATCCAGGGCTACGAGGCGATCCCGCCCGTCACGCCTGACACGGCGATGCCGCCGTTCCGCCCGAACCCGCTCGGCGTGCGCGATGCCGTGCGCGTCGCCCTGGCGGGACCGGGCCTCCACGAGGTCGCGACGTACGCCCTCGTGGCGCCCGACGAGCTCGAGGCGTTCCCGCTCCCTGCGAACGACCTCGTCGCCGCGGGGGAGACGCCCGCCGGCGGCCGTCCGATCCACGTCACGAACCCGCTCAGCTCCCAGCACTCGGTCCTCCGCCAGCGACTCCTGCCGAGTCTCCTCCGGGTCGTCGACGCGAACCGACGGCAGGGTCGCGACGACGTCGCGATCTTCGAGGTCGGGAAGGGCTACGGCGCGGAACCGGACGGTTCGGCCGACCGGACCCGCGAGTGGTGGCGGCTCGGACTCGCCCTCGCCGGGAACGCCGGCCCGCCGCACTGGGCCGACGAATCCCGCGCCTGGGACCTCGACGACGCGAAGGGCCTGGTCGCCCTCATCGCCGAGCGGCTCGGCCTCGCCGACCCGGGCTTCGCGACGCTGACGGACGACCCGACGCTTCATCCCGGACGATCCGCGCTCGTGCGGGCC
>DASTSC010000030.1:0-1338 GCA_035760905.1 Candidatus Limnocylindrales bacterium | reverse complement strand
GTCGACGCCGAGGACTTCGAGATCCCCACGTTCCTCCGCCGAGGCCGGCGCGCGTCGAGCGGCTCCTGACGTCGCCTTCGTGGCGGCGAAGCGAGGTTTGGTACGCTTCGCGGCCGGACCCGGGCGGTTAGCTCAGCTGGTTAGAGCGCATGCTTGACATGCATGAGGTCAGAGGTTCAAGTCCTCTACCGCCCACCAAACCGAAGACACGAACGCATCGAGCGGGACACGGTCCCGCCGGCGGCGCCAGAGATCCGCGAGCATGAGCTGAGACTCGCGGTCGCCCCCACCGGCGACGACCACCACCCGTGAGCGGCCGGCGAACCGGTCCGGGCTCCGCCCGTTAGCGCGGCTCGAGCGCGACGCACGCCCAACACCGGCGGGGGGCCGTGGGCGGCGCGTCGAAGGCGGGTGGAACCGCGGGAGTTCGGATCGAACCTCTCGTCCTGTCGGGCGGGAGGTTTTCTGTTGTGCAGGAGGACGCGATGGGCGAGCAGGACGGACGGATCGAAGGCGAAGGGCCGGTCGCGACACTGCCCGCGGACGCGGCGGAGGGCGACGACCTCAACCTCGTCGCCCCGGAGCGAGGCTCGGCCGACGAGCTCCTCGACGCGACCGCCGGCGACCCGCTCGACCCGATGCGCCATTCGGCCGCCCACGTCATGGCCGAGGCGGTGCTCGACCTCTTCCCGGGCGCGCGGCTCGGGATCGGCCCCGCGATCCGGGACGGCTTCTACTACGACTTCGGGCTCGATCGACCCCTCACCCCCAACGATCTCGGCCGGATCGAGGCCCGGATGGCCGAGAGCGTGCAGGCCGATCACCCGTTCGTTCGGTCGGAGGTCTCGCTCGCCGATGCCCGCGCTCGCGAGGAATCGGCCGGTCAGCCGTTCAAGGTCGAGATCCTCGACGACCTCGCGAGCCGGGCGCGGGAGGAGGGGAGCGAGCCGCCGCCGGCGAGCTTCTACGCCCACGGGCCGTTCGTCGACCTCTGCAAGGGCCCGCACGTCGCGTCCACCGGCCGGATCGGGCCGTTCAAGCTGCTCGCGGTCGCCGGCGCCTACTGGCGAGGCGACGAGAAGCGGCCGATGCTCCAGCGGATCTACGGGACGGTCTGGCGGACCCAGGAGGAGCTCGACGCGTTCCTCTGGCGGCGCGAGGAGGCGAAGCGCCGCGACCATCGCCGGTTGGGCGTCCAGCTCGACCTCTATTCGTTCCACGACGTGTCGCCGGGCTCCGCGTTCTGGCACCCGAAGGGCCAGCGGATCTGGCGGACGCTCGAGACGGCGATGCGCGAGCTCCAGGAGCGGCGCGGCTACCTCGAGGTCTCGACGCCGA
>DASTSC010000029.1:0-1452 GCA_035760905.1 Candidatus Limnocylindrales bacterium | reverse complement strand
ATCGGCAAAGCCGCCTGCCGCCCTCGCGACCGGGTCACGACGGGGTCTTGACATGCGGAACGTAGGCTCGGGCCATGACGACAGACAGGCTGTCCGGGCCGGATCCGGACGAGATCAGGAGCTGGATCACCACGACCTGGCCGGAGGTCGTCGTCGGGGAGGCGATGGGCGCCATGTTCTTCTCGCTGGACGAGCGCCATTGGCCGAACTTCGCGACGATCGTCACGACCGACGAGCACGACATGGGCACGCCGTCTGACCTCGCCCGCGAGGGGGTATTCCGGCTGAACATCGGCGTCGGCCGGGAGACGTTCGAACGCCTCGTCGGATCGGCAACCGCGCCCGACTACGCCGCGCTCGACACGATCGTCCCTCATCCGGTCTACGCCGCGCAGCGCTGGATCGCGATCCTCAACCCGAGCCGGGGCACGTTCGATGAGATCGTCAAGCCGCTCCTCGTCGAGGCCCACGACCGTCTGGCGCGAACGAGCCGCCGCCCGGGTTGACGACGACGGGCGGCCCGGGCCGCGACGGCTACCCGGCGATCGCCCTCACGGAGGCCCCGATACGATCGAGCTCGTGATCGAGCTGCGAAGCACCCGCGAGATCGAGCAGATGCGTCCGGCGGGGCGTTTCGTCGCCGAGGTGCTCGTCGCCCTGGCTCGCCACGTCCGGCCCGGCGTCAGCCTCCTCGAGCTCGACGCGCTTGCCACCGACATGATCCGCGCCCGCGGCGCGACCTCCTGTTACATCGACTACCACCCGTCGTTTGGCGCGATGCCGTTCGGGAAGGTCCTCTGCGCGTCGGTGAACGACGCGGTCCTGCACGGGCTGCCAAACGCGTACCGGCTCCGGGACGGCGACACCGTGAGCCTCGATTTCGCCGCCGAGGTCGACGGCTGGGTGGCCGACTCGGCCATCACCTGCCTCGTTGGCACGACACGCGAGGAGGATCGGCGGATGGTCGAGGTCGCCGAGCGCGCTCTCGCGGCCGGGATCGCGGCAGCCGTGCCGCGCAACCGCGTCGGCGACGTGTCGGCGGCCATCGGCGAGGTCATCACGGGCGCCGGGTATTCGGTGAACACCGCCTTCGGCGGCCACGGCGTCGGCCACACGATGCACGAGCGACCGGACGTGCCGAACTGGGGTCGACCCGGACGCGGCTTCCCGCTCCAGCCCGGCCTGGTGATCACGATCGAGCCCTGGTTCTTCGCCCGTGGTCCGGAGATCGTCTTCGATCGCGACGGCTGGACGATCCGGTCGCGGGACGGCAGCCGGGGCGTTCACGTCGAGCACACCGTCGCGGTGACCGCGGCCGAGCCGATCGTGCTGACGGATCGGATGGAGCGCGGTGATGAGTCGGCACGGTCCGTTCCGGATCCCTGACGCGTGGTGGTTACGCGTCGCCGCCGCCGTCTGCCGGGCGTCGGCAGCAGACCGCGCCGGAAACGC
>DASTSC010000028.1:0-32639 GCA_035760905.1 Candidatus Limnocylindrales bacterium | reverse complement strand
CGCGATCGAGCGACCCGGACGGTGGCCGGCGCGGCGAACCGCTCGCTCATGGTGGCCCGGACGATACGCCGTCCGTCCGGGAGCGCCGAGCCGAACGAGACGCTACCGTCGCGGACGTGACGGCTCGAACGGTGGGCGGCCAATGGGCGACCGGTCCGAGGGTGACCGGTCCACGGCCGCGCGAGCGCCGTCGGATTCGTGGCCGCGTCGGTCTCGGCGCCGTGGCGATTCTCCTCGCCGGCGGATGCGGCCAGTCGACGCCACCCGTCACACCGATCCCCACGGCGACGAGAACGGCGCCGCCGGCGGCCCCCGCGTCGGTCGCCCCGCTGCCGTCGCCCGACGTCGCGTGGGTCGTCGCGGACGTCGCGCAACCGTCGGCGGTCACCGACGCACCGTCGGTGGCGCCGGGGCAGTTCTGCTCGCCCTGCCATCCCGCCGCCGAGAGCCAGCTGTTCGGGGTCGCGGCGACGTCGGACGGGCTCGTGGCAGTCGGGGTCCAGCAGCCGCCGGCGGTCGCGGTCGCGTTCGAATCGCACGACGGATCGCGCTGGCAGCCCGCCTCCGGGTTCGCCCCGGGGCTCGGCACGAGCGCGCTCGGCGTCGCGTCGGGTGCCGGCCGGACGATCGTCGTCGGCCGGGACGACGCGGGCGCGGCGGCCTGGATCCGGGACGCGGCCGCGACGTGGCGGGCCGCGACCGGCGTCGACCTCGCCGGCCCGGCCGGAGCGACCGCGATGACCTCGGTCGCGGCGGTCGGCGGGTCGTTCCTCGCCGGCGGCTACAGCGACGATCCGGCTCGCGGAACGACGGCGGCCGCGGCCTGGCGGTCGACGGATGGGCAGGCCTGGCGGCGAGAGCGGAGCGCGGCCTTCGACGGCGGTCGTATCGAGGGCGTGGCCGGCGGACCGCGCGGGGTCGTCGCGGTCGGGACGCGGGGCGACCCCGTCCGCGGCCCTGCCGCGGCCTGGGTCCGGAGCGCCAATGGCACGTGGCAGCGAGCGACGATCGACGACGAGGCAGGCGTGATGCGGGCAGTGGTCGCGGTCGGAACGGGCTTCGTGGCGGTCGGCGACGACCCCGGGGACCGGACAGCGGCGGTTTGGCGCTCCGCCGACGGCACGAGCTGGACGAGGCTCCCGCCGGACGCGGCGCTCAGGACGCCGTCGGGCCCGATCCGGATGCTGTCGGTGGCCGGCGACGGCCGCGGCCTCGTCGCGACCGGCTGGCGCTCCGATGCCGCCAACGGCTCCGCCGTCGCGTGGCTCTCCGACGACGGCACGAGATGGCGCCAGACGGACTGGCTGCCGTCGTTCTCGGGCGGTCAGATGGCCGCCGTGGCGATCGTGGGGCAGACCCTCGTCGCGGCCGGCCGGACCGGCTATCCCGACAACAACCAGGCCACCATCTGGACCACGAGCCGTCCCTACCCCCCGAGGTAGGCCTTGCGGACCTCCTCGTCCGCGAGCAGCGCCGTGGCATCGCCGGATCGGACGATCCGGCCCGTCTGGAGGACGTATCCGCGCTGGGCCACACCGAGAGCCATGAGCGCGTTCTGCTCGACGAGAAGGATCGTCGTCCCCTGGCTGTTGATGTCGGCGATGATCGAGAAGATCTGCTCGACGAGGATCGGGGCGAGGCCCATCGAGGGCTCGTCGAGGAGGAGGAGCTTGGGCCGGGTCATGAGCGCCCGCCCGATCGCGAGCATCTGCTGCTCGCCGCCCGAGAGCGTGCCGGCGGCCTGGGCGCGACGTTCGGCGAGGCGGGGGAAGAGCTCGAAGACGCGGGCGTAGTCCGCGGCGAGGGTCGACTTGTCGCGGCGGCTGTAGCCGCCCATCTGGAGGTTCTCGAGGACGGTCATCCGGGAGAAGATCCGGCGACCCTCGGGCGACTGGCCGATCCCGGCCCCGACGTGCTCGTGGGCCGGCATCCGGGTGATGTCGTGGCCGTCGAACTCGATCCGACCCTCCCGGGGATGGAGGAGACCGTGGATCGTCTTGAGGGTCGTGGTCTTGCCCGCGCCGTTCGCCCCCAGGAGCGTCACGATCTCGCCGGGTCTGACCTCCAGCGAGATCCCCTGGAGGGCGTGGATGTGGCCGTAGTAGGTGTGAACGTCCGTCAGCCGGAGGAGGACCCGGCCGTCCGGGGATCCCGTCGCCGGGGAGTCCGTCGCCGGCGAGACGGCCGTCACGCCGTCGCCCCCTTGCCGAGGTAGGCCTCGATCACCCGCGGGTCGGCTCGCACGACATCCGGGGCGCCCTCGGCGATCTTCTCGCCGTGGTCGAGAACCGTGACCCGGTCGCTCACGCCCATCACCACCCGCATGTCGTGCTCGATGAGGAGGATCGTGATCCCGAGCTCGCGCCGGATCCGGCCGAAGAGCGCGGTCATCTGCGACGTCTCGACGGGGTTCATGCCCGCGGTCGGCTCGTCGAGGAGGAGGAGCTTCGGCTGGCTCGCGAGGGCGCGCGCGATCTCGAGCCGCCGCTGGTCGCCATAGGGCAGGTTCCGGGCGAGCTCCTCGTCGCGACCGGCCAGGCCGACGTACTCGAGCCAGCGGTGCGCCTGTTCCGCGGCCTCGACCTCTTCCCTCCGGTGGCGGGGCAGCCGGAGCGCAGCGTCGAGGAGACCGGCCGACAGTCGGGTGTGCATCCCGACCTCCACGTTCTCGCGGGCGGTCATGTTGCCGAACAGGCGGATGTTCTGGAAGGTCCGACCGATGCCGAGGCTGACCATGTCGTTCGGGCGAGCGCTCCTGAAGACGCCGACCCGCCGGAGGAGGTCGACGTACCAGGTCGGGCGGATGACCGCGACGATGAGCGAGACGACGAGGAGGAGGACCGCGACGACGACGAGGACCTCGACGAGCGGCGATGGGCTGACGGCCTCGACGATCGCGGCGAGGACGAAGGCGACGGCGGGCAGGGCGAACCAGAAGAACGGCTCGGCCCAGGTCCGGCGCGGCCGCGCGACCACCCGCTGCCCGTCGAAGTCGATCGAGCCCTCCGTCGGATCGGAGAGCCCGGCGATGACGTTGAAGAACGTCGTCTTGCCGGCCCCGTTCGGGCCGATGAGGCTCACGATCGACCCGGCCGGGATGTCGAAGTCGACCGCGCGGACGGCGACGAGGCCGCCGAACCGCTTGCTGATCCGGTGCGCCGCGAGCAGCAGCGAGCCGCCGCCGTCGGGGACCCCGGCCGGTGCCTCAGCCGTGACCGCGTCCGCCGTCATGCGACGCCCGTCGGGTCGCCGGACACCAGCTCGTCCTCGCCGGCGAGCGGCTCGGCCTCGCGCAGCTCCTGGCGCCGTCTCCGGCTCGGGAAGAGGCCCTCGGGCCGGAACAGCATCATCAGCACGAGGGCGAGCCCGTAGAGCAGGTACTGGTAGTTGATGAAGTTGATCGCGTTGAGGTCGACCGGCCCGATCGGGGCAAGGTGGAGCGACTTCACGAACGAGTCGAGCTGCTTGAGGCCCTGGGTCTGGAGCTCGTAGATGATGAACGCGCCGGCCGAGACGCCCCAGATGTTGCCCATCCCGCCGAGGACGACCATCGCGAGCGCGGTGAACGACACGGTGAAACCGAAGCTGTCGGGCGCGATCGTCGAGAGCTTCGCGGCGTAGAAGACTCCCGCGAAGCCGGACGTCGAGGCGCCGATGGCGAACGCGAGCAGCTTCGTCGTAACGGTGTTGATGCCCATGCTCGCCGCCGCGAGCTCGTCCTCGCGAATCGCCACCCAGGCCCGGCCGAGGCGCGAATCCTGCAGCCGGTAGAGGAAGATCATGGCGATCGCGATGATCACGACGATCGTGATGTAGTACGGCCACTGGTTCGTGAAGCCGAAGCCGTTGATTCCGAACAGGCCGTAGAAGCTCGGCTGGCCGATGCCGGTGATCCCGTTCGTGCCTCGCGTGTACGTGTCCGCGTTGCGGAAGACGACCGGCACGATCTCGCCGAAGCCGAGGGTGACGATCGCCAGGTAGTCGCCGCGCAGGCGCAGCGTCGGGGCGCCGAGGAAGATGCCGAAGATCGCCGCGACGAGGGCGCCGACGACGAGCATGACCCAGAACGGCACGTCGAGGCCGGTGAAGGCCGAGTTGCCGTAGGCCATCGTGTACGCGCCGATCGCGAAGAACGCGGCGTAGCCGAGGTCGAGGAGCCCGGCCAGCCCGACGACGACGTTGAGGCCGAGGGCCAGCAGCACGAACACGCCCGCGTTCGCGAACGTCCCGACCCAGACGTCGAGGTTGCCGAACCCGCTGAACGGCGGGACGAGGGCGACCAGCGGCAGGATCGTCGTCACGACGGCCGCCGCGACGACGATCGACAGCGACTGGTGCCGCCCGAAAAACTCGCGGCCCGTCGTCAGCGGTACGCCGCGGTTCGCTGCGCTCATGCCCGATCACCCAGCTGCTGGCCGAGGATCCCCGTCGGGCGAAACACGAGGACGAGGACGAGGGCGCCGAAGACCGCCGCCTCGCTCCAGCGGCCGTAACCGAAGACCGACGAGAGGACCTCGATGAAGCCGATGATGAACCCGCCGATCGCGGCCCCGGTCGTGTTGCCGATGCCACCGAGGACGGCCGCGGTGAACGCCTTGAGGCCGGCCTGGAAGCCGATGTCGAACTTCGTCACGCCGAAGTAGAGGCCCTGGACCACGCCGGCGGCGCCGGCCAGCGCGGAGCCGATGAAGAAGGTGAGGGCGATCGTCTGGTTGATGTCGACGCCCATGATCTGGGCGGCCTCGCGGTCGATGGCGGTCGACCGCATCGCCCGCCCCAGGCGGGTCCGGTTGATGAACAGGTGGAGCGCGGCCATCAGCACGACCGTCAGCACGATCACGAAGAGGTTGATCGCCCGGATCTGGATCGGTCCGAGGGTCAGGACCGGGTTCGGGATCACCTGCGGCGAGGTGACGATCGAGTTGCTGATCGTGACGAAGACGATGTTCTGGAGGATGAAGCTCACCCCGATCGCGGTGATGAGCGGGGCGAGTCGCGGCGCATTCCGGAGCGGTCGATAGGCGAGCCGCTCGATCACCACGCCCACGATGCCCATCACGACCATCGCCACGAGGAAGGCGAGTGCGAGGACGGCGGCGAGGACGACCGGATCCCCGATCGAGCCGTTGAAGCCGAGGGTCGTGAGCAGCCACCACGACACGAACGATCCGACCATGAAGACGTCGCCGTGGGCGAAGTTGATCAGCTCGATGATCCCGTAGACCATCGTGTAGCCGAGCGCGATCAGCGCGTAGACGCCGCCGATCGTCAGGGCGTTGATGAACTGCTCCTGGGCCTGGGGCCCGGCGCCGATGATGAGCAGGACGTAGACGGCGACGAGCGCGACGGCCACCGCCACGGGCACCGTCCAGCGGCCGAGGTCGAGGCGCGTCGCGACCCGTCCGGGGCCGGTTGCCGTCGCCGTCGTCACCGTTCGCTCATCCCCTCGATGCGCGAAGGCCGGGGCTCATCGCTAAGCCCCGGCCTTCGGTTCGTTCAGGTTGCTCAGCCGACCGGGTCGGCCGTGAAGTCGCGCTGCTTGAGGAATGCCCAGTCCTTCGCACTGTCGTCGTACTTGTAGTACGAGATCGTGTGCTGGGTCGTGTCGCCGTTCTCGTCGAAGCCGACCTTGCCGAGGACCGTGTCGTACGTGTGGCTCTTGTCCGCGACGTAGGCCCGGACCGCCTCGCGGAGCTTCGCGAGGTCGCCGCCGGCGCTTGCGCCGACCGCCTGGAGCGCGGCCAGGAAGATCTGGGTGCAGGCGTAGCCGGGGGCGCTGTAGGAGCCCGGATCCGTGTTGAACTTCGCCTTGTAGTCGTTCTTGAACTGGTCCGGGTTGGGGATGTCGTGGATCGCCGCGACGGTGCCGTAGCTGTTCGGCGCGCCGTCGGTGCCGGCGATGTTGAGGTAGGAGCTGGCGGTGGCCGCCGCGCCGTCGACGATGCCGTCGCCGCCGACGAGCGGGATGTTCGCCAGGCCCTGCTGCGCCATCTGCTTGCGGAACAGGCCGATGCCCGACGTCGTGACGCCGCCGTACATGACGACCGCGGCGCCCGAGCTCTTCACGTTCGTGACGTAGCTCGTGAAGTCCGTCGTCGAGTCCGGCACGCCGTCGCGCTTGAGGACCTTGCCGCCGAACTTCTCATACGCGGACGTGAAGCCGTCCGAGAGGCCGACGCCGTACGTCTGGGTGTCGTCGAGGACGTAGGCGGTCTTCGCGCCGGCGATGTTCGCCGCGATGTCGGCGGTGCCGGCGCCCTGGTTGTCGTCGGTCGTGGCGACGCGGACATAGGCGATCTTGTCGGGGTTCGTCTTGCGCAGGCTCTTGCCGTCGTCACCCTTCGTCAGGCCGACGGCCGTGTTGGCCGGGCTGCACTGCATGAGGCCAGCCGCGTTGCTGACCGGGATCTCGGCCTGGGCCACGTTCGAGTTGTACGGGCCGACCACGAACAGGACCTGGGGATCCGACGCGAGCGCCTGCATGTTCTGGGCGCCCTGGTTCGGGTCGTGCTTGCCGTTGACGGCGTCGTCCTTCTGCTCGATCGAGACCGAGAAGCCGGGCACCTGGACCTTCTCCAGGGCGAGCGCGACGCCGTTCGCGGTCGGGACGCCGTTCGGGGCCTCGCCGCCGGTCATCGGCAGCTCGATCCCGATCTTGACGGCCGTGCCGCCGCCTCCGCCGCCGCTTGCTCCGGCGCTCGAGCCCGGCGTGCTGCTGCACGCTCCGAGCGCGAGCGCAGCCGTCGTGGCGAGCACGGCAACCTTGCTTGCCTTCATGCAACCTCCTCCTCATCCCGGTCGTTCCCCGTGTCTACCCCGGGCCGGCATCCGGCCCGCCCACCGCGACCCTTCGAGTGCGGGCTGCCCCGACCGGTGTGACGGGGAGGGGCGTCCGCCGCATGGTGCCGACGGTAGGGCGGCGCGGGGAATTCGGCTCGTGCGGCACGCAGGTGACCGCCGAAGCGATGCCGTATCATAGGCGCCGGCGACCCGAATGCAAGACGGTGGTCGTGCGACCCGGGCGTGGCTGCCGAGCGTCAGAACGCTCGCCCCCCGTGCGCGGCGCCGGCACCTGAGCGGCTCCAGTCGGAGACTCGAGACCGTGTTCATGCGGCCCGGGCGCCCTCCTCGAGGTGGACTCGCGGCGTGGAATATCAGGTCCGGACGGCCCGCATCACCGACATCGAGCGCCTCGTCGCGCTCGCCGGCGACGCGCTCCGGCTGCCCGACGGCGGCACGTCGCCGCTGGGGGCAGCGGATCTGTTTCGGCAGCTCGTCTACCTTCCGCAGGCGGACATCGTCGTGGCCGAGGCCAGGCGCGAGGTGGTCGGAGGGGCGATTCTCGTCCTCCGGCCGTCGGTCAGCGCGGGTGGCTACGTCGGCTCGGTCGACCTGATCGTCGTCGATCCCGACCACGATCTCGACCGGGTGACCGAGGCCCTGCTCGAGGAGCTCCTGCGGTCGGCGCAGAACAAGGGCTGCACGGTCGTCGAGGCCGTTCGCCCGGACGATCCCGAGGCCCGCGCCCGCTGGGAGCGGCTCGGTTTCGTCGATGCCGTACCGCTCGTCTCGCGCTCCGTCGCCGCGCGTACCGCGGCGCGACGGGGCTGAACCAGCGACCGGCCCGGTCGGGGCCGGAAGCAGAAGGAGTCGGATGAGCAAGAACGTCGCCGTCTTCGTGGACGTGGCGAACATCTTCTATGCCGCGAAGGCGGCCAACGTCGACATCGATTACGTCACGCTCCTCAAGTCGGCGGTCGCCGGGCGCGACTTCGTCCGGGCCTACGCCTACACGGGCCTCGACCCCGAGAACGAGAACCAGCGCAACTTCCACCAGTTCCTCGCCCGCCACGGCTACAAGGTCGTCAGCAAGGACATCCGCAAGTACGGCGACGGCAAGGTCAAGGCGAACCTCGACATCGAGCTCGTCGTCGACATGATGAAGACCGCCCGCAACCTCGACGTCGCGATCGTCGTATCGGGCGACGGCGACTTCGCCCCGGCGATCCGCGCCGTCCAGGAGATGGGCGTCCGGGTCGAGGTGATCAGCTTCCGCGGCAACACCTCGTCGGACCTCATCGACGTCGCCGACGTCTTCACCGACATCACCCACATCGCGAAGGTCGAGAAGGGCTCGCGCTCCGGACGGCGCGTCGCCGGCGACGAGGAGGACCTCTCGATGACCGAGGTCCCCGAGAAGCAGACCGAGGGCCCGGCTCGGCCCCGCAGCCGGCGAGGCGGTCGGGGTCGCGCGACGGAGAAGGAGGTGGCCGCATCGGGCGGCCGGACGACGACTCGGGCGGCCGAGGAGCGCAACGGCGCCGGCGGGACCGCCGTCCCGCTCACGGTCCTGCCCGGAGAGAAGCTGTCCGGCGCGTCGGCCCGGCACGAGGATGCCGGCGCGCTCGCCGCGTTCGGCGAGGGCGACGCGGCGCACGAGGACGAGCTCGCCGAGGCGGCCGTGTCCGGCAGCGGCGAGAACGGTGACGAGGATGGCCCCCGGCGACGCCGCCGGCGGCGCGGCGGACGCGGCCGCGGACGCGGTCGCGGCACCGACGCCGGACTGGTCGCCGGCACTGCCGACGAGAGCGAGGCCGAGGGCGAGGATCTCGAGGCGTTGGCTCCGCCTCCGGCTGCCCGGACGAGCTCCTTCGGCTCGGTCTGGGACTCCCAGCTCGGCGTGCCCTCGGCCGCACCCCGCGCCGCAGGGCCGGCCGCGACGCCGTTCGACGAGGAGGAGGACTTCGAGGAGCCCGAGATCCCCGAGTACCTGATCGCCGAACGTCGGCGCGGTCAGGCCGGCGCCGGCCGCGGTCGCCCGCAGCAGGGGCGTGCCCGTGGCGGCAGGAATGCCGCCTACGCCGCGGCCGTCGAGCGAGAGCGGTTCGGCGGGCGTGGTGGCGGCACCCGCTTCGCGGAGCCGCCGCGGACGCGTCCGCAGCAACCGGCCCCACGCCGGGAGCCGCGGCGTGATTCGCGACCGCAGGGCGCCCGGCCGCAGCGGTCGAGCGAGCCGTGGTCGGAGGTGCCGCCGGAGCTCGAGGAGATGCTGCGCAGCCAGCTCACCGGCCGGCCCGAGCCCGGCCGGCCTGAGCCGGGCCGGCCTGAGCGCGCGGAACGGACACCGGCGGCGCGGCCGTCGACATCCGAAGCGCCGGTCGAGACGGCCGCCGCCGCGGCGGCCGGGACGGAGGAATCGCGGGCTCCGGCCCGACGTCGCCCGACCGGCCGACGCGCGGCCGCACCGGCCGAGCAGGCTGGCCCGAGCGAGCAGCCCGCTCCCGAGGACGCGGCCCCGAAGCGCCGGACCCGCCGCTCGACGAAGGCGGCCGACGCGGCGACGACGGATACCGGCGGGGACGTCGGCGCGTCGGTCGAGGGCGCTCCCTCGACGGACTCGGTCGTCTCCGAGGCGGCCCCGAAGCGGCGGACGACGCGGACGACCCGAACCCGCTCGAGCAGCGCCCCCTCGGAGGCCGAGCCGGCTGCCGCGGCCGAGACTCCCTCGGCGACAGGCGACGCGGACGCGCCGGCCGAGCCGGCGGCCAAGCCGCGGACTCGTCGTCGGAGCACGACCGCGACGGAGTAGTCCGGGTCCCGGCTCGCCGACGTGGATGGCTTCCGATCTCGGGGGCAGCCGCGAGCGGTCGCGGCGGTTCGGTCGATGGCCAGGGCCGGCCTGCCGCACGCGATCCTGCTTTCCGGGCCGGCCGGGGCCGGCAAGTCGACGCTGGCCGAGGACATCGCCGCGTTCGCCCTCTGCGCCGCCGCCGACGGCGAGCGCCCGTGCGGCGCGTGCCGGGCCTGCCGGCTCGTCCGCGACGGCCGTCATCCCGACGTCCACCTGCTGGCGCCCGACGGGCCCGGTGGGCAGGTTCGCGTCGACGCGGTCCGCTCGCTCGGCGCGGACCTCGCGCTCCACGGCGTCGAGGGCAACGCCCGGCTCGCGATCGTGGAGCGCGCCGATCGGATGAACGAGGACGCCCAGCACGTGCTCCTCAAGACGCTCGAGGAGCCGCCCCAGGGCGTGACGATCCTTCTCGTCGCGGACGACGAGGACCGCCTCCTGCCGACGGTCCGGTCGCGCGTTGCCAGGGTCCGCCTCGGTCGGGCGCCCGTGCGCGACATCGAGGCGCTCCTGTCCGAGCTCGGCCTCGCCGAGCCGCCGGACGGCGCGCGCATCGCGCGGGCGGCCGACGGCCTGCCCGGGCGAGCGATCGCCTACGCCGGTGCGCCGGCCGCGCTCGCCGAACGTGCCGAGATGGGCCGGCTGATCCTCGACATGCTGTCGATGCCGCGGGCGAGGCGACTCGGCCTCGCCTCCGATCTGCTCGCGAGCGCGTCAGCCGCCGCGAGGGCGCTCGAGGGCGGCGGCTCGTCGCCCTCGGTCCCGCGCGAGCCCGCGGATGGGTCCGGCGAACCGGCGGCCTCGACGAAGGTTCCGCCGACCGAACGCCGGCGCGCTCTGGCCTGGCTGATCGCCCTCTGGGAAGACGTCGCCCGTGACCTCGCCGCGGCGATCCTCGGCGATCCGCGCCGCGTCCGCGAGACCGCCCTGCTCGATGATCTGACCGAGGCCGCGCCGCGCGTCGGGATGGGCGAGGTGCTCGCCTTCCTGGAACGATTGACGGTCACGAGCCGTCGCCTCGAGGCGAACGTCTCGCCGGAGCTCGCCCTCGATGGCCTCGTGCTCGCCTGGCCGCGGCTGGCCGATGGCGTCTGACGGCGCCGAGCGGCTCGACGCGACCGTCTCGGGCCGCGTCCAGGGCGTCGGCTTCCGCTGGTTCGTGCGGGACGAGGCCGAGCGGATGGGGCTCACCGGCTGGGTCGCGAACGAGCCGGGCGGGACGGTTCGGGTGGTCGCCGAGGGCGATCCGGAGGCGATCGCGCAGCTCGTGGAGAGGCTCCGACAGGGTCCGCCCGGCGCGCACGTCGGCGACCTGCGGTTCGATCGGCGGCCCGCGACCGGCGAGTTCGACGCGTTCGGCATCCGGAGCGGCTGGCATGGCGGCGACTGACGTGCGTCGCGAAAACGTGACGAAGCGCTGACCCGATCGTTCGAGCAGCGCCGGACCTGTGTTCTATCGCCGAAGGGGGCTCCGGGGACGATGCTCCTTCGTGGCATGGAGTCACCAGTCCCGTCGACCGAAAGCCTGCCCGCCCTCTATCGCGCGATCCTCGACCTGGTCGCCGACCTCGAGCACCGCGGGCTTCGGCGCGACGCGATCCGGATCCGGGCCGAGGCGACCGAGGTGTATTCCACCTCGTGGGACGACCGAGGCCATCGGCGGCTCCACCAGGTCCACGAGCGAGCGTGGCGGATCGTCCGCGAGCACGACGATCCGAGCCAGGCTCGGCCGTCGGCCTGGCGACGCTCCGGTGCACCCGCCCGCGCCGCCAGCCGCTGACCCCGCCGGCCCGCTCGGGTTTACGCTCGGGCGGTGCCCGATCGCGCTTCCGCCGGCCGTGCCGCGTCCGACGCTCTCGAGGTCCGCTACCGGGTCCGGTTCGACGAGGCGGGCGCCGACGGTCTGATCCATCCGTCGGTCGTGCTCGCGTGGGCGCAGGACGCCGCGTGGCTCCACTCGACGTCGCTCGGGTTCGGCCGCGACTGGTACGCCGAGCGTGGTCTCACGTGGCTCGTTCGCGCCGCGGAGCTGACGCTCGTCGACCCACCGTCCTCGGGCGACGGGGTCACCGTCCGGACCGAGATCGTCGGCTTCCGACGCGTGCTCGCCCGCCGGCTGACGACCGTCCGGGCCGACGACGGACGCGAGCGACGCGAGCTGAGCCGCTCGCTCACGGACTGGGCCCTCACCGACGAGCGCGGCCGGCCCACGAGGATCCCCGCCGACTTCACGCGCCTCGCGGCCGTCCCGTCGTTCGCGCCGATCGTCATGCCCCCGGCGGTCGACCACGACAGGGCCGTCGCGAGAATCGGGTTGACCGTCCGCCGGCGGGACGTCGACCCACTGGGCCACGCCAACAACGCCGCGATCCTTGGCTACGCCGACGAGGCGGTCGCGAGGGTCGGCGACCGGCTCGGCGTCCACGGACCGGCGCGGGGCTATCGCGTCGTCTACCTCCGGCCCGTGCCGGCGGCGGCCTCGCTCACGGCGGTCGTCGCGTTGGCCACCCCCGGTCGGGCGTCGATCTCGGTCCACGATCGCCGCCGGGTCGAGCTCGCGCGGATGGAGGCCACGTTCGAATAGCGGCCAGTCGACGACGCCGCCGGTGCGAGGGGCGTCGCTACCTCCCGGACCGCCTCGATCACCGCGTCGAGCTCGGCCGGCGTGAGGTTGGGTCGGACCGGGATCGAGAGGACCTGCTGCGCGAGGCGGTTCGTGACGGGCAGGTCGAGACAGGCGGCACCGGGAACGAGCTCCTGGAGGTACGGCTGGCGATGGACCGGCTGCGGATAGGAGATGACCGTCCCGATGCCGCGGTCCGCGAGCCCGTCGAGGACGTGATCGCGCTCGCACGGGAACCGCATCGTGTACTGCTGCCAGACGTGCTCGCGCCCGTCGGGCACGCCCGGGGTCAGGTAGCCCGCGAGGGCCTCGGTCAGCCGGGCGGCGTTCTCCCTGCGCCGCGCGGTCCGCTCGTCGAGACGACGAAGCGCGGCGAGCCCGATGCTGGCCGCGAGGTCGGTCGGCTTGAGGTTCGAGCCGAGCGAGTCATGGCGGTAGCGGCTGCGCAGGCCGTGGTTGCGGTAGCGTCGCAGGGCGTCCGCGAGGGCGTCGTCGTCGGTGGTCGCGAAACCGCCCTCGCCCGTCGTGAGGTCGCTCCCAGCTCCGAGGCTGAACATCGCCGGGCCGAACTGTCCCGCCCGCCGGCCGTGGTAGCGGGCGCCGTGTGCCTGCGCCGCGTCCTCGACGATCGCGAGCCCATGCCGCCGGGCGATCTCGACGAGCGGGTCCATGTCGGCCATGAGGCCGTACAGGTGGACCGGGACGATCGCCACGGTGCGCGCCGAGATCGCGTCCTCGACGCGGGCGGGATCGATGCAGAAGTCGTCTGCCCGGACGTCCACGAAGACTGGCCGCGCGCCCGCCTGGAGGATCGCGCTCGCCGTCGCGTTGAAGGTGAAGCTGACGGTCACGACCTCGTCGCCCGGGCCGATGCCGAGCCCGCGGAGGATCGCCTCGAGCGCGACCGTGCCGTTGCTCATGAGGACCGCGTGGCGGACGCCACAGTACGCAGCCCAGGCCTCCTCGAACGCGGCCGTCCGCGGGCCCATCGCGAGGTCGCCCGAACGGAGCGTCTCGAGGACGGCGGCCTCCTCGTCGGGGCCGACCTCAGGTCGCGAGAGCGGAATCACCGGCGATCGTTCCCCCGCCGCGCGCGGCACACGGCCGCATCTCGAAGGGTAGGGGCGGTAGGGACGCCGGTCGCCTGTCGGAGGACGGCAGCGTTTCGATCGTTTGGCCCCCCGAGTAGGTGCCGAACGGGACTGGTTGACGGTTCCGCCTCGTGGGTCACCGCGACGCCGACGAACGCCATCAGGCATCGTTCCCCGATCCGCCGAGTACCCATTGCCCGGCTTCACCGGTACGCATTGGCCGGTGTTCGGATGAGACGAGCACGTATAGGCTGCGCCGAAGCACGCCGACGCGTGTAGCCAAGATCTTCTCGGGGAGAGGGGGCGCTTTCGACCGACCGAGGTCGTGAGGCGGGGCCGCCAGGCCTAGGGCTCTCTGCGAGTCAGCCGAAGCTGCCGGAAGGAGCCCCGGATGTCTTTCCTCGATCGATTCCGTCACGCTCGCATGCCGCGGTCCTCGGGTCCCTCGCTGTCGTCGACCGCTCTCGGCCGGCGGGCGTCATTCGGTCGAGCCAGTGTCGCTGTGACAGCCCTCCTCACGCCGGTCGTGATCGTCGGAGCCACGCTCGGTCAACCGCTCCTCGCCCGGGCCGCGACGCCGTCGCTCACGTCCAGCAGCCCTGCTGTCGCAGGGAGAACGATCGCGCTGCTCGGGCGTGGGTTCGTGCCCCGGGATCGCGTCCAGGTGACGTGGGATCGATCGACATCGGGGATGCCTAGGATCCGCGCCGCTGGGGATGGAACATTCAGCACCTCTCTCAGGGTTCCGGCGACAGCGTCGACGGGGACTCACCTCGTCGCGGCCGTCCGATGGTGGCGAGGCTCGCGCGCAACGAGCGCCACGTACGCGAGGGTGACGGTCGCGACGACCACGATCACCGTCGAGAACCCGGCGGCGGCCGCCGCGGCGACCCACGGACCCCGCGCCGGAGGCGGCTCCGTTGCCCCGACCACGAGCCCGACGCCGACCAGCTCCCCCGTCGTCGAGCCGACGGCCGGGGCAATCGTTGCCCCGAGCGCGACCACGGCCGCGGCTGCGTCCGACCCGACGGTGACCGCCGCGCCCAGCGGCGACCCGACCGCCGCGCCCACTGGCGACCCGACCGCCGCGCCGACCGCCGCGCCGACGGCCGATCCGACTCCTGATCCGACCCCTGACCCGACTCCCAAGCCGACTCCCAAGCCGACTCCGGATCCCACTCCGACACCGGCCACGGGAGCGAACGTCAAGTCGTTCGGGCCGACCCTCAGCTCGTCCCAGCTCCTCGCCGCGATCAAGGACGAGTCGATCGACGTCATCCAGCTCGGTTCGGGCACGTACCACGTCGGCTACACGCTCATCAACGTCAACCGCAGCAACCACCTGACCATTCGGCCCGCGTCGGGGGCGAGCGTCGTCTTCTCCGGGTCACAGATCGGGACGGATCCGCAGTTCGGCTTCGGCTTCGGCGGCCGCGCCGGCAACATCACCCTCCGCGGAATCGTCTTCGACGGCTTCAAGCTCGGGCAGCAGGGCGTGATCCAAACCGCCAACGTCCACGACCTCGACCTCAACAACATCACGGTCCAGAACACGACCCATGCCTCGAACTCCTCGTCGTACCAGTCCTGGGCCCTGTACATGTCGCACTCCGGCGGCGCCGGCCCGGTGAACCTGACGGCGTCGAACTGGACCGTGAAGGGGTCGAGCAAGGCGATCAGCGCCGCGCAGCTCATCTCGGGATCGGCGACGGCCGCACACGTCCATCTCACGGGCTGGAACGTCGCGTCCTCGTACTTCGCGCTCTACTGCAGCGCGTCGGGCGCGGGCTCGACCACCGACGTCCAGATCGACGGCTGGACGGTCAGCAACACCGCCGGCTCGACGTGGGGCCACTCGAACGTCGCAATGGCGCTCGAGTACTGCGGTGGCTCGTACGCCGACAACCAGGCGACGTCGAGCGGGTCGTTCTACGACGCCACCCACTCGATGTCGGACGGTGGCGGCAACAGCTGGAACTAGCGTGACCGTTGGCCGCGGCGGGTCGGACCCTCAGGGCCCCGATCCGCTCGCGGCGGTCACCTCCCTCGGGAAGTGCCTGCGGAGCACGAACACGTTGAGGCCGAGCAGTCCGGCGTAGCTCACGGCGAGTCCCGCCGCATAGGCGGTCACGGCGGTCCTCGCGTCCGCGCCGAGCGCATGCGCCGCGACGACGCCGCCGAGCGCGACCGCGAGCCGGAAGAGGTCCCAGACGAGCTCGTAACCGGCGAAGCCGAGCGGGAGCAGCATGTTCGTCGTCTGCAGCACGAACGAGAGCGCGAGCGCCGGACAGAGGATCTGCGCGTAGACCCCCACCTCGGCCCAGTCGGGGCCGAAGACGATCGGGAAGACGACCGGCGACGCGACGAAGACGAGCGCGAACGCCGGCAGCGCGAGGCTCAGGCGAGTCGCCACCCGGACGAGGAGGCCCTGGAGCGAGCCGGGCGCCTCGTTGCGCGCCCGGGTGACGCGCCCGAAGTAGACCCGCCCGATCGAGGTGCTGATCACCTCCGCCGGCGCGAAGATGACGAGCCGCCCGAGCGCGAAGAAGCCCGCCACGGCCGGACCGTAGAGCGTCGCCAGGATGATCGGCGGGAGGTTCGCGACCGCGGTGTTGACGAGCCCGGACGCCGCCGAGATCGTCGCGAACCGGCGGTACTGACGTGCGGCTCGGCGCATGCCGCCGAGGGTCACGTCGGTGAGCAGCGCGCCGCGGGTCGCGAGGAGCTGGCGCAGCGCCGCGCAGCCGCCGACCCTCGCCACCGCGTCGCCGACCATGAGGCCGGCCGACCCGGCGCCGAGCAGCCCCAACGAGACCTGGGCCGCGACCTGGCCGACGTTCTGGCCGAGCTTGGCCCCGGCCATCGCCGAGAACGCCCCGGTCCGGACCGCCCACAGGCTCAACGCCTCGAACGCGCCGAGCGCCGACAGGCTGATCGGCAGCAGCCACAGCCAGCCGGCGAGACCCGGCGACTGCGCCAATCTGGCGACGTCGGACCCGACGAGCGCGACCGCGACGACCGTGAGCCCGCTGAGCGCGACGTTGGCCACGAGCGCGACGCCGAGCAGCTCGCGGCCCTCGAGGTCGGTCGTGGGCATCGGGATCGTCTGTTCGAAGCGCAGGCTGACGGCGACGCTCAACAGCGACAGCAGCGACGTATAGACCGCGAGCGTGCCGATGTCGACCGGCGAGTAGAGCCGGGTCACGACCGGCGACGCCGCGATGACGACGACCTGCGACGCAGCCCCGGCCGCGGCGAGGACGACAACGCTGCGCGCGAACGACCCGGCGCCGAGGCCGCCGGCGAGCTCGACGAGCCATCGGATCGCGAGCGTCCGGAGGCGAGCTGCCGGCCGGATCGAGCGGACAGGGCCGTCCGTCACTTGGGTTCGCGGCGGAGTCGCGCCAGACTTCGCCTCGGGTGACCGCGCCCGGGTCGGCGCCCGGAACTGGGGGCTCGAAGCTTGGCCCACGCGCTCGCGCTCGCGCCTCGCCGGCGCGACGAGCTCATCGCGATCGCCGTCGTCGTGGCCGCCGCGTCGTGCGGGATCGTGGCGGCGCAGGCGAGGCTTGCCGGCGCGCCCATCGGCGCGATCGGGTCGATGGCCGCGCTCGCGGCGATCGCCGTCGCGGGCGGCCGGCGCCGGCTCGCCCTCATCGCCGGCGGTCTCGTCTTCGTCGCCGCGCTCGACTGGGCGTACGTCGCGTGGGTCGCTCCCTGGTACGGCTACAGCGGGCTCGTCGAGAGGGGCGTCGACCCCTCGTCGACGCTCGTCGTGGCGGTCGTCGCGACCGTGCCTTGCGCCTGGTTGCCGCTGAGGATCGAGCGGCCGTCGGACGCGATCGTCTGGCTGCTCTACCTCGTCGCGTACGTGCCCGCGGCAGTCGTGCCGATCCACGTCCTCGGACCGGACCCCGGCCGCGTCCTGCCGCTCGAGGCCGTGCTGCTGCTCGCGGCCGGAACGCTCGGGCTGATGAGGGCTCTGCCGCTCGCGACGCTCGGCCGGAGAGGCCTCTCCGAGTCGCAGTTCGTGCGCCTGATCGTGGCGGCCGCGGCCGGCGCGCTCGTCTACTTCGCGGTCCTCTTCCGACCGACCTCGATTCCGGACCTGGGCGACGTGTACGCGGCGCGCGCCGCAGCGGACGCCATCGTCGCCGCGACTCCCGGCTCGGGGTACCTGCTGCCGTGGTTCGGTTACGTCGTCTACCCGCTGACGATCGCGCTCGGCCTGGCGCGTCGCCGGCCCCTCGTCGTGGGCCTCGGTCTCGCGGGCCAGGTCCTTCTCTACGCGATCACCGGGCTCAAGGGGATCGTCTTCTCGGTCGTGTTCGTCCCCGTGCTGTTCGCGGTCATCCGCTGGGGCGGTCGGCATTCCGGCGGCCTCATGCCATGGGGTGCCGGGTTCACCGTGCTGGCGTCGGTGGTGTTGAGCGCGCTCACGGGCTCTCTGTTCACGGTCTCGCTCTTCGTCCGACGGCTGTTCGTCGTGCCCGGCCAGCTCACCGGGTACTACTACGACTTCTTCACGTCCCATCCGACGTACCAGCTCTCGCACAGCGTCCTCGGCTTCCTCACCGACCGGCCGTACGCGCTCGATCCGCCGTACCTCATCGGGCTCTTCTATGAGCGGACGCTGACCGACGCGAACGCGAACGTGTGGGCGGACGCCATCGCCAATTTCGGGCTGGTCGGGGTGATCCCGTTCACGGTCCTGCTCGGCGCGCTCCTGTGGTTGCTCGACTCGCTCGCCGCCGGTCGTGACATCGCGATCCTCGGCGCCGGGATCGGATTCCTCGGCATCATCCTGGCCAACGGGGCCTTGCTGACGCAGATCCTGACCGGCGGCCTCGGGCTGGCCGTCCTGCTCGTCGCCGTCATGCCCTCCACGACGGCGCAGACGCCCCGGGCTGTCGCCGAGGCGCAGTGACCGGGGCGACGCGACGCCCTCACGCGATCGCATCGGCGGCCTCGTCGATGAGCGCGAGGACCCGCTCGACGTCATGGTCGGACAGCCATGGATCGGTGGGAAGGTTGACGATCTCGCGGCACGCCTCCTCCGCCCGGGGCGCCGAGCCGGCGACATATCCCCAGCGATCGAGCCCGCGCGTGATGGGGTGGATCGGCGACACGAACCAGTCGCCGAGGTCGACGCCGCGCCGCCGGGCGAGCGATTCGAGCGCGTCGCGTCGGCGGGCCCGCAGCGGGTAGCGCAGGAACACGTGCCGTGAGTCGGGCGGCTCGGGCGCCGGCGTTCGTCCGTGCGCCACGAGCCACGAGGTGTAGCGGTGCGCGATCTCGCGGCGACGTTCGAGCGCCGCCGGCAACCGCGCGAGCGCTTCGACCCCGAGGCGTGCCTGGGCCGGCGAGAGCCGGGCGAGGAAGCCGTCAGGCATGCGGGGCCCGGTGAGCTCCTCGTTCGACGACGAGCCCGGGACGAGGTCGAGGCGGCCGAGGGCCCGATATGTCTCGCGGCCGGCGCGGAAGAGCCGGCCGTGACCGGCCCGCGCGTGCGCGGCGACGAGCAGCCGGAGCGGGGCGACCCGCCGGAAGGGCGGCTCGGCCGCCCGCCTCTCGAGCTCGAGCAGACCTCCGCTGGCGGTCCCGTCGCGGTCGATCGCCACCCCGCCCAGGCCCGTGGATACCGGCTTGCTCCACTGCGTCGACAGGAATGCGAACGGCGTCGTGCTCCCGTTCGCCCGGCCGCGATACGTGCCGCCCAGGCCGTGGGCGCAGTCGTCGATGACGGTCACGCCGTGCCGGTCGCCGATCGCGACGATCGGCCCGAGGTCGGCTGACAGGCCGAACGTGTTCTGGGCGAGGATGACGCGCGTCCGCGGTCCGATCGCCGCCTCGACGGCACCCGGGTCGATCGTGTAGCGCTCCGGGTCGACGTCGACCCACATCGGTGTCGCGCCCGTGTAGGCGATCGCGTTCGGAACGGCAACGCAGGTGAACGCGGGCACGATCACCTCGTCCCCCGGCCCGACCTCGAGCGCGCGCAGGATGGCGTAGAGCGCGACGCGACCCTTCGCGAACAGGGTGACCCGCCCCGGATCGACCCCGACGACGTCGCCGATCCGCTCGCGGAACCGGGCGCGGGCGTCGTCGGTCATGCGGCACCTCCCTCGAGCACCGCGAGATACCGCTCCGCCAGCCGGTCGTACGAGTGCTCGCGCTCGACGTATCGCCGCCCGTTCGCGCCGAGCCGCCCGCGCTCGACCGGCCCGGAGCGGCGGAGGTCGAGAATGGCCGCCGCGAGCGCGGCGGGATCGTCGGGCGGGACGACGAGCCCCGCGCCGGCCGCCGTCACCGGGTCGCACGGCGCGTCCGACGCGAGGAGCACGGGGCGCCCGGCGGCCATGTAGTCGAAGACCTTGTTCGGCGAGATGCCGAACCGGTAGAGCGGGCTCCGGTGATAGCCGACGTAGCACGCGTCGAAGCCGGCGATCGTCGCCGGGACCGAGGCCTTGGCGACCGCTCTCGCGAACGAGACGCGGGGCAGCCCGGCGGCGAGAAGGCGCAGCCGGGACTCGGCCGAGCCTTGCCCGACGATCACGAACTCGACGTTCTCGGCCGCGAGAAGGCGTGCCGCGCCGATGAGGTCATCGAGCGCATTGCCCTCGCCGAGGGTGCCGACGAAGCCGACGACGAACGGGCTGCCTGCATCGGCCGGGGTGACGGCGGACGATCGGACGTCCGGGTCCGTCGCGGAGATGGCCTCCGGGCTGATGCCATTCGGCACGATCGCGATCCGCGAGGGCGGAACGCCCCGCGCTTCGAGGTACGCGCCCGCAGCGGGGAGGACCGAGACGACCGCATCGGCGACTCGATAGGCATGGCGCTCGAACCAGCCGACGAGCAGCACGAGCGGGTGTCGGTCGGGAAGGTGCCCGAGGTCGACGAGGGTGAGCGGCCACAGGTCGCGCACCTCGAACACGAGGCGTGCGCCGGTACGCCGCGCCCAGCGCTCCGCGGGGAGGATCGGGAACGGCGATGGCGACGAGACGACGACCGCGTCGGGCCGGGGGAGACGCCGCGTGGGGAGGCGGTAGAGCCGCGCGGCGAAGGCGAGCATGTTGATGACGCGGCCGAGGCTCTGCGCGTTTCGGTAGCGCGGTACCCGAACCCAGCAGTAGGTGAGGCCATCGACGCGCTCGAGCGTGTAGGTGGAGCGGGTCTCCGGCGGGCGCGTGAAGAGGTGGGACCACGAGCCGGAGACGACGACGACGGTGTGCCCGCCTCGCACCAGCGCGCGTCCGAGCTCGTAGTGGCGGAACTCCATCCCGTGGACCGGGGAGCCGGCGTACTGGTTCACGAACCAGACGACGAGGCCCCGAGCCCGACGGACGTTCCCGCCGCGCCCGGTCATGTCCTCGCCAGTTCGGCGATCAGCTCGCGATAGCGGGCGCGGAGACGCGTGCCCGCGACCGAGCTGTTGTGGACCAGGACGACCGCCGGGACGCGATGGCGGCGGCAGGCGTTCACGATCGCGGCGCCGCGGGTGATCGCGTCCTCGATCGGGAGGTGGTCGTACCCGAGGAGCGTGGCGTCCATGACCACGACAGGTCGCTCCCGCAGCGCAAGTGGTCTGCGCGCGACGAGGTCCCAGGGCGTGTATTCCCGCCCGGTGCCCGCGCGGAACCCGACATGGTCGGCGAAGCCGAACGTCGAGTCGTGGGCGAGCCCGGCACGCTCGTGGTTCCGCCACGTCCCAGGCGTCTCGAAGCGGAGGTAGTGCTGGCGCACGCCCCATGACTGCTGCTCGAAGCCGAGGGCGGCGCATGCGCGGCGAAGCTCCTCCGCCTCGTGGATCGTGGTCTCCGCCGAGTGCGAGCTGCCATAGCTCGCGTGGAGCCCGATCTCGTGGCCGCGCTCGTGGATCCGCCGGAGGAGCCGACCGATCGGCGGGTCAGAGAGGCGGTACGCGCCGTTCCGACCGCCCACGCGGTCGAGGGCCTGGACGTAGAAGGTGCTCCGCAGCCCGCTCCGCTCGCTGGTGTCCATGAGCAGGTCGAACGTGTCGAGCGGGTCGCACGGGTCGGTGACGCCCCGGGCGGCCGGGACGATGGCCGCCGCACGCCGAGCGGCGAGGACCGGATCGTGCCGCAAGAGCACGTCACCCACGGACGTGCGGAGCACGCCGGTCGCGGGGTGGCCGAGAGCTGCCCACGGCTGATCGACGTCGTGCGTCAGCACGAGCCGGAATTCCTCCGGTCGGACAGGCAGGCCGGGCCACAGGCGCAGGAGCGCGAGCCGGAGCGCGGCCACGTACTCGTCGACGATCGGGCGCTCGAGGAAGCCCTCCGTGAACGCGAGCGAGGCGTAGCAGGGGTAGCGATCGTGGTCGTCGACGTACGGCCGCGCAAGCTCCTCGTAGCCGCTGAGCAGGTAGAAGATCGCGCCCAGGGCGTCCACGCCGAACGCCAGCCCGGCCGGCGTCTCGCGGACGAGCAGGTCGGGCGGCGGGCCGGCGCCGGGGAAGACGGCGGGCACGCCCCGGGCCTCCTCGCCGGTCCACTCGCCGGTATCGCCGTCGAGCCACGACCCGCCGAGCGCGACCCTCCGGATCGGGGTGGCCGGCAGCGACCGTTCGGTGAGCCACTCGGGATCGGGCGTCGAGAGGAGCACGTCGGGCAGCTCGATCGACCGGCCGGTCGTGTCGCCGCCGAGCGTGATCGCTACGCGGGACCGGTCGCAGGGCAGGAGTCGGTACGACAGGCCGAGCCATTCGCGGAGCACGACGTCGAGGACGTATCGCCGCTCGGGCAGGCGCGTCGGCGGCGCGGTCACGATGAGCGGCGGGCTCGGCGCCCCGGAGCGGGTCGGGCCGGGAACGAACGGTTGCGCCGCCCGGGCCGGCCCGGGGCGAACCGCTTCCGGTGGTCCGGACGACCGGCCGTCGGTCGTGCGCCGCCGTCTCGGGCGTGGGATGTCGTAGGCGACCTCCTCCGTGAGGCGGACGAGGTCGTCGCGCGCCGTCGCGCCCCGCCGGGATCGCCAGTTCCCCGGGTGGACGAGGGCGTAGACGCTCGACCCACGGGCCTCGAGGGCGGCGACGAGGTCGCCGGGAACCCAGCGGCGCGGGTACCGGCTGTCGGAGTGGCGGCTCGAGAAGGCCCGGACGAGCGCCTCGTCGTAGACCTCGAGGTCGATCCCGTAGCGCTGCCGCACCCGTCGGTCGACGAGGATGCTCCAGTTCGGCAGCCCGACCCTCCGGTTGACGAAGTCGCCGTGTGATGCCACGACGCGCATCGGCAGCCCCGTCTCGGATCGCAGCCGCTCGAGGTCGCGTCCGAAGAGCTCCTGCGCCTCGGGGATCAGCGCGGTTCCGGCAGCCCGTCCGCGGACGCGACGCGCCTTGAGAAGCGTTGCCAGCTCCTCGAAGTGGTATCCGACCTCACCGCCGGCGCGCCCGATGTCGGCGATGAGGCCGAGGTCGACCGTCGAGAGCCGGAAGTAGTACGAGGAGACGACGCCGAGGTCACGCTCGACCGCCCACATCTCGGCAGCGGTCCGCGGATCGGCGTCGACATCGTGCCGCAGGACGAGGCACGGGCCGGTCGGATCGCGGCCCCTCGTCGTCAGGCGGTGCCAGAACGTCTCGACCGGAACGATCTCGTAACCGAGCTCGAGCGCGTGCTCCAGCAGCTGCCGGTACGCAGGCAGGCTCGACGGCACGAGGAAGTCGCCGTACAGGCGCTCCCATAGCTCACGGGGGCGCATCGCGATCCCTCGGCGGCTCGAGTCGGGTGAGCCACTCACCCCGCCAGAAGAAGTAGACCGCTCGTGGGCAGAACCGGTGGTAGTCCGAGCGGCAGTACGCGTCGTCCAGGACGATGCAGTCACGCAGGTGGATGAGGCGACCGCTTCGCTCGTCGATGATCCGCCGGACACGCCGGAGGACGCGATGCTCGCGGCCGCAGTAACGGACCATCTCGGCGTCGAACGACAGACCCCGCTCCCGATGGGCTGCGTCGAGCGTCGCCTCGATCTCGCACTTGGGGCGCACCCGCACCCGATCACCCGCCTCGACGTCGCCCCCGTGCGCCTCCTCCGTCTCCCTGTCACGACATGGCGCCGGGGGCACCGATACGGGGTAGTGAACCTTCATCACGTAGAACCAACGCGCGATCCCGGCAACCAAGCCCGAGAGATCCACGTTCCGCGAGCCAAGGTCGTGGGCGTACTGGCGCAGGTTCCACCACGGCAGCGGCGTGGTGGCGCGGTTCATCTCGGTCGCCTGGCAGGTGTAGACGTCGCCGTCGGGGCGGTGCGACACGGCCGCGAGCACGAGCGTCTCGGCCCGAGGCGCGGCCGCCCGCCGTGGTCGGCTCCGCTCGCGGCTCTCGCCGCCGGTCGCTCCGCCATCGGCAGTCGGATCCAACCCGCCGCGCTCGGCGGGCCGGATCCAGGCGTCGCGCCAAAACAGGAGGCACGCCGCCTCGCAGCCGCCGTGCGCGCTCCCGTCACAACGCGCCCCCGCGAGATGGACCGCGTCCCCGACCCAGCGCTGACCCGAGGAGCGGATCGTGTCGCACGTCTTGTGCGCGCTGTTCGACACGCGCAGCGTCCGGCCGCACCACGCGAGCATCTCGGGCATGAACGGCAGGCCATCGAGCCGGCCGGATGCGTCGAGCGTCGCGAGGATCTCCTCCGCGCTCCGGACCTCGACGAGGTCGCCCGCGCGGAAGCGCCGCTCGAGGCCGAGCCGGCGTGACAGGCCACCGAGGCTCGGCAACGCTCGAGCGGTCATGGCATCCCCGCCCGATGGGGCGTGAGCCAGTCGACCGAGAAGCGGGCCGCGGCGCGAAGCGAGTACGTGCGGACCGTGTAGGTCGGCTCGAGGCGCGCGCCCCACCGGGCCTTGAACTCCGCGACCGAGCGGATGTTCGCGCCGCACAGGTCGATCCCGGTCGCGCCGGCGGTCGTGAGATCGTCGAAGGCGAAGCGCCACACCGCGTGCCCCGCTCCGTCGGCGAGGCTTTCCCGGCGGGCGCCCGCGACCCAACCGATTGCGCGGCTCCCGGGAACGTGGATGACGACGCACGTGCTCGCTGCCCGTCCCGCTGCGTCCCGGCAGACGTATGCGCGGAAGGCGTCGTCACCGAGGCGCGAGCGGAGCTCGACGAGCTCGCGGGAGCCGAGGCGGTACGAGAAGTGCTGGCGCTCCTCGGTCTCGCCGAGGCAGCCGACGACGGCGTCGAGGTCGTCGGAGCGGTCGACGGACAGGCCCCGCCCGGCCGCGGTCTCGACGCTTCGGAGGTGGCGCTTGTCGACGCAGCCGGGATCGATCGGGAAGTCGAGGCAGTAGGTGTACTTCACGCCGACGAGGAACCCGGCCCAACGCCACGGCCGAACGTCCTCGACGTTCGGCGGGAACATCAGCCCGTTGGCCACCCCGCGCCGCCGCATCTCCTCGACGAGCGGGCCGACGGCTGCCAGCCAGTCGCTGGTCCGGCCGTTGGGTCGGCTCTTCGCGGACCGGAAGACGAGCGGAAGGTACGGGTTGTTCGCGGGCAACCAGAGTCGGCCACCCCGCCCGACGTAGAAGACTGCCCGGATCTCCGAGCCGCCGTCCGAGGCGCCGAAGCGCCGGGGTCGGAGGCCGGTCCGCCAGGCGTTGTACTCGAGCCAGCCGTCGAGCTCGAGCGGCGTCACGGGCAGCTCGCTCACGTCGAACCTCCGTGGCCGGGACGAGTCGCGGGGGCTCCGACCAGGTCGGCGTAGAGGGCCGTCAGCGCCCGCGACTCCGCCTGCCAGTTCCAGCGCTCGTGGGCGGCGAGGAGGCAGCGCGCTCGCAGCTCGCACAGGCCGTCCGGCCCGAGGTCGAGCAGCGACCGGATCGCCGTCGCGATCGCCTCCGGCCGCGTCGGATCGCACAGCGCACCGAGTGCCGTTTCGCCCTCGCCGACGATCGCCCGGATCTCGGGGAAGTCGCTCGCCACGACCGGGACGCCCGCCGCGAGGCACTCGAACAGCTTGTTGGGAGTGGACAGGCGGTGGTTGAGCGTCGTCGGCTGGATCGGCAGGGCACCGAGATCCGCTGACGCGATCCAGGCCGACAGCTCGGCCGGCGGGACGGGGTCGAGGAGGTGGACGCGGCCGCGCCGGCGCTCGTCGGTCGCGGCCCGGGCCATCCGCTCGCGCAGCTCGCCCGCCCCGAGCAGCACGACGTGGACGGTCTCGAGACCCGGAACCAGGAGCGCGTCGAGCAGCTGCTCGACCCCGCGATCGCGGGACAGCCCGCCGTGGTAGAGGACGATCGGGGCCCCGGCGGGGATGCCCGCCGCGTCGCGCAGGAGCGTCGGCCGCGTGACCGGCGGCGACCATCGCTCGGGGCAGTTGCGGACGACGACGATACGCCTCGGTCGGTCGCGCTCGGCGAGTGTCGCGGCGATCTCGTCGTTCACCGTGACGACCGCGGCTGCGCGCCCGACCAGCCGCCGCTCGTAGGCGCCGAGGAGGCGGCGTGCCGGCGCCGGCAAGCGGAGCGCGGCGCCGCTCTCGAGGAACAGCTCGTGGGCGTCGTACACGAGCGGGATGCCGGGAGGCACGTGGGGTGCGACCGACGCGAGCGCGGTCAGATCGTGGGCGTGCCAGGCGTCGGCATCGGGCGTGGCGGCCACGGCCGCCTTCCCCCACGCCCGGAGGTTCCGCACGTAGTCGACGAGCCAGCGGATCCCCTCGAGCGCCGACGCGACCCGGCCCCGGTCCCGGCCAGCGCTCGCGCTCGGCGTCCCCGGCAGGACGCCGGTCCGCGACGGCCGATGGACCCGGAGCGTGACACCGGGCGCGAGATCGCTCGTCGGACCGTCGTTCGCGAGACAGTGGACGACGACGCGGAAGCCCGCCGACGCGAGGGACGAGGCCTCTCGCCGGACGCGGCTGTCGAACGAAAGGTCGGCGTAGAGCGCCATGCCGACGAGCGGGCTGCTCGGTGCGCTCACGTCGCGCCTACGATCGCCCGGGCTGTGCGGGCGAGGATCAGCATGTCGACGAGAAACGACCGGTGCCTCACGTACCACGCATCGATGGCCAGCTTGGCCGGCAGGATCTCCTCCCGATATCGCCGCTCCGGGTTCGGGCAGGCCAGTCTCGTCGCCTCGTCGATGAAGGCGAGTTGCGAGGGTCCGGTGACGCCCGGACGCACGGAGGTGACGAGGCGCTGAAGCGGCTCCGATGGGTCGACGAACCGCGGGTCCTCGGGCCGGGGGCCGACGAGCGACATCTCGCCGCGGACGACGTTCACCAGCTGCGGCAGCTCGTCGATTCGGAGGCGCCTCAGCGATCGGCCGATCGGCGTGACGCGCGGATCGTCGGCGACGGTGATGCGGGAGCCGCCCGCGCCGTCGTCCATCGTCCGGACCTTGAGGATGGTGAGCGGAGCTCCGCCACGCCCGACCCGTGGCGCGCGATAGAGGAACGGCCCGCGGTCGCCCGACAGGCGCATCGCGACCCTGACCGCTGCGAGGACAGGGAGGGCTGCGACGAGCGCGACGGACCCGACCGCGAGGTCGAAGGCCCGCTTGGCGTCCACCTCGGCCTCGTCGTCAGGATCCGTTCGCTCGACGAGCGCCGGTCCGGCTATCGGCGCCGCCGCCGGCGGCGGCCGCGGCGGCGAGACCGGGCTCGAGCGTGCGGCTGCGGGTCCCGCCGTCGCCCGACCCCTCGCCATAGCCGCTGTAGTAGGCGCCGACCCCGGCCGCGAGACGCGGCGGATACCGGTTGAGGACGACGCCGAGGACCTTCGCACCGGCGCGCTCGAAGGCGGCGCGGGCGACGCGCACCGCACGACGATGGCTCCTGGATGTGTCGACGACGAGGAGGGTCCCGTCGAGGCGCGAGCTGAGGATCGCGGCGTCGGCGACCGCTGCCATCGGCGGGGCGTCGATCACGACGAGCTCGGCCGCATCGGCCAGGTGCTTGAGGACCGACCTCATCCGTTCGGACCCGAGCAGCTCGGCCGGGTTGGGCGGAAGGGGTCCGGTCGGCAGGACGCGCAGGTTCGGGACGTCGGTCCCGGCGACGAGCCCGGCCAGGCCGGAATCGGCCCGACGCAGCAGGTCGGTCAGGCCGTGCTCGTTCGGCAGTCGGAAGACCTCCTGCACGCCCGGCCTGCGCAGGTCGGCATCGACGAGCAGGACGCTTCGGCCGGCCTGGGCGAAGGCGACGGCGAGGTTCGCGGCCGTCACCGTCTTGCCCTCGGCCGGGAGCGCGCTCGTGACGAGGAGGGTCCGGACGGGCGAGTCGACCGAGGCGAACTCGAGGTTCGCCCGAAGCGTCCGGTACGCCTCCGCAGCCGGCGAACGTGGGAAGACCACCGTCGCGAGTCGGTAGATCGCGCCCCGTCCCGCGGGGGTGCGCATCCGCGGGATGGTCCCGACGGTCGCGACGCCGGCCGCCTCCTGCGCGGCGTCGGGGTCCTTGATCGAATCGTCGAGGTACTCGACGAGGACCACGATCGTCGCCGCGACGAGCAGGCCGAGCAGCCCTCCGAAGAGCGCAGCGAGCATCGGCCGCGGCCAGTCCGGTTCAGTCGGCGCCACGGCCGGATCGACGACGCTGAGCAGGTTCGCGGCGCCGACCGACGCGAGCGACTCGAGCGTCGAATACGCCGAGCGGAGGGTCGTGAGCCGATCTCGTGCGGCGGTCAGGTCGGCCTCCTGCCTGCTCGACCTCGTCGTCAACGCCGCCAGGTCGTCCACGCGCGCCTGCGTCGCGTCGACCTCGGACCGGATCGTCCTGAGGTCGGCCTCGATCGAGGCGCTGAAGGACGTTCCCGCGCCTGCGACGGGCGGCGAGGCCGCGATGAGCTTCGCGGCGACGGCGTTCGCGATCGCGGCCGCTCTCGCGGCGTCGCCGTCCCGCGCGGTGATGGTCAGCAGCGTGCTGTCGAGCTGCGCGCTCGCCCGGACCCGCTTGGCGAGCTCATCGGTCGTCGTGGCGAGATCGAGCCGGCCGATGACCGAGGCGAGGATCGGGCGGGTCGTGGCGATCGTCGCGTACGTCGCCGAGAGCCGCTGGGAGACGAGCAGCTGGTCGTAGTCGGGATTCACCGTCGAGAGCGACTGGCCCACGATGAGCGTCGCCTTGGCCTCGTAGGTCGGCGGCATCGCCGAGCTCCCCACGAATGCCACGCCTGCCGCGATGCCGGCGCCCGCGACGAGCAGCGGTAGCCAGGCTCGAAAGACGCCGATCCAATGCCTGAGGTCCACCTGAACCCTCTCTCAGGGCGGCCGCCGACAGGACGGGTCGTCGGCCGCACGTCGAATCGTTCGCCACTGGGTGCCATCCGCAAGAGTCCTTGGACCCGTCCTGGGCCAGTGCTTCCCGACCAATCGACCGCCGACGCGGCGAGTTACAGGAGGGTCGGCACTGTTCAGCGGCCGCCCGGACGCGGAACGTTCAGGCATCGGACAGTCGACGACGCGCGCCGTCCCCGGCGGGAAAGGAGTGACCGGTGTCCGCGTCGAGGGCAGTGGTCGAGAACGGCGAGAAATCCCTTGCCACCGCCGTGCCGCCGTACCTGCCGTTCGCCCGACCGTCGATCACCTGGCGCGAGAAGCGCGCCGTCCTCGAGGTCCTCGATTCGGGCTGGCTGACGACCGGCGAACGGACGAAGCAGTTCGAGGAGCAGTTCCGAGAGCGGGTCGGAAGTGGTCACGCGATCGCGGTCTCCTCCGCGACGGCTGCGCTCCACCTCGCGCTCGAGGCGCTCGGCGTCGGGCCCGGCGACGAGGTCATCGTCCCGACCTGGACGTTCGCGGCGAGCGCCGAGGTCGTCGCCCTCCTCGGCGCCCGGCCCGTCCTCGTCGACGTCGACCCGGTGACGCTCAACGTCACTCCCGACGGAGCCCTCGCCGCTGTGACGCCTCGAACGAAGGCCGTCGTCGCGGTCCACTTCGCCGGCCGGCCGGTCGAGATCGAGCGGCTCGTGGGCGCCCTCCGGCCGCGCAACATCGCCGTCGTCGAGGACGCCGCCCACGCCTTCCCGAGCGTCGTCGGCGGAAGCGGGGGCCGTTACGTGGGCACGTTCGGGCGGGCCGGTGCGTTCTCGTTCTACGCCACGAAGACGATCACGACCGGCGAGGGCGGGATGCTCGTGACCGACGACGACGCGATCGCCGAGCGCGCCCGGGTCATGTCGCTCCACGGCATCAGCTCCGACGCCTGGAAGCGCTACTCGGCCGGCGGCTCCTGGTTCTACGAGATCGAGGACGCGGGCTACAAGTACAACCTCACCGACCTCGCCGCTGCGCTCGGGCTCGTCCAGCTCGACCGTGCGGACGAGCTGCTCGCGGCGCGTCGCACGATCGCGGCCGGATACACGCGCGGGTTCAGCGCCTCGTCCGCCGCCGATCTCCTCGACCTGCCCGTCGACGCCCCCGACGGTTCACATGCCTGGCATCTCTACGTCGTGCGGCTGCGGCTCGACCGGCTGGGGATCAGCCGGAACGAGGCGATCGAGCGGCTCCGCGGCGCGGGCATCGGCGTGAGCGTCCACTTCATCCCACTCCATCTGCACCCGTACTACCGGCGGCAGTGGGGAACACGGCCGGAGGACTGCCCCGTCGCCACGCGTGAGTACGAGCGCGTCATCTCGCTGCCCATCTGGCCGGGCATGAGCGAGGGAGACGTCGACCGCGTCGTGGGAGCGCTCGCGCACGCCCTCGATCGGGCCCGCCTCGTGACCCGGTAGTGCTCGAGGAGCTCGGCGAGTATCCCGGCTTCGTGCCCGGCGTCGTCCTGTCGGCCGTGGCCGCCGTCGCCCTGTCGGGCTGGGCCGCCGGTCGACTGGGAACGGCTCGAGGAGCCGCGCTGCTCCTCATCGCGTCGCTCGGGCTCGTGGCGGCGGCGACGCTTACCCCGGGCCGCGAGGCGCTCGCGGGCGCCGTCGCGAACACGCTCGACGGGTGCGACCTGTCACGCCTCGGACCCGCGCCCCTCGCGAGCTACCTCGCGCCCGGCGAGGCGTTCGCCAACGTCCTCCTCTTCCTCCCACTCGGTGTGGCCGTCGCGATGCTGCGGCGTTCGTCGCGGGCAGGGCTCGTCGCGCTCGGCGCGGTCGCGCTCCCGTTCGGGATCGAGGGCGCTCAGCTCATCCTCACACCGCTGGGTCGTGCCTGTCAGGCCGCCGACGTTTCCGACAACCTGGCCGGCCTCGCGATCGGCCTGGTGCTCGGGCTCGTCGCCGGGGCCGGCGGTGGACGACGGGAGCATCGGGCCCCGCCGGACGGGCCCGTTGGCACTGGTCCGGTAGCGGATCGCCACTAGCGTCGGTGGTGAGCGCTCGACGCGTATTCGGTGTGCACGCCGGTCGCTCGCGGGGGAGTTCGCGTGCCTGGCGCCTTCGCTGACACAACAGACCGCCGGGCGGCCACGGTCGACGTGGGGCCCATCCGGCCATCCGACCCGGCCGTCCGGTGGCTGCGGTTCGCGGAAGGCCGGAGCGGCTTCCTTCTCGTGTTCGCCGATCTCGTCGGGATGTCGCTCGCCTCGTACGCGGCACTCGCGCTCAGGTTCGAGTCTTTCGTGATGCCGATGCGGACGCCCGCCTTCCCGCTCGCGCTCCTCATTCTGGTCGGCGCCCGCCTCGTCGTGAACCTCGGATTCGGCCTCTACTCCTGCTCCTGGCGCTATGCCAGCGTCCCCGACCTCGTGCGGGTCGTCGTCGCGGTCAGCCTCGGCTCGGCGCTGGCCGCCGGTCTCTTCTACGCCACGACGCTCACGCCGGGCAGCGTGGCGGCGACGGCGTTCCCGCGGGCGTTCTGGCCGCTGGAGGCGCTCCTCTCCATGGCGGTGCTCGGAGGCGCGCGGTTCTCCATCCGCGCCGGCGACCAGGTCGCCCTCCGGCTGGGTCCGGCGAGCCGGGCACTCGCCCGCCCGACGATTCTCTATGGCGCCGGCGCGGCGGGCGTGGCGCTTGCGCGCTCGGCGGCTCGCAATCCCGGAGCCGGGATCCGTCCCGTGGCGTTCCTCGACGACGATCCTGCCCGGCGCGGCCGGATCGTCGCCGGCCTCCGGGTCATCGGTGGGCTCGCCGACATGCGGCGCGCCGTCGCGACGACGGGCGCCCGATCCCTCCTCGTCACGATGCCGAGCGCCCCCGGGCCCGCGGTCCGGCGTGCCGTCGAGGCAGCCCTCGCCCTCGGCCTCGAGGTTCGAACGGTCCCGCCGCTGACGGATCTGCTCGACGGATCCGTCGACGCGTTCCGCGTTCGGCAGGTCCGCGTCGACGACCTGCTCCGGCGGCCGGCGATCACCGACCACGCGGCGGGCGTGGACGATCTCGTCCGCGGCCGAACGGTGCTCGTCACGGGCGGCGCCGGCTCGATCGGGTCCGAGCTCGCCCGCCAGGTCTTCGCGATCGGCCCGCGCCGGCTCGTGCTCGTCGACCGTGCGGAGAGCCCGCTCTACCTCATCGAGCGCGAGCTCGGCTCGCGCCGCCGCCGCGGGCAGGGTTCCGGAGAGGTCTGCGTCCACCTGGCGAACGTCGCGAGCCGCGCCGAGATGGAGCGGTTCGTACGCCGTGAACGCCCGAATCTCATCTTCCATGCGGCCGCCTACAAGCACGTGCCGCTCCTCGAGGACCATCCGTCGGACGCCGTCCACGTGAACGTCGGCGGGACGATGGCGTTGCTCGACGCCGCGATCGCCGCCGACGTGGAGCGGTTCGTGTTCGTTTCGACCGACAAGGCCGTCCGGCCGACGAACGTGATGGGCGCGACGAAGCGGATCGCCGAGCTCCTCGTCGCCGAGGCCGCGCGCCGCACGGGCCGGGCTTACGTGTCGGTCCGCTTCGGCAACGTCCTCGGCTCGAGCGGAAGCGTCCTGCCGATCTTCCGCGAGCAGCTCGAGAACGGCGAGCCGCTCACGATCACGGACCCCGCGATGACCCGCTACTTCATGACGATTCCCGAGGCCGCCTGGCTCGTCCTCGACGCCGCCGCGCTCGGTCGTGACGGCGACCTCTTCGTGCTCGACATGGGCGAGCCCGTCCGCGTGCTCGATCTCGCCCGCGATCTCGTCCGGCTCGCCGGGCGCGACCCGGACAGCCAGCCGATCGAGACCGTGGGGCTCCGACCCGGCGAGAAGCTCCACGAAGAGCTGTTCTACGACGCGGAGCGGGTCCGGCCGACGTCGAGCCCGAAGGTGCTCCGGACGCACGCGGCGCTTCCACCGCCCGGGATCCGTGACGACGCCCGGCGCCTCCTGGCGATGGCGACCGGGGCTGACGAGCCCGGACTCCGCGCGGCCGTCCTCGAGTACGTCCACGAGGTCGACGCCGACTGGTCGG
>DASTSC010000027.1:0-5275 GCA_035760905.1 Candidatus Limnocylindrales bacterium | reverse complement strand
ACCGGCCGTCACCCCGATCTGCTCCGCCGGTGGTGCCTCGACGGGCGACTCGAAGGAGTCCGCGTCGGTCGGGCGTGGTGCCTGCCGGAGCGGAGCATCGGTCGGCTCGGCCGGTTCCAGCGGCGGCGGCACGGCGCGCCGACGAGGGCGCGTCAGCGGGAGGAGGCGTCCGGCGCTACTGGCGAACGGGGCGGAACGACAGGATCGTGATCGGCCCGTCGGTCGTCTCGACCGACGCCGTCTGGGCGTCGAAGAGCGGCGCGTCGCGGCCACCTGCCCGCACCCGCATCCGGACGGTTTCGTTGGCCCTCGCCCGCGACAGCGGGTCGCGCTTGCTCGGGATCGCCTTGCCGCGCTCGTCGAAGACGTCGCCGTCGGCGGCATCGAAGACGTCACGGTAGGCCCGGTTCGAGGCGACGATCTTCCCCTCACGGACGGCCGCGATCGGATCCGGCAGGGCGTCGAGGAGCGCCGCGAGGACCTCCCGGCCACGGCTCGCCGCGGCCTGCTCGGCCGCCAGCCGGTCGGCCGATTCCTGGAGCTCGACGCTGCGGGCCTCGAGGTCGTCGTTCGTCGTGTTCAGCTCCTCGACCGTCGCCTGGAGCTCCTCGTTGAGCGTCTCGAGCTCCTCGTTGGTCGCCTGGAGCTCCTCGTTGAGCGTCTCGACCTCCTCGGTCGCCGCCTGGACCTCCTCGTTCGCGACGAGCAGCTCCTCGTTCGCGCTCCGCAGCTCGGCGTTCGTCGTCGTCAGCTCCTGGTTCGCCTCCACGAGCTCGCCGTTCGCCGACGACAGCGACCGCGACTGGGCCAGCAGGCGCTGCTTCTCCGTGCGCTCGTCGGCGAGCATCGCTTCGAGGGCGTGGCGCTCGCGAACCGCTCCGCTCACGTCGGTCGCGATGACGAGGACGGACTCGGCCTCCGACGATCCGGTCTCGCCTCCGGGATGGCAGCGGACCTCGATCGTTCGCAGCTCCGTCCCGCCCGCCTCGGGCAGGTTCGCGTCGAAGACGACGGTCTGGCTCTCGCCGTGGAAGGCGCCGTCGAGCGCGGCCCTGACCTCGGACACGGCCTGCTGGGGCAGCAGGTGAACGAGGTCATCGTTGATCGCCGGGCCGTGGATGCCCAGCAGCCGCCGAGCCGCCGAGTTGATCGTCTGGATGTCGTAGTGGCGGTCGATGACGATGATCCCGACCGGCAGCCGGAGGAGCAGGCGCTCGGCCTTCTCGGTGGTGGCTGCCTGGGAGGCTCCGTCCCGGGTCGCCCCCGCGGCCTGGTCCGGCCAGAGCGTCCGCCGGCCGACGGGCGCGCGCGTCGGCAGGAGCGGCGTGGTGTCGCGGATTCGGGCCGGCGGGATGAGGACCCGCTCGCCCTCCCGCCGGTAGATCTTCAGCCGCGGCTGCTCGAGGATGAAGTAGTCGTTGAGCGGGGTCGTCGATTCGGACTTGCCGAGGACGAGGTAGCCGCCGTCGCGGAGGGAGAATGCGAAGAGCTGGAGCGCCCGACGCTGGAGCTCGGTCGTGAAGTAGATGAGGACGTTCCGGCAGAGTGCGAGGTCGACGCGTGGGAACGGCGCCCGCTGGCCCAGGTCGTGCTGGCCGAAGACCGTCATCGCCCGAATCGTCTTGCGGACCTCGTAGTGCTCGCCGACCCGGGTGAAATGGCGGTCGATGAGCGGCTGCGGCACGCCCGACAGCTCGCTCGCCGGATAGATGCCGCGCCGCGCGAAAGCGATCGCCTCCGCGTCGACGTCCGTCGCGAAGATCCGGACGTTGAACGCCTCGAGGTCGTCGCCGAGCGCGTCCGCGACGAGCATCGCGAGCGAGTACGCCTCCTCGCCCGTGGCGCAGCCCGCCGACCAGAGCCGGAGCTCGTTGTGGCGATCGCGCGCGTCATCGATCAGCTGGGGCAGGATCCGGTCGCGGAGGTGGTTGAAGAGGTCGGCGTCGCGGAAGAACTCAGTGACCTTGATGAGGAACGCGGCGGTGAGCTGCCCGTACTCGTCCGGGTTCGCCTGGACGTGGCGGATGTATTCGCGGAGTCCCGTCGTCTTCGTGGCCGCCATCCGGCGCTGGAGCCGGCGGAGGATCGTCGCCCGCTTGTAGCTCGCGAAGTCGATCCCGCTGCTGTCCTTCACCTGCTCGAGGAAGCTCCGCAGGAGCCGCTCCTCGTCGGGCCGCGACGGGGCGTAGCTGCCCGCAACGAGCTCCTGGAGGAGCGCCGGGATGGCGCTCGCGTCGGCGACGATGTCCACGAGGTTCGGCGGGATCGCCCTCGGCATGCCCGGGAAGGCGGCCGTGTCGGGGTTCTGGATGACGACCGTGCCGCCGGCCGTCTTGACCTCCGCGGCGCCGGCCGTCCCGTCGCTGCCCGTGCCCGACAGGATCACCGCGATCGTCCCTTCGCCGTATGCCCGGGCGGCACTCCTGAACAACGTGTCGATCGACGGGGCGGGCCGCCGCCCCGCGTGCTCGTGAAGGGCGATGTGGCCGTCGACGATCTCGGGATCGGTGTTCGGCGGGATGACGTAGACGTGCGCCTGCTCGAGCGCGATCCGCTCGGTCACGACGCTGACCGGCAGTGGCGTCCGTCCGCCGAGGATCGCGTCGAGGTGGCTCTCGCGGCGAGGGTCGAGGTGCTGGCCGACGAGGATCGGGGCGCCGAAGTCCGCCGGCATCTGGCCGAGGAGCGAGGTGAGGACGTCGATGCCACCGGCCGAGGCGCCCACGACGACGAGGTGCTCCGGCCTCTCGTCCATGGGCTCACCGACGGAGACGGCGCCGACGGCGTCATCCTGTCGCACGGTCGATACGCTCCCTCGCCTCGGGGGCCTGCCCGTTCGTCGCGGTCGCGGCGATCGTAGCGCCGATGGCCCACCGAGAGCGTACGCCCGGGGCCGATCGCGTCATCGTGCTCGGCGCGTCGGCGGGCGGTGTGGAGGCGCTGACGGCCGTTGCCGGCGGGCTGCCGGCCGACGTCCCGGCCGCGATCGTGGCCGTCCTCCATGTCCCGAACGACGCGACGAGCCACCTGCCCGAGATCCTCGAGCGGTCGGGTCCGCTGCCGGCCCTCCGGGCGGTCGACGGCGCGCCGCTGCGGCCGGCCGAGTTCGTCGTCGCCCCGCCCAACCGGCACGTGATCATCTCCGCCGGGCGCGTCTGGCTCAACGAAGGGCCGCGTGAGAACGGCGTCCGCCCCGCTGCCGACCCGCTCTTCCGGAGCGCGGCCCGCACCTTCGCGGAGCGGGCCATCGGGGTCGTCCTCTCCGGCACGCTCGACGACGGCGCCGCCGGCCTCGCCGCGATCGCCGCCGCGGGTGGCACGACCGTCGTCCAGGATCCTCGCGACGCCGCGGCCGCGGGGATGCCGCGGGCTGCGATGGAGACGGCCCGGGTGGACCATGTCGCCCCGGCCGAGGCGATCGGTCCACTCCTCGCCTCGCTCGTGGCCGGTGCGCCGCCCGAGCGACGGGCGCGACTGTTCGAGGAGCCGGTCGAGCGCGACCTCGGCCCGACTGACATCGGCTGCCCGGCCTGCGGTGGCGTCCTCCGTGCGGTCGACGAGGGCAACGTGACGCGGTTCCGCTGCCGGGTCGGTCACTCCTACTCGCCCGAGACGCTCATCGCCGCCCAGGACCACGCCCTCGAAGAGGCGCTCTGGGCGGCGCTCCGTGGCCTCGAGGACCAGGCGTCGGCCGCCGAGCGCGTCGCCGAGAGCATGCGGGAGCGCGGCCTCACCAGGGTCGCGCACCGCTTCGACGAGCGCCAGGCCGAGGCGGTCACCCGAGCGTCGGTGATCAGGGCGGCGATCGGGCAGGTCGCGATCGCGGCGGCGATCGAGCCCGCGGGCGCGGAGGTCGTGCCCGAGGGCGCGGAGGCCCGCGAGATCGAGGAGTCCGAGCCCGTCGCCTGAGCGCGGCGGATGGTGACACGATCGATGGCGCGTGCTACTCCTTGCATCGGCCCGGCCGGCGGCGAGGGGTTGCGAGGGGGGCCACGTCGATCGACGAGGCAGGCGTCGGCCTCGAGGAGGTCGGAGAGGGATGGCTCGGGCGGTTGAGGACATCCTCGCCGTGTGGCGCTCGGGGGAGCGGCTCCTCGGCGTCCTGCCGGACACGTCACCAGATCGGGCCGCCGTGGCCCGCGAGGTCGAGGCGATGCGATCGCTCTACCAGAGCCTGACGGGACAGGCCGCGATGTCGAGGACGATGCTCTCCCGGGCGAAGCTCATCGCCGCGGAGGCGCGAGCGACGATCGAGCGCGCCGAGGATCGCGTCAATGCCGCCGGCGGAACGGGCCCCGGGCCGGCGTCCTCCAGCGAGCCCGCCTCCTAGCGGTCGAGTTCCTGGGCGTCGCGTCGCGGTTCGGGGACGCCGCGCCGCCACGTCACCTCGCCCTCCACGACTGTCGTCGTCGTACCCCCGACCCAGATCGTGCCGTCGCCGTCCTGCGTGACGTGGACGCGGCCTGCTCGGCGCAGCGCCGCGCCCTGGCTCGCGACATAGGGCGCGGTCAGGCGGCCGGTCCCGAGCAGCCACTCGGCGAGGGAGGCGTTGAGGCTGCCGGTGACCGGATCCTCGGCCGTCGCGCCGCCCATCGGCATGAACGCGCGGACCTCGACCGCCTGTGGCGACCCCGGGGGGTACGGACCGACGACGCCGACGTCGAGATCGACGACGCCCGGCCGAAGCGCGAGGACCTCCTCGGCGCTCCCGAGGAGGACCCCGACCCAGCCGGGGCCGTTGTCGACCCACTCCGCGGCCACGATCGCGCCGCGGTCGATCCGGAGGAGCTCGGCGAGGTGGACCACGAGCTCCTCGTCGGCCGGGCCCGAACGTACGAGCGGCGGCGCCGCGAATGCGAGGCGGCGGTCGATCAGCCGGATCCGGACGAGCCCGGCGGCGCACTCCTGCACGATCTCGTCGGGATCACGCGGCCGCGGGCTGCCGCCGCCCTCGAGCCAGGCGTGACAGGTCCCGAGCGTCGGGTGGCCGGCGAACGGCAGCTCGCCGGTTGGCGTGAAGATGCGGACGCGGTAATCGGCAGTGGCGGGGTCCTCGGCGGTGGTGTCGGTGGCGGCGATGGTGGCGCCGGCGGCGGTGTCGGCCGGGCGGGCAGTCGTCGGTGGCAGGACGAAGGTCGTCTCCGAGAGGTTCGTCCAGCGCGCGAACGCGGCCATCTCGCCGTCGTCGAGGCCGTCGCCGTCGAGGACGACCGCGAGCGGGTTTCCGAGCAGCGGCCGCTCGCCGAACACGTCGACCTGCCGAAAGCGGCGAGCG
>DASTSC010000026.1:0-21844 GCA_035760905.1 Candidatus Limnocylindrales bacterium | reverse complement strand
CGTCCCAGCCGAACGCGCCGAGGGCGACGATCACCCGGAGCCGCGGCAGGAGCCCGATCTCACGAATGAGCCACGGCAGGCACCGGTCGCGCTCGTCGGTGGTCGGGCGGTTCTGCGGGGGCGCGCAGCGGACGGCGGCGGCGATCCGGAGCCCCGTGAGCTCGAGACCGTCGTCGGCCCGCCGGCTCGCCGCCCGGTTCGCGAAGCCGGTCGCGTGGAGCGCGGCCCACAGGAAGTCGCCGGACGCGTCGCCGGTGAACACCCGGCCCGTCCGGTTTCCGCCGTGGGCCGCCGGCGCGAGGCCGACGAGGAGGATCCGGGCCTCGGGATCCCCGAAGCCCGGCACGGGCCGGCCCCAGTACGTCTCGTTCCGGAACCGGGCCACCTTCTCGATCGCGACCTGCTCCCGCCAGGCGACGAGGCGCGGGCAGGCGCGACACTCGACGATCGCGTCGCACAGCGCCTCGAGGTCCGGCGCCGCGTGCGCGAAGCGGCGAACGTCGTCCGCGTCGTAGGCGGTGGGGGCCACCTACTTGAGGAGCAGCCGGTCGAGCCGGCGGGCGACGACGAGGAGGCCGGCGAACCCGAGGACCGCGAGATAGACGACGTTCACGACGATCGACGGGTCGACGGCGCCGGTCGTCAGCTGGCGGAGGAGCGAGACGCCCTGGTAGAGCGGGGTGATCGTCACGAGCGTCCGGAGCGGCTCCGGGTAGGCGGTGATCGGGTAGAACGTCGCCGAGAAGAGGAAGAGCGGCAGCGTGACCACGATGATGAAGTCGAAGTCCTGCCAGCTCCGGATCCACGTCGTCGCCGCCATGCCGACCGAGGCGAAGGCGAACCCGATGAGGAGCGCGGCCGGCACCGCGAGGACCGCCAGCGGCGACCGGGCGAGCCCGAGCAGCACGACGACGACGAGGAACCCGACGGCGTAGAGGCCGCCCCGGATGAGCGACCAGGCCACCTCGCCGACCGCGACGTCGCCGATCCCGAGCGGGGTCGAGAGGATCGCGTCGTAGGTCTTCGAATAGCGCAGCTTGAAGAAGACGTTGAACGTGGATTCGTAGACCGCCCCGTTCATCGCGCTCGTCGCGAGCAGGCCCGGCGCGACGAACACGCCGTACGGGATCGGCTGGCCGCCCGGGCCCGGCACGGTCCCGATGAGCGCGCCGAGCCCGAAGCCGATCCCGAGGAGGTAGAAGAGCGGCTCGAAGAAGCCCGACACGATGACCAGCCACGTCCGCCGGTAGACCATGACGTTGCGCTCCACGAGCCGCGGCGCGCGCGGGCCCGCGATGAGCGGCGGCAGGATCCGGGTCGTGAGGCTCATCGGCTATTTCACCAGCGCTCGCCGGAACGTGACGAGCGCCACCGCGGTTCCGACGACCACGAACGCGCCGAGCACGACGAGGTGGACGAGCGCGAGCGGGAGATCGAGCCGCCCGAGCGTCAGCTGGCGGATGAGGTCGACGCCGTGCCAGAGCGGGGTGACCCAGGCGATCGGTCGGATGATGGCCGGGAGCTGCTCGATCGGGAAGAACGTGCCCGAGAAGATGAAGAGCGGCGTGATCCCGAAGCGGAAGATCGCGTTGAAGCCCTGGTCGTTCCGCTGGGTCGGCGTGAAGGCGGCGATCGGGGCGGCGAAGGCGAGCCCGGTCAGCGCCGCCGCCGGCACGGCGAGGACCGCGAGCGGCGAGAGCGCGAGGCCGAACACGGTCATCACGACGAGGAAGACCGCCGACGACACGAGCAGCCGGAGGCCGACCCAGCCGATCTCGCCGAGGACGATGCCCGGGATCGTGAGCGGCGTCGCGAGCATCCCGTGGTACGTCTTGTCCCAGACGATCCGGCCCATGATCGGGTACGTCATCGCGAAGCCGCCGGTCTGCATCGCCTGCGCCGCGAGGAGCCCCGGCGCGAGCCAGGCGGCGTACGGCACGCCCGCCAGCGCGCCCGCGGCGTTGCCGGACTGGTCGACGAACCGACCGAGCCCGAAGCCCATCGAGGCGAGGAAGAGGACCGGGGCGAGGAACGTCGTGACGAGCCCGCCCCGCCACGTCCGCCGGAAGACGCGGAAGTCGTACTCGAGGACGCGCGCGGTCGCCGTCATCGCCCTACTCGATGAGGCTGCGCCCGGTGAGCCGGAGGAAGACGTCCTCGAGCGTCGAGCGGCGCACGAGGACGGTCTCCGGCCGGAGCCCGCGCTCGTGCGCGGCGCCGACCGCCGCCTCGCCGTCGTCGGCGTAGAGGAGCACCCGGTCGGGCAGCGACTCGACCCGGTCGGCGAGGCCGTCCAGCTGTCCGTCGAGCGTCTCCTGCACCCCCGCCGGGAACCGCAGCTCGACGACCTCCCTCGTCGCGTAGCGGTCGATCAGCTCGCGGGGCGAACCCTCGGCGACGATCCGGGCCTTGTCCATGACCACGAGGCGGTCGCAGAGCTGCTCGGCTTCGTCCATGTAGTGGGTCGTGAGGATGAGCGTCTTGCCCTGCTGCTTGAGCCGGTAGAGGCGGTCCCAGAGGAGGTGACGGGCCTGCGGGTCGAGGCCCGTCGTCGGCTCGTCGAGGAGGAGAAGGTCCGGCTCGTTGATGAGGCTCCGCGCGATCGTCAGCCGCCGCTTCATGCCGCCCGACAGCGGCTCCACCTGGCTGTCCGCGCGGTCGAGGAGCTGGACGAAGTCGAGCAGCTCGTCCGCCCGACGGCGCGCCTTGCGTCGACTCAGGTTGAAGTAGCGGCCGTAGATGATGAGGTTCTCGCGGACCGTCAGCTCCATGTCGAGCGTGTCCTGCTGTGGCACGACCCCGAGGCGCGACTTGATCGCCGCCGCGTCGAAGGCGGGGTCCAGGCCGAGTACCCGCAGGGTCCCGTCGGTCACGGGCGATACGCAGCCGATCATCCGCATCGTCGAGGTCTTGCCGGCGCCGTTCGGCCCGAGGAAGCCGAAGCTCTCGGCCCGGGCGACGTCGAAGTCGATTCCGTCGACCGCGACGAACGACCCGAACCGCTTCGTGAGGTCCCGGGCGTGAATGAGCGCGTCGGCGGGAGCCCCTGTCGGTTCGTTGGCGGGCGCGGTTCCGGTCGCGGTTCCGGGGGCGGATTCCGGGTGGGCGACGGCGGTCGACATGAGCGGCCGATGGTAGCGCAGCCTCGCGCCGAGCCCTGTCATGTACATGACCGATGGCGGTGCGCAGCACGCAATGAACGAATCGCGATGGGCCGGCGCCATAGCCTGTTGAACGCGTCCGTCGTCGGCGCGCCGATACGAGGTCACCGTGGCCCAGAGAGCGCTCGTCGAACGCGCGAGCCGAGGCGATCATGACGCCTTCGCCAGACTCGTCGACCCGTCGCTCGCGCGGCTGGACGCGGTAGCCCGGCTCATCCTCCGGGACGCGGAGCTCGCGCGCGACGCCGTCCAGGAGACCCTCATCCGCGCCTGGCGGGACCTGCCCGGTCTTCGCGATCCGGACAGGTTCGAAGCCTGGCTCCAGCGGCTCGTCACAAACGCCTGTCTCGATCTCGCCCGGCGGCGTCGGCGCCGTCCGATGGAGGTCGAGCTGACGACGATCCACTCGCCGCATGGCGGCGATCCGACGGGCGCACTCGCCGACCGCGAACTCGTGGACGCGGCGCTCCGGCGCCTCGATCCCGGGCATCGCGCGGTCGTCGCCCTGCACTACCTCTTCGGGATGCCGCTGCCGGCAGTTGCCGCCACGCTCGGCATCCCTCTTGGAACGGCGAAGTCACGGCTGCATCACGCCCTCGCAGCGATGCGCGTGTCGGTGACTGCCGATTCCCAGCCGGCCCCGGCGTCGACCTCGCGAGGAGCGGCGACATGAGCACCACCCGCATCGACCGCGAGCTTCCCGCCATCCTCGACGATCTCTACCTGGGGCCGTCTCCCGACTATCGAGACGAGGTCCTCGCGGTCGCCGTCCGTCGACGCCAGCGGCCGTCGTGGACCTTCCCTGGAAGGTGGCTCCCGATGCTCGACGTTGCCGTTCGACCCGTGACCACGACGCGACCGCTGATCCGGCCGCTGGCGGTCGCGCTACTGATCCTCGTGCTGCTGCTCGCGGCGCTCGCCTTCGCCGGCTCGCGTCCACGACTTCCCGAGCCGTTCGGTCCGGCCCGCAACGGACTCATCACATGGGCGCTCGACGGCGACATCTACGTCGGAGACCCGGCGACGGGTAGCGTCCGGCGCGCGGTCGCCGGCGATGACATCGATCGTAACCCAGTCTTCTCCCGCGACGGGACGCACCTCGCGTTCCTCCGACAGGTCCCGAACCAGACGGGCAAGTTCGACCTCGTCGTCACCGACGACGCCGGGGCGGGTGCCCGAAGCCTGACCCCCGTGCCCGTACAGCTGCCGGAGGCGGTCGAATGGGCACCGGACGGACGCTCCCTGCTGGTCAACGACCAGAACGCGAGGCTCCTTCGCTTCTCTCTCGACGGATCCGCCCCGGCCGTTCTTCTCGAAAACGCCCATCTCCAGCCCGATGCGTTCCGCCCGCCGCACGGCGACGAGATCCTCTACGCGAGGACGGACGACCTCGGCGCGCTGTACGTGATGAAGGCGGACGGGTCCGAGCCGCGCGAGCTGTTCGGGCCGCGAACGGCGCCATGTGCCTGTGCGCTCGCCGGTCCTGCCCGCTGGTCTCCCGACGGTCGCACGGTCGCGTTCTCCGTGAACCCCGACGGACTCCAGCAGCGGCTCTTCGTCGTCGGCGCGGACGGAGAGGGCCTCCGGCAGGTCGCCGATGCCGAGGGCGTCTGGGCGGAGAACGACCCGGCGTGGTCGCCGGATTCGGAGCGACTTGCGTTCAACCGGTGGGAGCGAAGCGGGGCCGGTGATTGGGCGGTCAGACCGATCGGGATCGCAAACGTCCGTGGTGGCTCCATCCGGCCCGTCGGAATGTCGCCCGCGGCGGAGGGGGCGATCATCGAGTGGGCCCCGGACGGCGAGTCGATTCTCTCGCTGCCGGGCACGCTCGTCGAGGCGTTCACCTGGTCGCCGAACGCGAACGGCACCGTCGCCCGGCCGGTCGTCATCGACGTCGCGACGGGCGGCTCACGCCTGCTGGATTGGAGTGTCGGCTCGATCGCGAGCTGGCAACGCCTGGGCTCCTGACCTCTCCCGCGCAGCCGTGACGCGAAACGGCCGGGCGGGGCAAGTGCCCCGCCCGGCCGATCGACGAACGGTGGAGGAGGAGAGACCGCCCGTCAGACTTCCTTGAACTCGCCCTCGACCGTCTCCTCGCCGGCCGACTCCGTGCCGTTGCCGGAGTCGCCGCCGCCGGCGCGCGCTCCGGCGGGCTCGCCCTCGCCAGCCGGACCGCCCTCGCTCCCGGCCGCCTCGGCGGCGGCCTGGTAGGCCGCGGTCGAGATCTTTGACAGGGTCTCGGCGAGCGCCGACGCGCCCGACCGAACGGCGTCGAGATCGGACCCCTTCAGCGCCTCGCGGAGCTGCGAGATCTGGTTCTCCGCAGCCGCCTTGTCCTCGGACGGCACCTTGTCGCCGAGGTCCTTGAGGGTCCGCTCGGCCTGGTAGGTGAGCTGCTCGGCCTGATTGCGGGTCTCGACCTCCTCGCGCCGGGCCTTGTCCTCCGCGGCGTGCGACTCGGCGTCGCGGACCATCTTGTCGACGTCGTCCTTCGAGAGCATCGAGGACGCCGTGATCCGGACCGTCTGCTCCTTCGAGGTCGCCCGGTCCTTGGCCCGGACGTCGAGGATCCCGTTCGCGTCGATGTCGAACGTGACCTCGATCTGGGGGATGCCCCGTGGGGCCGGCGGGATCCCGTCGAGGATGAACCGGCCGAGCGTCTTGTTGTCGGCCGCGAAGTCGCGCTCGCCCTGGAGGACGTGGATCTCGACCTGGTTCTGGTTGTCCGACGCCGTCGAGAACACCTGCGACTTCGAGGTCGGGATCGTGGTGTTCCGATCGATCAGTCGGGTCATGACGCCGCCGAGCGTCTCGATGCCGAGCGACAGCGGCGTGACGTCGAGGAGGAGGACGTCCTTCACCTCGCCCGCCAGGACGCCGGCCTGGATGGCGGCGCCGACCGCGACGACCTCGTCGGGGTTGACGCCCTTGTGCGGCTCCTTGCCGCCGAACATCGACTTGACCGCCTCGACCACCGCGGGCATCCGGGTCTGGCCGCCGACGAGGATCACCTCGTCGATGTCCTTGGCCCCGAGGCCGGCGTCCTTGAGCGCGGCGGTGACCGGGCCCTTCGTCCGCTCGACGAGGTCGGCCACGAGATCCTCGAGCTTGGCCCGGGAGAGCGTGACGACGAGGTGCTTCGGACCCGTCTGGTCGGCGGTGATGTAGGGCAGGTTGATCTCGGTCGACGTCGTCGACGAGAGCTCGATCTTCGCCTTCTCGGCAGCCTCCTTGAGACGCTGCATCGCCTGCGGGTCCTTCGACAGGTCGATGCCCTGGTCCTTCTTGAACTCGGCCAGCAGCCAGTCGATGACGCGCTGGTCGAAGTCGTCGCCGCCGAGGTGCGTGTCGCCGTTCGTGGCCTTGACCTCGAAGACGCCGTCGCCGAGCTCGAGGATCGAGATGTCGAACGTCCCGCCGCCGAGGTCGTAGACCGCGATCTTCTCGTCGGCCTTCTTGTCGAGGCCGTAGGCGAGGGCCGACGCGGTCGGCTCGTTGATGATCCGCTTGACGTCGAGGCCCGCGATCCGCCCGGCGTCCTTCGTCGCCTGGCGCTGCGTGTCGTCGAAGTAGGCCGGGACCGTGATGACCGCCTCGGTCACCTTCTCGCCGAGGTACGCCTCGGCGTCGGTCCGGAGCTTCTGGAGGATCATCGCGCTGATCTCGGGCGGCGTGTACGTCTTGCCGTCCGAAAGCTTGACGGCGACGCCGTCGCTCTTCGGGTCCTTCTCGAGCGTGTAGGGGACGAGCTCCTTCGAGCGCTTGACCTCCGGGTCGTCCCAGCGGCGGCCCATGAAGCGCTTGATCGAGTAGACGGTGTTGGCGGGGTTCGTGACGGCCTGCCGCTTGGCGAGCTGGCCGACCAGCCGCTCGCCGGTCTTGGTGAAGGCGACGACCGACGGCACGGTCCGGCCACCCTCCGCCGACGGGATGACGGTGGGCTCGCCGCCCTCCATCACCGCCACGACGGAGTTCGTCGTCCCGAGGTCGATACCGATCGTCTTGGCCATGTCGTTCTGCTCCTGTCAGTCGTTGCGTTCTGCTGCGGGTGGAGTGGATGGGCTGGCGGGCGGCTCCCCGCTGCCGTCGCCGGTCGCGACCGCCACGAGCGAGGGCCGAAGGACGCGGTCGCGGAGCCGGTAGCCGCGCTGGACCTCCTCGACGATCTCGCCCTCGCGCCGGCCCGGGGCCGGGACGTTCGCGATCGCCTCGTGCTCGCGGGGGTCGAACGGCCGGCCGGGCGTCGCCTCGATCGGCCGGACGCCCTCGCTCTCGAGGAGGAGGCGGAGCTTGCGATCGATCGCCGTCACCCCATCGGCCCAGCCGTCGTCGGCGAGCGCCGCGGGTCGGTTCTCGATCGCCCGGTCGAAGTCGTCGGCGATCGCGAGGACCTTCCTGATCAGGCCCTCGCCGGCCAGCCCGAGGTCGCGCTCGCGCTCCTCGGCCGTTCGGCGCCGGAAGTTGACGAACTCGGCGCGCTCCCGCTGGAGCGCCGCCAGGTACTCGTCCGCCTGCTGCCGAGCGGCGTCGAGCTCGGCGCGGAGGGTGTCGATGTCCGCCAGGAGCTTCGTCGGCGAGACGTCGATCTCGTCGGCGCGCTGCTGGGCCCGCGTGCGGTGATGCGTCATTCGGGGAGTCTCTCGTACGGGTTGCGCACCGCCGTTCCGACGAGGCGCGCGGTCGTCATGCATACAGGTGTTCCACGAGCTCGTTCATGAGCGTCGAAACGAAGCGGACGGTCCCCATTGCATGTGGGTAGCGCATTCGCGTCGGACCGAGGACGCCGACGACGCCCATCGCCCGGCCCGGCTGACCGTAGGGGGCGAGGACGAGCGAGACGTCGGACATCTCCTCGGGCCTGTTCTCGCGGCCGATGAAGACCCGGACCTCGTCGCCACCGCCCGCGACCCGGCGGAACAGGTCGGCCAGGTAGGCCCGGTTCTCGAGCGCCGACCAGACCCGCCGCAGCTTCTCGGGGTCGGCGAACTCCGGCGCGGACATGACGTTGAGCAGCCCATCGCTGAAGAGCTCCTCGATCGCGGCCTGGTCGTACTCCCGCAGCGTCCGAAGGACACGCGTGGCGAACAGCCGGACGAGCTCGCTCCCGGGGGCGGCGGCGTCGCTCGTTGCACCCGCCCGACCGAGGCCAGCCAGGCGCCGGTCAAGCTGATCCGCGGTCAGATCGTTCGCGAGGGCGTTGACCCGCTCGGCGACCCGGGCGAGAAGGGCGCCGTCGGCCGGCTCGTCGAGGGCGACGAGCTGCTGCTTGATCGAGCCCTCGCGGAGAACGACGATGAGGCTCGCCAGTCGCTCGTTGATCCCGAGGACGTCGATTCGCCGGACGCGTGCCGCGCGTGGCTTGGCCGGGGTCGCGAGCCCGGCCGACCGCGTCACCGAGGCGAGTGTCGTCGCGGCGAGGCGGAACCAGTGCTCCGACGTGAACTCCACCTGGCCGAACTGGTGGCGGATCATCAGCTGCTCGACGGCGGGCAGCGGCGTCAGGTCGACGATCGACTCGACGTAGAGCCGGTAGCCGGCGTCGGTGGGCATGCGGCCGGCGGACGTGTGAGGGTGGGTCAGCAGACCGGCCGTCTCGAGCTCGGCGAGGACGTTGCGCACGGTCGCGCTCGACACGCCGAGTCGATAGCGCTCGACGAGCGCCTGGCTGGAGACGGGGTTGGCCGTCCCCACGTATTCCTCGATGACGGCCCGGAGGATCGCCTGAGCTCGGAGGTCCAGCGGACCGCTGGTGCGACGGACGCGCGCCACGGACCTGCTCCTCTCCCGTTCACGCCGCCTTCGGCAGCGTTAGCACTCGTGGGGTGAGAGTGCTAATGGGACGCGGCGATCGTAGCAGCCGGCCGAGCCGAGTGTCAACGAACCGGTGCCCCGATCGACGCGCGTACCGACGCCCCGACCGACGCCGCGCGGGTCCCCCGGTATCGGGTCAGACGAGGCGGGCGAAGAGCTCGTTCGAGAGCAATCGGCCGGTCGTGGTGAGGGCCAGGCGACCGGACCGCTCGACGAGCAGCGCGTGCTCGATCCCCCACCGAAGCCCCGCTTCCACCGCGGCCTCGCTCGCGGCACGAGCGGAGATGCCCTCGGCCGTGCGAAGCCCGAGGACGATCGTCTCCGCGCGCGCCGCCGACGGCGCCAGCCGCTCGGAGCCGCCGGGCGGCAGCGACGGCGGCCGCCCCGACGGCGGCACGAGCGCAGCCAGGTAGGTTTCGAGCCGGGCTGCGTTCCAGCGCCTCGTCTCGCCGTCGAAGGCGTGCGCGCCGGGCCCGACCGCCTCGACCGGAAGCCGCCGCCAGTAGGCGAGGTTGTGGCGGCTCTCGTGGCCCGGCCGGGCCCAGTTCGAGATCTCGTAGCCGCGGAAGCCGGCCGCCTGGAGATGGTCGACGGCGTGCTCGTACATCGCCGCGGCCCGGTCCTCGTCCTGGCCCGCCCTGGCGCGGTCGCGCCAGCGGCGCGCACCCGGCCGCACCGGGAGGTGGTCGCCGCCCGCCTCGGTCAGTCCTTCGGCATCGGGATCGTCGAGGCCGAGCGCGTAGAGCGAGAGGTGCTCCGGCCGCAGGTCGAGTGCCGCCTCGAGCGTGGCCGCCCAGCCGGCCACCGTCTGGCCCGGGAGGTCGTAGAGGAGGTCGAGGCCGACCGATCCGATACCGGCCGCCCGCGCCTCGGCGACCGTGTCCGTGACGTCCGACGGCGCGTGACGTCGGCCGAGGCGGCGGAGCGTCGAGGCCTCGAGCGCCTGCGCGCCGACGCTCAGCCTGGTGACGCCGGCGTCGGCGAACGCGGCGAGGTCGCCCCGCTCGGACGGACCCGGGTTCGCCTCGAGCGTGATCTCCGTGCCGGCAGCCAGACCGAACCGCTCGCGCACCAGCTCGATGAGCGCCGCCACGTCGGCGGCCGGCAGCAGTGACGGCGTCCCGCCGCCGAGGTAGAGCGTCTCGAGGGCCGGCCTGCCGGTCGCGCCGGGCGGACCGAAGCGATCGTCGAGGACGTCCGCGCGGAGCTCGATCTCCGTCCGGACCGCCCGCAGGTAGGCAGGCACACGACTTCGCGGACCGCGAGCGTCGGACCCGGCGTGGACCACGAAGTCGCAGTACGGGCAGATCGAGAGGCAGAACGGAACGTGAACGTAAAGGCCGACCGGCGGGCCGGCCATCAGCGCTCGCGCGGTTCGCGGATCCCCACGACGCGCCAGCCATCGGGCGGACGGCGACGCCGCTCGACCTCCTCGAGCTCACGACCCCGGGGTGCCGGCCGTCCGGCGTGCCCGGTCGAGACGAACATCGCGAAGCGGGTGATCGCGTGGCCGAGGAACGCCGCGGCGATGCCGCCGGTCAGCGCCGTGAGCCACCCGGCGACGAGCCCGATCCCGAGGGCGAAGGCGACCATCCAGAGGTCGCGCCCGGGCGCGGCGAGGCGGGTCGCGAGGGCGTAGAGCAGTGCCTGGCCGATCACGGCCGGCACGATCGGGATCCCGAGCGAGAGGACGAAGCCGAGGAGGATCCCCCGGAATGCCGCCTCGTCGATGAACGCGGTGAGCAGGTCGTTGACGAGCGCGCCGGGATACGAGCGAATCGGCGGCAGCCGGAGGGCGCGGTAGCGGAAGAGTGCGAAGCCGACGGCAGCGCCCGTTCCGACGAGCCCGAAGAGGATCCCGCCCGCGACCGCCGGCAGGCGATTGCCGAACCCGAGCCGCAGCTCCCGGTCCGGCGCGGGATGCACGAGCAGCGCCGCCACGACCAGCCCGATCCCGAGGGCATACCAGGCGAGGCGGCGGCGAAACGACGGCGCGCGACCATCCACGTCCGCTTCGTCGTACTCCGCCGCGCCGAACCGCTCGGCGTCGAGCCGGAGGAGGATCAGCAGCAGCCCGAGGCCGAGCGCGATGAGCGTCCGGAGCAGGGCGATGTCCATCAGGCCTCGTTCATCCGCAGCATCGCCAGAAACGCTTCCTGGGGGATCTCGACCGATCCCACGCGCTTCATGCGCTGCTTGCCCTCCCGCTGCTTCTCGAGCAGCTTCCGCTTGCGCGTGATGTCGCCACCGTAACACTTGGCCAGCACGTTCTTGCGCATCGCGCGGATGGTTTCACGGGCGATGACGTGGCTGCCGATCGCCGCCTGGAGCGGCACCTCGAACATCTGGCGCGGGATGAGCGTTCGCAGCCGCTCGACGAGCGCCCTGCCCACCGACGTCGCTCGATCGCGGTGGACGATGAGGGAGAGCGCGTCGACCGGCTCGCCGTTGACGAGGACGTCGACCTTGACGAGGTCCGCGGACCGGTAGCCGGCCTCCTCGTAGTCCATCGACGCGTAGCCCTGGCTCCGACTCTTCAACTGGTCGTAGTAGTCGACGATGAGCTCGGCCAGCGGCAGCTCGAAGCGGAGGAGGACGCGCTCGGGGTCGAGGTACTCCATCCCGACGAACGAACCACGCCGGTTGGTCGAGAGCTCCATGAGCGGGCCGATGTACTGGCTCGGCGAGATCACCGAGAGCGCGACCCAGGGCTCCTCGATCCTCTCGAGGTCGTTCACCCCCGGCAGCCTCGCCGGGTTGTCGACGCTGACGACGCCGCGGCCGCCGGTCAGCTCGACCCGGTACTCGACCGATGGTGCCGACGCGATGAGGTCGAGCCCGAACTCGCGCTCGAGGCGTTCCTGGACGATCTCCATGTGGAGCAGGCCCAGGAAGCCGCAGCGGAAGCCGAAGCCGAGGGCGACCGAGCTCTCGGGCTCGAACGTGAAGGACGCGTCGTTGAGGTGGAGCTTCTCGAGGGCGTCGCGGAGGAGCGGGTAGTCCTCGCCCGAGACGGGGTAGAGACCGCTGAAGACGAGGCTCTTCGCCGCCTGGTAGCCCGGCAGCGGTGCGGCGGCCGGCGCGCCGACCGACGTCATCGTGTCGCCGACCTGCGCCTCGCGGACGTTCTTGAGACCCGTCGCGACGTAGCCGACCTCGCCGGCCGACAGCGTCGGGACGGGGACGAGCTGCGGCCGGAAGACTCCGAGCTCGAGGATCTCGGCCTCGGCCTTCGAGGCCATGAGCCGGACGTCCTCGTGGGCCGGCAGCGTCCCCTGTTCGAGCCGGACGTAGCAGACGACGCCCTTGTACGGGTCGTAGTGCGAGTCGAAGACGAGCGCCTGGAGCGGAGCGGCCGGGTCGCCCTTCGGCGGCGGGATCCGCTCGACGATCGCCTCGAGGACCTCCGTGACGCCCGTCCCCTCCTTCGCCGAGGCGAGGATGACCTCCTCGCGTGGGATCGCGAGGACGTTCTCGAGCTCCTCGATCACGAGGTCGGGCTGGGCCGAGGGCAGGTCGATCTTGTTGACGACCGGGATGATCGTGAGGTTCTCGCGCAGTGCGAGGTGGACGTTCGCCAGGGTCTGGGCCTCGATCCCCTGGGCCGCGTCGACGACGAGGATGGCCCCCTCGCAGGCCTGGAGGCTACGGCTCACCTCGTAGCTGAAGTCGACGTGACCCGGCGTGTCGATGAGGTTGAGCGCGTACAGCCGGCCGTCACGGGCGGTGTACTCGAGGCGGACGGCGCGGGCCTTGATCGTGATCCCCTTCTCGCGCTCGAGGTCCATCGAGTCGAGGACCTGCGTCGTCATGAGGCGGGGGTCGATCGTGTGCGTCACCTCGAGCAGGCGGTCCGCCAACGTCGACTTGCCGTGGTCGATGTGGGCGATGATCGAGAAGTTCCGGAGGCGGTCCTGCGGGATCGAGCGGTGACGTGCGGGGTCCATCCGCGATCACGATACCGGTGACCGGGCGGGGGCCCGTCGCGCTCCGCGACCCGCCCGGATCCACCTGCAATACACGTCTCCGCACCTTCCCCTAGCATCGGCCGCTCGTGCCGGGCCCCCCATACCCGGCCCGTGACGCATCCGCTCCCCGGCCGTGCCAACCCCCATTGGCGACCCATTGTCGCGGCGGCCGACACGCGGTCCGTCGCGTCGCGCCCTCGATCAACCCCCAGGCCGTGCCTCCGGCGATCGTCGGCGGCGTTCGAAAGGAGGACAGGGGCAGGCCCGCCGAGGTCGTCCCACAGCCCGTCATGCAGTCCCGCGTCCGTGTCGCGGCCGTAGCGTGGAGCGCCGGCGTCGCCGGCCTCGCGCTGGCCCTCTCCGTGGTGGCGCTCGCCGCCGGCCACGTGACCCCTCCGGCTCCCGCCGTTACCCAGTTCCGTCCCGTCGTCGTCCCGCCCGCACCCGCCGGCGCCGTCGCTGCCGCGACCGGGACGCACGTCTCCAGGCCGATCCTCGAGGCGGATCTCAGCCCCCGACCCCATCGGCGCGCCCCGGCGGCGCCCCGCATCCGGGCGGCGGCTCATTCGGTCGCCAAGTACCACGCGTCGTCGGTCGGCGCCGCCCGAGCGTACGCACGCTCGCGCCTCGGCGCGACGCAGTTCGGCTGCCTCGACCGCCTCTGGACGAAGGAATCGAACTGGAACCCACGAGCCGTGAACCGCTCGAGCGGCGCGTACGGCATCCCACAGGCCCTGCCCGGCTCGAAGATGGCGACGGCCGGCGGCGACTGGCGGTTCAACCCGATGACCCAGGTCCGCTGGGGCCTCGACTACATCCGCCGCGCCTACGGGACAGCGTGCGAGGCGTGGTCCCACAGCATCCACACCGACTGGTACTGACCGCGCCGCGGGTCGTTTCGGCGAACGCGGCTATCCTCGGGTCGTGGTCGACACGAGTCGCGAGGTGCCCCCGGCTCCGACGCCGGCGGACCTCCTGCCCGCGGCGTCGCTGACCTCGTCCGCCGAGTGGGCCGCGCTGACCGCCCACCACACGACCCTCCGCGACCGTCACCTCCGCGACTTCTTTCGCGACGACCCGGACCGGGCAGAGAAGCTGACCTTCGAGGCCGCCGACCTCGTCGTCGACCTCTCGAAGAACCGCCTGACGCCCGAGAGCCTTCGGCTCCTCGTGGCGCTCGCCCGGCGGGCCCGTCTGGCCGAACGGATCGAGGCGATGTTCAGCGGCTCGAAGATCAACACGACCGAGGGCCGGGCCGTCCTCCACGTCGCGCTCCGGGCGCCGGAGGATGCGGTCATCGAGGTCGACGGCCGGAACGTCGTCCCGGACGTCCACGCGGTCCTGCGGAAGATGGCCGACTTCAGCGACCGGGTCCGTTCCGGCGAGTGGCGCGGCGCGACGGGTGAGCGGATCCGGACGGTGGTGAACATCGGGATCGGGGGCTCCGATCTCGGCCCCGCGATGGCCTACGAGGCGCTCCGCGACTGGGCCGACGCCGGGATCGGGGCGCGCTTCGTCTCGAACGTCGACGGGTCGGACATCGTCCACGCGACCGCCGACCTCGATCCCGCGACGACCCTCTTCGTCATCAGCTCGAAGACGTTCACGACCGTCGAGACGCTGACGAACGCGGCGACGGCCCGGGACTGGCTCCTGCGCGGTCTCGGGGACCGGGCCGGCGAGGACGCGGTCGCGCGGCATTTCGTTGCCGTCTCGACGAACGAGGCCGAGGTCCGGAAGTTCGGGATCGACCCGGCGAACATGTTCGAGTTCTGGGACTGGGTCGGCGGTCGGTACTCCTACGACTCGGCGATCGGGCTGTCGCTCATGGTCGCGATCGGGCCGGAGCGGTTCCGGGAGATGCTCGGCGGCTTCCGCGCGATCGACGAGCACCTCCGCGACACGCCGCTCGAGCGGAACATCCCGGTCCTCCTCGGGCTCGTGTCGGTCTGGTACATCGACCTGTTCGGCTTCGACACCCACGCGGTCCTGCCGTACGACCAGGAGCTCGCGAAGTTCCCGGCCTACCTCCAGCAGCTCGACATGGAGTCGAACGGCAAGTCGGTCCGGCTCGACGGCTCGCGGGTGGCGATGGGCACCGGACCGATCGTCTGGGGCACACCCGGCACGAACGGCCAGCACGCCTACTACCAGCTCCTCCACCAGGGGACGCACATCGTGCCGGCCGACTTCATCGGCTTCCTCCGGCCGCACCACGAGGTCGGCGACCACCACTCGCTGCTCTACGCGAACTTCGTCGCCCAGACCGAGGCCCTCGCTTTCGGCAAGACGGCCGACGAGGTCCGCTCGGAGGGCGTCCCGGAGGCGCAGGTCGCGGCCCGGACATTCGAGGGCAACCGGCCCTCGACGTCGATCGTGACGGAGCGGCTGACCCCGCGGACCCTCGGCGAGCTCGTCGCCCTCTACGAGCACAGCGTCCTGGCCCAGGGCGTCATCTGGGGGATCGACTCGTTCGACCAGTGGGGGGTCGAGCTCGGGAAGGTGCTGGCGAAGCGGATCGAGCCCGAGCTGACGGCGAGGAACGAGCCGGCCCTCGCCCACGACCCGTCGACGAACGCGCTCATCCGCCGCTTCCGCGAGGCAGGCCGCGGGCGCTGAACCCTAGGTCGCGCGGAGCGCGCTCAGCACCGCCACGCCGACGGCGACCGTACCGACCCCGACCCGCTGGAGCGGCGTCGGTTTCTCACCGAAGAGAAACCAGGCGACGAGCGCCGTGATCACCACGAACTGGGTCGCGAGGACCGAGGTGACGGCGATCGCCTCGCGGGCGCCGATCGCGAAGGTCGCAATCCCGGCAACCTCGAGCAGGCCGTCGGCGACGGCCCACGGCAGGGCGACCCGATCGAGCCGCAGACGGCGGGTGGCGATGAGGGGCAGCGCCACGACCGCGACGCCGACGACGCGGGCGGGCAGGACCGCCCAGGCGATCGGCAGCTCGTTCGCGGCCGCGCCGACGGCGTACAGCCCGACGCCGAAGGCGACCGCGGCGGCCGTCGCGTAGGCGAGCCCGCGCGCGGCGGAGCCACCCTCGACCGGGTGCTCGCTCTGGTCGACGCCGGCGAACGCGGCGAGGACGACGCCGGCGACGACGATCGCGAGCGCGACGCCGACCCCCGGCGAGACCGCCTCCCCGAAGAGGATCGCGAGGACGGCGGCGATCGCGCCCTCGGTCGACGAGATCGCGCTGACGATCGCGACGAGCCCCTCGCGATAGCCGCGGTAGAGGAGCTGGAGTCCGAGGACGTTGCCGACTCCCGCGACGAGCAGCATCAGGAGGACCGACGGCGTGAGGGCCCCGGGCGCCGGCAGGTCGATCAGGGCGAACGGGATCGACACGACGAGCCCGGTCAGGACGACGATCGCGAGCGTCGAGGAGGCCCCGATGAGCCGACTCGACCGCGCGGACGTGAGCGTGGTGCCGGTCCAGCAGAGCGCGGTGAGGAAGCCGGCGACGAGCGCGATCACGAGCGACAAGGGTATGCCGGGTGACTCCGGGGGCGGGCCCTGCTACCATCGGCCGTCGGTCCGGGCCCGGGTCGCCTGCGTGGCGCGCCCGCCCTCCGGACGGCCCATCCACGATCGACGCACTCGAGGTTCGTTTCCCTTGGCCAAGACGCCCCGGAAGTGGCAGGGCGCACGCACGCCGTCCGGCCTGAAGCGCGTCCGCTCATCCGAGCGCCGGCACGCCATCCTCCAGCCCCGCCGCACCGCGGCCAAGACGCTCGTTCGGACCGCGATCGCGACGGCGACCGCGCCGACCGACGGCGCCGACCCGCAGGCCGCCCTCGCCAAGGCCATCAGCGCGCTCGACCGCGCGGCGAAGGTCGGGGCGATCCATCCGAACGCGGCGGCGCGGCGAAAGTCGCGTCTCGCCTCCAAGGTCGGCGCGCTCCTCGGTGGGGCGGGCGTGCAGGCCGCCGGCCGGTCCACGAAGACGACCGGCACGGCGGCGGCCGCGAAGGCGGCGAAGGCGCGGATCGCGGCCGGCAAGGCGGCCAAGGCCAAGGGCGCGCAGACGGCGGCCGGCAAGGCCCGCGCGGCGCTGACGAGGTCCGCGCGAACCGAGGGCACGGCCCCGGCCGCGGCCTCCACCGCGGCGCAGCCGGCCACGCCGGCGCGCTCCGGCCGGGCGTCGACGCCTCGAACGTCGACCGGCGCGACGGCGAAGGCCAAGGCCGGCGCGACGGCCAAGGCCTCGACCCCGAAGACGAGCGCCTCGAAGGCTGGGACCACGGCCAAGGCCTCTGCGTCGAAGACAACCTCCCCGAAGACGAGCGCCCCGAAGGCGAGCGCGCCGAAGACGGCGCAAAGGACCTCCCGGACCAAGCCCGCGGGCTGATCGCCCGCAGGGCCGGAACGCCGGCCGAGCCTCGCCCGACGCCCCCTCAGCCCGCCGCGATCGTTCCCGTCTCGATCGTCGAGCCGCGTGGCCGCCGGTTCGCGGCGCCGAAGATGAGCGCGCCCCCCGCGCCCCCGGCGACGACCAACAGCGCGAGCAGCGCCGCAGTCGAGAGCTGCTGGTTCCAGTAGAAGGCGGTGAACGAGGCGGCATCGGTCACCCCGACCGACGTCAGGTCCGCGTCACGGCCCTGGGCCAGGTACCGCTGGTAGACACAGTCCGCCCCGGGCGTGCACGAAATGCGGCCGCCCGCGGACGCGTCGCGATAGCCGTCGTCGGCGAGGAAGAAGAGTGCCTTGACGCCGAGCAGCAGCGCGGCGTAGACGACGGCGGTCACGACGCCCGCCCACAGGCCGTTGACCAGCAGCCGCCGGATCCCCGCGCCGGCCCGGCCCGCCCTCCGGTTCGCGTAGTAGCCGATGAGCAGGCCCGAAGGCAGCGCGAGATACCAGTAGACCGGCTCGATCGGGATGACGAGGAGGAAGCTGGTCGCGATCGTCGCGGCCATGCCGACCCCGACCCAGCCCGCGACGATCGCGCCGCGGTCGATGTAGCGCGTCACGAGGCGACGGCCGCCTCCCGCGGCGTCGCCGGCGGTTCCGCCGACGCATCCGACGTCGCCCGCCGCACGCCGCCCGAGAGCGCTTCGCGCCCCAGGTAGCGCGCCCCGTCGCCGAGCTCGTCGGCGATCCGGAGGAGGCGGTTGTACTTCGCCACCCGCTCCGATCGCGATGGCGCCCCGGTCTTGATCTGGCCGGTGGCCATCGCGACGGCGAGATCCGCGATCGTCGTGTCCTCGGTCTCGCCGGAGCGGTGAGAGACGACCGACGACCAGCCGGCCCGCGACGCGAGCTCGATCGCCTCGATCGTCTCGGACAGCGTCCCGACCTGGTTGAGCTTGATGAGCACGGCATTCATCGCATCCCGCTCGATCGCCTCACGGATGAGCGCCGGGTTGGTCACGACGATGTCGTCGCCGACGAGCTGGACACGATCGCCGAGGCGCTCGGTCAGCCGCCGCCAGCCCGCCCAGTCGTTCTCGGCGAGGCCGTCCTCGAGCGACACGATCGGGTAGGTCGAGATCCAACGCTCCCAGAGATCGATCAGCTCGTCGGACTCGAGCGTCCGACCCTCCTTTGCCAGCCGATAGCGGACGACCTCGCCGTCCCGACCGTCCCCGCCGTCCTCGACGAGCTCGGAGGACGCAGGGTCGAGCGCGATCGCGACCTCCTCGCCGGGCCGGTAGCCGGCCTTCTCGATCGCCCGGAGGATCACCTCCACCGCAGCCTCGTTCGAGGCGAGCGACGGAGCGAAGCCGCCCTCGTCGCCCTGCCCGGTCGCGAAGCCGTCGGCGTGGAGGATCGACCTGAGCGCCGCGAACGTCTCGGCGCCCGCCCGCAGCGCCTCGGCGTACGACCCGACACCGACCGGCATCACCATGAACTCCTGGAAGTCGGTCGAGTCCTGGGCGTGCTTGCCGCCGTTGAGGATGTTGAACATCGGGGCCGGCAGGATCCGCGCGCCGGCGCCGCCGAGATAGCGGTAGAGCGGGAGATCGTGGGCTGCCGCGGCCGCGTGGGCGCACGCGAGCGACACGCCGAGGATCGCGTTCGCCCCGAGGTTCGCCTTGTTCGGGCTGCCGTCGAGGTCGACGAGCGCCGCGTCGATCCCGGGCTGGTCGGCGGCGTCGAGACCGACCACGACCGGCGCGATCCGCTCGACCACATTCCGGACCGCGGTGAGGACGCCCTTGCCGCCGTAGCGCGCCGTGTCGCCGTCGCGAAGCTCGACGGCCTCGCGGGTGCCGGTGGAGGCGCCGGACGGGACCGCCGCCCGACCCACCGACCCGTCCGCCAGGACGACGTCCACCTCGACCGTCGGATTGCCACGGGAATCGAGGATCTCCCGGGCGTCGACCGCCTCGATCGCGGTGTTCACGACCGCGAACCGCTCGCCGCGGCGGCCGGCTCCTTCTTCGAGCGGCGCGTGTCCTCGCCGCCGGGGCGGTCCTGGAGCACGGCCACCCCCGGCAGCTCGCGGCCCTCGAGGAACTCGAGCGATGCCCCTCCGCCGGTGCTGATGTGGGTGAAGGCTCCGGTCAGGCCCTGCTGCTCGATCGCCGCCACCGAGTCGCCGCCGCCGACGACGACGGTCGTGCCGGCCTCGGCCTTCGTCGCCAGGAAACGGGCGACCTCCTTCGTCCCGCGGGCAAAGGCCGGGATCTCGAACACGCCGAGCGGGCCGTTCCAGAAGACGGTCTTCGCCGGCTCGAGGGCCTGCTCGATCGCCTCGCGCGTCCGGGGGCCGACGTCGACGATGTGCCAGGACGCCGGCAGCTTCTCGACGCCGAGCGTCTTGTACTCGGTGCCGCGGGTGACCTCCTTGGCGATCACCACGTCGACCGGAAGGACGACCTGGACGCCCTTGCGCTCGGCCGTCTCGAGGATCCGCTTCGCGTCGTCGACCCGGTCGTGCTCGGCGAGGCTCTTGCCGACCGCCCGGCCGGTCGCGAGCAGGAACGTGTTCGCCATCCCGCCCCCGACGACGAGGACGTCGATCTTCGTCAGCAGGTTGTCGACGACCTTGATCTTGTCAGAGACCTTCGCCCCGCCGAGGATCGCGGCGAACGGGCGCTCCGGGTTCTCGAGCAGCCGCCCCAGCATCTCGAGCTCCTTCTCCATGAGGAACCCGGCGTAGGCCGGCAGGAGCTTCGCAACGCCGACCGTCGAGGCGTGGGCGCGGTGGGCGGTGCCGAAGGCGTCGTTGACGTAGACCTCGGCATAGCGTGCCAGCTGGGCCGCGAACTTCGGGTCGTTCTTCTCCTCCTCCGGGTAGAAGCGGAGGTTCTCGAGGAGGAGCGCCTCGCCGTTCTTGAGGCGCTTGACCGCGTCCTCCGTGCCGACGCCCAATGCGGAGCCGGTGACGGGGATCGTTCGGCCGAGCAGCTGGGATAGCCGGGCGGCGACCGGCCGGAGCCGGAGGCCGTCCTGGACCTTGCCGTCCGGCCGGCCGAGGTGGCTGGCGAGGATCACCCGGGCGCCCTCGCCGAGGAGGTAGCGGATCGTCGGCAGGGCCGCCCGGATCCGGGAGTCGTCGGCCACCCGCCCGTCCTCGAGCGGGACGTTGAAGTCGACCCGCAGGAAGACGCGCTTGCCGCTGGGATCGAAGTCCCTGACCGTGAGCTTGTTCATCGGGCTGCCTCAGGCCGCGGCCGCGGCCGGCATCCGGGCCGCGACGAAGGCGATCAGGTCGGCGACGCGGCAGCTGTAGCCCCACTCGTTGTCGTACCAGCTGATGACCTTGACCATCGTTCCGCCGAGGACCATCGTCGAGGCGGCGTCGATGATCGAGGACCGGCTGTCGCCCCGGAAGTCGCTCGACACGAGCGGCTCGTCGGAGACGCCGAGGATGCCCTTCATCGGGCCCTCCGCGGCCCGGCGGAAGGCATCGTTGATCTCGTCCGCGGTCGTCTCGCGGCGGACGTCGGCGGTGAAGTCGACGACGCTCACGGTGGGGGTCGGGACCCGCAGGCTGAAGCCGTCGAAGCGACCCTTGAGCTCGGGGATGACGAGCGCCAGGGCCTTCGCCGCCCCGGTCGTCGTCGGGATGATGTTCAGGCCGGCGGCACGGGCTCGGCGCGGATCCTTGTGGGCGACGTCGAGGATCCGCTGGTCGTTCGTGTAGCTGTGGATCGTGTTCATCAGCCCGCGCTCGATCCCGAACGCGTCATGGACGACCTTGGCCGCCGGTGCCAGGCAATTCGTGGTGCAGCTGGCGTTGCTGATGATGTGGTGGCTGTCGGGGTCGTACTTCTCGTCGTTGACCCCGAGGACGATGGTGATGTCCTCGCCCTTCGCCGGCGCGCTGATCACGACCTTCTTCGCGCCCGCGGTGATGTGGGCGCGGGCCTTCTCCGCGTCGGTGAAGATGCCGGTCGACTCGAGCACGACGTCGACGCCGAGGTCGCCCCACGGCAGCGCGGCCGGGTCCTTCTCCTTGAGGACCTTGATCTCGCGCCCGTCGATGATCAGGGCGTCGTCGGTGTGGTCGACCGTCCCCTCGAACGCCCCGTAGGTCGAGTCGTGCTTGAACAGCAGCGCGTTCAGGCTGGTGTCGACCAGGTCGTTGACGGCCACGACCTCGAGGTCGGGGGCGCGCTCCAGGATCGCCTTCAGGGACTGGCGACCGATGCGGCCGAAGCCGTTGATGCCGATGCGAACGCTCATCGAGTGCTACCTCCGGGCAGTGCGGCGGCCGGCTCGGCCGCATTGGATGACTCGGTTGTCGTGGTGCCTGCGGTCCGGGGATCGGCGGCGGCGTCGGTGCCGACCGCGCCGCCCGGCGCCCCGCGCGTCGCGTCGACGGTCCGGGCGCCGGCGAGCGCCCGCATGACCAGCGGCTGCGCGCCGGCGAGCGAGACGTCGCCGCCGAGCTCCGCGCCGACGACGTCGACGCGCTTCGCGACGACCTCGAACGCCTGGGCG
>DASTSC010000025.1:0-5614 GCA_035760905.1 Candidatus Limnocylindrales bacterium | reverse complement strand
GGCGGACCACCTCGAGCGCGGTCCCGTTCGCCTTCGATCGGCGCTCCAGTTCTCGCTCAACATCCCGGCCGTGAAGTCGGGCTTCTACATCGGGATCGCCCACGAGCTGGCCCGGACGAAGGACTTCGGGATCCACTACCTCAAGGGCACGATCCCGGTCGTGAGCCAGAGCATCGGGACGCAGGTGATGCACCCGATCGACCTGCTCGGCGCGTACGCGACGCTCGCCAACGGCGGCGTCCGGATGCCGCGCCAGATGATCCAGTCGGTCACCGACGCGAGCGGCAACCAGGTCTGGCCGCCGGCGAACGCGAAGGCCCCCGAGGGAACCCAGGTGGTCAGCCCCCAGACCGCCTACATCATGAGCGACATCCTCAAGGGCAACACCGAGCCGCAGACGAACCCGTTCTGGGCGGACTGGCGGATCATCGACCACGGCCAGCGGCGGGAGGCGGCCTACAAGACCGGCACGACGAGCGACAACAAGGACGTCACGGCGTTCGGCTTCCTCGCCCCGCCGAAGGACCCGCACGCGCCGCAGCTCGTCGTCGGCGTCTGGATGGGCAACAGCGACAGCACCCCGAACGGCGGCAGCCTGTCCCTCGATTCATCCGCGCCGCTCTGGTCCCGGATCATGACCAACGTCAGCAAGGGGATGCCGTTCGCCTCCTTCGCCGACAACAAGCCAGGTGGCCTCGTCACCGAGAAGGTCGACGCGTTCAGCGGGATGCAGCCGGGCCCGTTCACGCGCAAGACCGTGAACGAGCTGTTCATCAAGGGCACCCAGCCGTCGAAGCCCGACGACACGAAGCGCGTCGTCGACATCGACAAGGCGACCGGCCTCCTCTGGAACGACGGCTGCACCGGGCCGCAGGTCCAGCGCGGCTTCTTCGACGTCAGCAAGCTCGAGCCCGAGTTCCCGCAGTGGCAGAAGTACACCCGTGACTGGGCCTCCCGCGCGGCGCGCGGCAGCGGCGTCGGCGGCGGGCTCAAGGGCTCGCGGACGAGCTACTTCTACGGCGGCGGGTTCTATCCGTTCGGAACGACGTGGGGCGCGCCGTTCGCGCCGTCGAAGACCTGCAAGCCGCTGCCGCCGTCGCCGACCCCGACGCCGAGCTGCGACCCGCTCGTCGGTCCGTGTCCCTCGATCGAGCCGAGTCCCTCCCCCGGGCCGCCCTCGCCGTCACCGAAACCGACAAAGCCGCCGAAGCCGTCGCCGTCGCCGTAGCGGCTTCGGGTCACAGCTCGACGATCGTCGCGCCCTCCCCGCCCTCGGCCCGATTGCCGGCCCGGATCGCCCTCACGAGCGGGTGCGACCCGGCCGCGGCCCGAACCGCATCGCGGAGCGCGCCCGTCCCGATCCCGTGGACGATCGTCGCCCGATCGAGACCGGCGAGCGAGGCGTCGTCGAGGTAGCGGCCGAGCGCCTCGAGGGCCTCGTCGACACGGGCGCCCCGGAGGTCGAGCGAGGAAGCGACCGTTCGCGCCCGGCCGAGGCGCAGCGCCTCGGCGCCGCCGCCCGCTTCGGCCGGTCGGCCACCTCCGCCGCCGACGCCGGCGGTGACGGGTATCGCGGCGGCGGGCTCGAGGTCCCGGACGTCGACCGACACGCGGACACCCCCGGTCTCGAGGACGGCCCGCCGACCGCCGCGATCGAGCCCCACGACGCGGCCCTCCCAGCCGGCACTCCGGCTCCGGGCAGCCTCCCCCACCCGCCACGACCGGCGGGCGACCGGGCGCGGCGACTCGGCGGCGGCGGACGGAAGACGCGCGGCCTGGGCCTGGGCTCGGCCGACCGCCGCGTCGAGCGCCGGCGCCGTGACCGTCTCGCGCTCGAGGGTCCGCCGGACCCCCGCGACCTCGCCGCGGAGCGCCTCGAGGACCCGGTCGGCCTCCTCGCGCGCCGCGCGCACGGCCTCGTCCCGTTCCCGGCGGGCCCGCCGCCGCTCCTCCTCGGCCGCTCGCAGCGCCTCCGCCGCCCTTGCCTCGGCGTCCCGGGCCCGCTCGAGCGCCTCGGCGCTGGCGGTCTCGCTCTCGCGGAGCGAGGCGAGCGTCGCCTCGAACGAGCGCTGGGTCTCGGTCAGCCGCGACCGGGCGTCGGCGACGATCGGCTCCGGCAGCCCGAGGCGCTCGGCGATCGCGAACGCCTGGCTGCCGCCCGGCAGGCCGATCGAGAGCCGGTACGTCGGGCTGAGCGTGTCGAGGTCGAACTCGACCGACGCGTTCCGCGCCTGCGGCGTGTCGTGGGCGTACGCCTTGAGCTCGGCGTAATGGGTCGTCGCGGCGACGAGCGCGCCGACCCGGATGAAGTGGTCGAGGAGGGCCTGGGCGAGCGCCGAGCCCTCCGTCGGGTCCGTGCCGGCCCCGAGCTCGTCGAGGAGGACGAGCGTGGCCGGACCGGCGGCCTCCACGATCCGGATGATCCGCGAGAGGTGGCCGGAGAACGTCGAGAGCGATTGGGCGATCGACTGCTCGTCGCCGATGTCGGCGAAGACGTCCCGGAAGATCGGCAGCCGGCTGCCGGGGGCCGCGGGGACGTGGAGGCCGGCCTGATGCATGAGCGCGAGGAGACCGATCGTCCGGAGCGTCACGGTCTTGCCGCCGGTGTTGGGCCCCGTGACCACGAGCGCCGTGTAGTCCCCGCCGAGACGGACGTCGATCGGGACGACCCGACCGGTCAGCCCGGGGTGACGGGCCGAGAGCAGCTCGAGCTCCTGGCGGTCGGTCGTCTCCGCCCGGACCGCCTCCATCTCGGCCGCGAGCTTCGCCTTCGCCGCCCACAGGTCGAACCGGGCGAGCGCGTCGAGCGAGTCCCGCAGAAGCGTCGCGTTGGCCCCGACGAGGGCGGACAGCTCGTCGAGGATCCGCGCCTCCTCCTCCGCGACGGCCGCCTGCGCCTCGCGCCAGGCGTTGCCGAGCTCGACGGCCACGAGCGGCTCCACGAACAGCGTCTGGCCGCTGCCCGACGCATCGTGGACGATGCCTTTCACCCGGCCGCGCGCCTCGGCCTTGACCGGGACGACGTAGCGCCCGTTCCGGAGCGTGACGATCGGGTCCTGGAGGGCCCCGCCGAGCTCGTTCGTGACGAGCGCGTCGAGCCGGCGACGAAGCCGGTCGTAGGCGATCCGGACCGCCGCGCGAAGGCCGCCCAGCGTCGGCGAGGCCGTGTCGAGCAGCTCCCCGGTCGGGTCGAAGCTCCGGGCGAGCGTCGAGCGAAGAGCCGGCAGCGGATGGAGCCGATGCCCGAGCTCGCGCAGGAGCGGCCGCCGCTCGTCGCCGAGGGCCGTCGTGAGCCGCGCGGTCGCGTCGAGCGTGTCCGCGATCGCGATGAAGTGGTCCGGCTCGAGCCGCCCGCCGCGGCCGGCTCGGTCGATCCACGGGCCGATGTCGTGGGCGCCGCCGACGCCGACCGACGGCCGCTCCGAGAGAAGCGCCCGCGCCTGGTCGGTCTCGTCGAGGCCGCGAGCGACGATGACCGGCTCGTCGGAGGGCACGAGCGCCTCCGCGAGCCGGCGTGAGGGCGGGAACGCGGTGGCCGCCGCCAGGCGGGCACGGACCTGCGGGAACTCGAGGAGCTGGAGCGAGCGGCCGTCCATCAGGCTCGGGGAACGCGCCGCCGGGAGGTGGTCGTCCGGCCGGAGACCGCGGGGCTGGCGGGATCGAAGAACCGCCAGGGCTTCGAGAGCCACGGCTCGCCGGCGTAGGCGATCCCGATGCGCGGCGACTCGGCCACCTGGCTCGGCGAGTCGCCCGTCGCGAGCCGGAGTCTCGTACCGGCGACGCACAGGTCGGTCCCGGTGTCTGCGCGATCGATCGAGAAGGCCGCGGCGACCGCACCGGGCCCGGAAGCGACGCGGGGTGGGTCGAGGCCGTCGAGACGGGCGGCCTCGGCGCGCAGCCGCTCGTCACCCCACGCCCTGCGCCGGGCGCGCGCGTGAGCGAGCCGCGCGGTGCGCATCGCGTCGATCCCGGCGAGCGGCTCGACGGCGCGGACGAGGACCGCGGCGGGCCGGTTCGCGGGTTCGACGACGACGTTGAGGCAGTCGTACATCCCGTAGACAAGGTACACGTAGGCGACCCCCGGTCCGCCCCACATCACGCGGTTCCGATCCGTCGGCCCGAAGCGGGCGTGCGACGCCTCGTCGCTGGTCCCGACGTACGCCTCGACCTCCACGATCCGCCCCGCCCGGTCGGGCTCACGGATGAGGATCGCGCCGACGAGCGCTCGGGCAGCCCCGACCGGGTCGCCCGCGAGCAGCGAGCGATCGAACGGTTCGGCCGTGCGCACCCTCGGAGGCTAGCGGACCGCCGGCTCGGGCTCCGCCTGCCGCTGGCGAGGGCCCTCAGCCGCCGAAGAAGCTCCGGACGTCGCCCGGGACGAGACCGCCGATGACCGCGAAGGAGGCCGGGATGATCGCCTCGCGGAAGACGGTCGCGGTGCGCGAGTCGTTGTAGGCGTTGAAGACGTCGCGCAGGACCTTGAGCTCGTCGTTGTCGGGAGCGATGCCCGGGATCCGGTAGAACGAGTCGAGGATCACGATGACCGCGGCGAGGATGACGACCGCCTGGACGATGCCGAGCAGGCCACCGATCAGCTCGTCGACGACCGTGTACTTCTCGAACAGGGGCTGCTTGCGGTAGAAGCCCTGGATGACGACCGAGAACGCGACCGACGCCGCCACGAAGACGACGAGGTAGCCGAACATCACGTCGTATTCCTTCGGCAGCTGGGTCCAGTTCGTGGCGAGGAACCCGCCGACCGGATCGCGGAGCTGCGACGCGAGGAGGAACGAGAAGACGATCGACGCGAGCCCGAGCAACCGGCGGATGGTTCCCTGCGCGAACCCGAGCACGAACATCGCGAACAGGAACAGGATCACGAGCAGATCGAAGACGCCCAGCGATCCGAGGAACTGCGAGATGTCCACGTGGTTCCCTCTGACAACCCCGGCGACGCCCCGAACGACGCGGGAGGGCACGTCAGCGTAGCAGCGCCCCTCTGCGCCTCACAACTGCCCCGAACGTCCCGGCTCGGAACCCCTCCGCTCCACCTATGTCCGGACCCGACCGCCTACCTGCGCCGCCACCGCCGCCACGATCGCGGCGATCGCGCGGTCCACCTCGTCCTCGGTCAGCGTCCGGTCGGCCCGGAACACGAGGCGGTGGGCGAGCGACTTCGTGCCCGGGTCGAGCGGCGCGCCGCGATACACGTCGAAGAGGCGCACGCCCGCGAGGAGCGTGTCGCCGCCCGAGCGAATGGCGTCGACGACCGTGGCCGCGGGCACGTCCGCGTCGACGACGATCGCAATATCGCGCTCGACGGCGGGATGACGCGGCGGCGGCACGAGTCGGACCGGCTCGAGGACGCCGGCCGAGAGCCCGCGCACGGAGAGCTCCGCGACGACGACGTCGGCCCGAAGGTCGAGCGACTCGACGAGCCGTGGGTGGAGGATGCCGACCCGCCCGGCGAGCGCCGGCGGGACGTCGTCCCGCCCACCGTCGGCCGGCGCGGCCCGCACGAGCGCGGATCGTCCGGGATGAAGCGTCGGGTCGTCCGTCAGCGTCGCGAAGCCCGGGTCGGCGAGGCCGAGCCGCTCGGCGATGAGGGCGACCA
>DASTSC010000024.1:0-4138 GCA_035760905.1 Candidatus Limnocylindrales bacterium | reverse complement strand
CTGGTACGTCTACCGCGACGGCAGCTGGCGCCCGGATGTCCATGGCCCGTGGTGGACCCAGCCCGGGCTGCCGCGGATCGTCGTCGACCAGGCCGGTCGGATCGTCGAGGCGAACCACCTCGCGCTCTCGCTCCTCGGGCTCCGGCCGGACGACCTGCCGATCGCCGCGACCGAGCTCGTCGCCCCGGGAACGCTGCTCGACGCGAGTGCGTTGTTCGAGATCGTCCGGAGCGGTCGCGCCCTCACCGCGACCGTCCTCCTTCGTCCGCGCGGCGGCGAGGTGATCGCGGTGGATCTTCGGGCGGCCCGCGAGCGCCGACGGCTCGTCGGAGTCTTCAGGCTCGCGTCTGACGTCGAGGTGGAGCAGGCCCGCGATGGCCGGGCCGCGGACGCTGAGGCGGCGACGGAGGCCGACATCGAGCGCCACCGTCTCGAGACCCATCCGGCCGAGGACGTCGTCTTCCATCAGTACGCGGCGGAGCTGCTCGCCTCGCTCGCGGAGCCGACCGCCGAGCGCCTCGAGCTCGCGCTGCGGCGTCTCTATCCCCGCACCCGGGTTCGGCACGTCGACGGCGACGATGCGTGGACGGTGACCCGGGATCCGGCGCCCGAGCACGGGACCGCCGAGTGGTGGCTCGACGGGGCGCTGCCCCGGCTCCGCTACGACATGCGCGGCCTCATCCTCGAGGCGAACGCGCCCGCACGGGCGTTCCTCGGCCGCGACGAGCTGGTGGGCCACCACTGGCAGGAGTTCGTGACCCCGACCGCCACCGACGATGTCGGTCCCGTGCTCGACATCATCCGGCGCACCGGCGTCGCAATCTCGCGCTTCCGGATGCCGACGGGCGAGGGCGACCTCGTCGAGTTCGACTCCTACACGACCGCCGACGGCGACACGCTCACCACGGTGATGCGGCCGGTCTGAGAGCCTGCTGAAATCCCCTGCCCGCCGACCTCGCCCGCCTCCGCGGGGTCGGCTCCGCGACGATGGGATCACAGCGGAAAGGAGCTCGAGATGCAGCAGACCATGGGGACCACGACCCAGCACGAGATGCACGACGGCGAGGACTTCGTCTGTCCGAACTGCGGGTGCGAGATCATGCTCAAGCACCACGGCGACCCGGCGAAGATGGAGCAGATGGAGGCGTTCACGTGCTGCTGCGGGACGAAGATGGTCCCGGAGCACCCCGAAGATCGCTGAGCGATCGGGCGGGCTGCCTCAGGGGCAGCCCGCTCCCCTCACCGTCGGCGCGCTCGAGCCGCTCGTCGGCAGCTGGCGCATCGAGGCGTTCGTCGACGGTCGCCCCAGGTGGGCCGGGACGAGCACGTTCGAGTGGATCGAGGGCGGCCAGTTCCTCCGCCAGCGCTCTGATGTGCCGCTCCCGGAGGCGCCCGTCCCGGATCCCCTCCCCGCTGCGCCACGCGAGCGGGTCGAGGACTCGCGTCAGCCGTCGACCGCGTTGATCGGCCTCGACGACACAGGGCGCGAGTTCGCCTACCTCTACGCCGATGCCCGCGGGATCCGCCGGGTCTACCGGATGCTCTTCACGTACCCCGTCTGGACGCTCTGGCGCGATGCGCCTGCGCTCTTCCAGCGCTTCACCGGCGCCTTCTCCGACGACGGCCGCTCGATCCGAGGCCGTTGGGATCGGTCGTCCGACGGTCGGCATTGGGAGCGTGACGTCGCGCTCCGATTTCGCCGCCGCTGACCGCCTCGACCGGGGCTGGCGCGTCAGCTCTGGTGCGGCGCCGCGTCAGCCCTGGTGCGCCGCCGCGTTCGCGCCGAGCCGCGGGACCGTCAGGACGACCGCCCCGGCGACGAGACCGAGGATGATCAGGGCCACGCTGGCCGTGGCACCGGCCGCGAAGCCGAGGACCGCGTCGAGGCTCCAGGCGCCGGCGCCGAGCAGGACGATCGCGACCGAGCCGAGCCCCAGCGAGAGCGGGTACTCGTAGCCGCCCTTGCCGTTGAAGAAGCCGTTCTGCCAGTGGACCTGGCCGATGATGACGACGCTCTGCGCGATCAGAGCCGCAGCCGCGATCGGCGTGAGCAGCCCGAATGCGACGAAGAGGCCGCCGCCGAGCTCGATCAGGGCCGAGAGCCCCGCGAAGAGCCCGACCGGCCGATAGCCCATCTTCGCCATCGCGCCGCGCCAGCCCTCGAGGCCGGGACCACCCCACCAGCCGAAGATCTTCTGCGCCCCGTGGGCGGCGAACGTCAGGCCGACGCCGAGCCGGAGGAGCAGCAGGGCTGCGTCGAACGTGTCCATGAACTCGTGCCTCCCGGGCCGATACGCCCGTGTCCCGCGCGGCGCTCTGTCCCGGCGACCGTCTCGTCGCCGCCGCGCTCCTCGTTGCTGCCGCAACTAACGTCGATCAGCCTACGGCCAAGTTCGTATGCTGTCAAGCAAACTCCGGGACTCGCGGAAGCACGAAGACGGCGGGCCGGCCCCCCGGACCGACCCGCCGTGGAGGAGGGAGGAAGCTGGAGCTCAGGCGGAGGCCTGGACCCGCTCGTCGGGCGAGGTCAGCCACCGTCCCAGGACCGGCAGGAGCGCGATCCCGGAGATCCCGACGAGCGCGTAGACCACCGTCGAGATCGGGTTCACCTCGCCGAACGACGAGCCGGTGAGGGCTGCCACGAGGTCGAACTTCGCAAGCCCGACGAGGAGCCAGTTGACCGCCCCGACGATCACGAGCAGCAGGGCGAGCGAGTTGACGTAGCGCATCGAACGTCTCCTTGTGTGTCGAACCCTTGTCCAAGGTCTGGGCGGGACGATAGCGGTCGTGTCGAGGCCTTGTCAAGTGCTTTCTGCGTGCTATCTTCGACAAACCATGTACACGATCTCAGAAGCTGCCCGGCGGGCCGGGGTGTCGGTCCAGGTGCTACGGGCGTGGGAGCGCCGCTACGGCGTCGTCGCGCCCGGCCGAACCGACGCCGGTTACCGGATCTACGACGACGAGGCCATCGCCCGCGTCCGCGCGGTCCGGCGCCTCGTCGAGGACGGCTGGACGCCGAGCCGGGCGGCGGCGCGAATCCGCGACGAGGGCGTCGCGCCGGCCGCGGCTCAGAACGAGCCCGACCGGCCGGCGGAGACGGTCGCGACCCAGCCGCTCGTCGACGGGTTCGTCGATGCCGCGGCGGGTCTCGACCAGGCCGCCCTCGGACGCGTCCTCGACGAGATGTTCGCGAGCGGCTCCTTCGAGCGGGTGACGAACGATCTCCTGCTGCCCGCCCTCCGTTCGCTCGGTCGAGCATGGGCGAGCGGCCACCTTCCGGTCGCCGCGGAACACGCCGCGAGCCACGCCGTCCTTCGCCGTCTGTCCGCGGCCTTCGAGGCGGCGGGCACGGGTCGCGACGGCGAAGACGGCCGGACGGTTCTCGTCGGACTGCCACCCGGATCGCGCCACGAGCTCGGTGCGCTCGCGTTCGCCGTCGCCGCGCGACGGGTGGGGCTGCCGGTGCTCTATCTCGGCCCCGATCTCCCCGTCGATGAGTGGCTGCGAGCGGTGGCCGGGCACGCCCGCTCACGGGGTCCGGCCGCGGCCGTGGTGGCGGTCCCGACGGCGGCGGACGTGCCCGCAGCCCGGGACGTCACCCGGGCGCTCGAGACCGAACGCCCGGACCTCCTCCTCGCGGTCGGCGGCCGGGGCGCGGAAGGCGCGGCCGAGCGCGACGAGCGCGTCGTCCGCCTGCCGGACGCGATCCCCGACGCCGCGGTCGCGCTTCGCGACCGGCTCTCGCCCGGGCCCCGGCCGCGTCGGCGCGGGCGCTGACCGGTCGGTCGGCGCGCTGGCCCCTCAGCGCCCCGCGGCCACCCGGCGCAGCGTGGAGGCGACCTCGAAGTCCTCGTACGTTCCCGTCCGGACCGTTCGAGCGTGGCCGGACTCGATCCGGGTGAGCCCGAGTCGCTCGATGCGCCAGTGCTCGGCGACGGCGAAGCCGACGATCGCCGAGCGGCACATGAGCCGCCCCGCGTCGAGATCGGCGAGGCGTCCCTCGAGCTGGGCGAGGATCACGTACGGCCCGACGTCGACGAGGATCCCCTTGTCGATCCGCGGTGGCGCGGCCGGCAGGACCTGGCCGAGGGCGATGAGCCGCCCCCGCTCGACGACCACCCGGTCGAGATCGGTGATG
>DASTSC010000023.1:0-16220 GCA_035760905.1 Candidatus Limnocylindrales bacterium | reverse complement strand
GCGTTGTCGATCGAATCGAAGGCCCGGTACTCGGCCTCGCCCTTGAGGGCGAGGTACTTCGTGATCGCCGCGGTGAGGCTCGTCTTGCCGTGGTCGATGTGGCCGATCGTGCCGATGTTCACGTGCGGCTTCGTGCGCTCGTACTTCTTCTTGGCCATTGGCTCGTGGCCTCCCTCAGACCTTCGACTTGGCGACGAGCTCCTGGGCGATGTTGCCCGGGACCTCGGCGTAGTGACTCAGCTCCATCGAGTAGCTCGCCCGACCCTGGGTCATCGACCGCAGGTCCGTGGCGTAGCCGAACATCTCGGCGAGCGGCACGAAGGCGCGGACGACCTGGGTCGAGCCACGCTCATCCATCGCCTCGACCTGGCCGCGCCGGCTGTTGAGGTCGCCGATCACGTCGCCGATGAATTCCTTCGGCATTGTGACCTCGACCCGCATCATCGGCTCGAGCACGACCGGGCTCGCCTTCTCCACGGCGTCCTGGACCGCCATCGAAGCGGCGATCTTGAACGCCATCTCCGAGCTGTCGACCTCGTGGTACGAGCCGTCGTGGACGATCGCCCGGACGTCGACCATCGGGTAGCCGGCATAGATGCCCGTCTCGAGCTTCTCCCGGATCCCCGTGTCGATCGCGCGCATGTACTCGCGGGGGATGACGCCGCCGACGATCTTGTCGACGAACTCGTAACCCTGGCCCTTGCCGGTCGGCTCGAGCGTCAGGACGACGTGGCCGTACTGGCCGCGGCCGCCCGTCTGGCGGACGAACCGGCCGTTGCCCTCTGCGCTGCGGCGGATCGTCTCGCGGTACGAGACCGACGGTCGGCCGACGTTGGCCGCGACCTTGAACTCGCGGGTCATCCGGTCGACGAGGACGTCGAGGTGGAGCTCGCCCATCCCGGCGATCCGGGTCTGGCCCGATTCCTCGTCGGTATGGACCCGGAAGGTCGGGTCCTCCTCGGCGAGCCGCTGGAGGGCGATCGCGAGCTTGTCCTGGTCCGCCTTCGTCTTCGGCTCGATCGCGACCTCGATGACCGGCTCGGGGAACGTCATCGACTCGAGCAGGACCGGGTGGTCGGGATCGGACAGGGTGTCGCCGGTGAACGTGTCGCGGAGGCCGACGGCGGCGGCGATGTCGCCGGCATAGACCGCGTCGATCTCCTCGCGGTGATTGGCGTGGAGCTGGAGGATCCGGCCGATCCGCTCCTTCTTGCCCTTCGTCGCGTTGAGGACGTAGGAGCCGGTCTTGAGCGTGCCCGAGTAGACCCGGAAGAAGGCGAGCTTGCCGACGAACGGGTCGGCCGCGATCTTGAAGGCGAGGGCGGCGAAGGGCTCGCTGTCGTCGACGGTCCGGAGGACCTCCTTGCCCTCGCGCGGGTCCTCGCCGATGACCGGCGGGACGTCGAGCGGGCTCGGCAGGTAGTCGACGACGGCGTCGAGCATCGGCTGGATGCCCTTGTTCTTGAGCGCCGAGCCCGTGAGGACCGGCACGATCCGGTACTGGAGCGTGCCGAGGCGGAGCCCGTGTCGGATCTCGTCCTCGGTCAGCTCCTCGCCCTCGAGGAACTTGTGGGTCAGTCCGTCGTCCATCTCGGCCACCGCCTCGACGAGCGCGTCGTGGTGGCGCTTCGCCTCGTCGGCGAGGTCGGCCGGGATGTCGACGACGTCGATCTGCTCGCCCCGGTCGTCGCGGTAGACGAGGGCCTTCATCCGGACGAGGTCGACGACGCCCCGAAACGCGTCCTCCGAGCCGATCGGGATCTGGATCGGCACCGGTGTCGCTCCGAGGCGGTCGCGGATCATGTCGACGCAGCGCCAGAAGTCGGCTCCGGTGCGGTCGAGCTTGTTGATGAAGCAGATCCGCGGCACGCGGTAGCGATCGGCCTGGCGCCAGACGGTCTCGGACTGCGGCTCGACACCGGCGACGCCGTCGAAGACGACGACAGCGCCGTCGAGCACGCGGAGGCTCCGCTCGACCTCGACGGTAAAGTCCACGTGCCCGGGCGTATCGATAATGTTGATGCGGTTGTCGTCCCAGAAGCAGGTCGTCGCCGCGGCAGTGATCGTGATGCCGCGCTCCTGCTCCTGGGGCATCCAGTCCATGACGGCCGTGCCCTCATGGACCTCACCGATCTTGTAGGTCTTCTTCGTGAAGAAGAGGATCCGCTCGGTGACGGTCGTCTTGCCCGCATCGATATGGGCGATGATTCCGATGTTCCGCGTCCGTGCGAGCGGAACGAGCCGTGCCACGCTGTGCCTACGCTTCCCTGATTACCACTTGAAATGGCTGAAGGCCTTGTTGGCCTCGGCCATCTTGTGCGTGTCCTCGCGGCGCTTGACCGCCGCGCCGAGGCCGTTCATCGCGTCGACGAACTCGGCCGCGAGCTTCTCCCCCATCGACTTGCCGCTGCGCTTGCGCGCCGCCTGGACGAGCCAGCGGACGCCGAGCGAGAGGCGCCGATCGCCGCGGATCTCGACCGGCACCTGGTAGGTGGCGCCACCGACGCGCCGCGGCTTGACCTCGATGATCGGCGTCGCGTTGCGGAGGGCCGCCTCGAGGACCTCGAGGCCGGGCCGATGCGACTGGGCCTCGGCCCGGGCGAGCGCCTGGCGGAGGATCCGGTCGGCGAGATGACGCTTGCCGTTCGTCATGAGCTTCGCGGTGAAGCGGGCGGTGGTCCGGTTGGCCGGAACCGTCTCGTACTTCGCCTTGCGGGGGATGCTCTGTCGGCGCGGCATGTCAGCGCTGCCCGGCCGGCGTCGCCGAGGCCTTCGCCCCGTACTTGCTCCGGGCCTGCTTGCGGTCGCGGACGCCGGCGGCGTCGAGCGTGCCGCGGATGATGTGGTACTTCACCGACGGGAGGTCCTTCACCCGGCCACCGCGGACGAGCACGACGGAGTGCTCCTGCAGGTTGTGGCCGATGCCCGGGATGTAGGCCGTGACCTCCATCTGGTTCGTGAGCCGGACGCGGGCGATCTTGCGGAGTGCCGAGTTCGGCTTCTTCGGCGTCGTCGTGCGCACCTGGAGACAGACGCCGCGCTTCTGCGGGGCGCCGGGGATCGGCACCTGGCGCTGCTTCAGGCTGTTCCAGTTCCTGCGCATGGCGGGGGCCTTGATCTTCTCGATCTTCTGCTTCCGCCCGTGGCGCACGAGCTGGCTGATCGTCGGCACGGAGACGCGTGTCCTTTCTGGGTCGTGGTGGTCAGGTGGGCCCGCTGGCCGGGAGGGCTGCGATCCGGCCGGACGTCCGGGGTCCCCGAGGGCATCGGGTCGGTCGCCGGCGGGACTCACCCGCGGGCACGCGGAACGCGTCCCGTTCGGGGCGCGAGCGCGGAGTGTAGCAGCGGCCGGAAGCGGGTGTCAAAGGGCCGGCGCCGCTCGTCGCGGCGCCGGCCCGGGTGGTCGCGGGGTGGTGGGACGGACGGCGGGATCAGGCCTCGGGGCCTGCCTCCTCGCCGACCTCGGTCGGCTCCCCGGCGGCGTCCTCGTCGGTGCCTGCAGCGCCCGAGAGCGCTCCCGCGAGCTCGCCCCCGTCATCCGCCGATTCGCCGCCGAGGAACGGGTTGAAGTCGTCGCCGCCGCCATCCTCGGACCGCTCCGACGCGGCGAGGAGCGAGGCGGCGAGGCCGGCCGTGCCCTCGTCGCCGGGAGCGCCGCCCTCCTCGAGGAACGGGTTGTACTGCTCCTCTCCGAGGCCCTCGATCGCCTCGCCCGCGAGCGCCTCGAGCGCGGCCCGCCGCTTGCGCTCGGCGGCCGCGGCGACGTTCTGCGGCGCGCCCGTCCCGGCCGGGATGAGCTTGCCGATGATGACGTTCTCCTTGAGCCCGATCAGGTGGTCCTTGGCGCCGTTGATGGCGGCCTCGGTCAGCACCCGGGTCGTCTCCTGGAAGGACGCCGCGGCGAGGAAGCTCGAGGTGTTGAGCGAGGCCTTCGTGACCCCGAGCAGCACCGTCTGGGCCGTGGCCGGCTCGCCGCCCTCGGCGAGGACGCGGTTGTTCGCCTCCTCGAACTCGAGGCGGTCGACGAGCTCGGTCGGGAGCAGGTCGACGTCGCCCGGCTGGTCGATCCGGACCTTCCGGAGCATCTGCCGGACGATGATCTCGATGTGCTTGTCATTGATCGTGACGCCCTGGCTCCGGTAGACCTTCTGGACCTCCTTGACGAGGTAGCGCTGGACGGCGTCCTTGCCCCGCGTCTCGAGGTACTCCTGCGGGTTGATCGGGCCGTCGGTGATCGCGTCGCCGGCCCGGATCTCCTGGCCGTTCTCGACGAGCAGCTTCGCGTTGTGGGGGATGACGTACTCGCGCTCGACGACGTCCTCGGCCCGGACCGCGATCTCCTTGCCCTCTCGGACGAGGAAGCCCTTGACCGGGGCGCTCACATCGCCCGCGTCCGACTTCGCGATGACCTGGTTGGCCTCGACGAGATCACCGGCCGCGGCCAGGAGCTCGGCGCCGGCGGGCAGCGCCAGCGGCGTGTCGAACTGCTCCCGGCTGATGACCTTGACCTTCGTCCCGGTATCGCTCCTGACGATCTCGACCACGCCGTCGATGTGACTGATCTCGGCCTTGCCCTTCGGGATCCGGGCCTCGAACAGCTCCTCGACGCGGGGCAGGCCGGCGGTGATGTCGAGCCCCGCGACGCCGCCGGTGTGGAAGGTCCGCATCGTCAGCTGGGTGCCGGGCTCGCCGATCGACTGGGCGGCGATGATGCCGACCGCCTCGCCGATCCCGACGAGATCGCCCGTGGCGAGGTTTCGGCCGTAGCAGAACCGGCAGACGCCATGGCGTGACTCGCAGGTCAGCGGCGAGCGGACGAGGACCTCGTCGATGCCCGCGTCGTCGATCGCCTTCGCGATCTCCTCGGTGATCTCCTGGTTGCGGTCGACGAGGAGCGGCGCCTCCTCGCCCTTCTTCGTCTTCACCCGCGGGTCGGCGAGCGGCGCGGCCGCCAGCCGGCCGACGAGCCGGCGCTGGTAGGCGAGGGCCTCCTCCGCCGATTCCGACCGGATGATCCAGCTGCCCTCGAGCGTGCCGCAGTCGTCCTCACGGGTGATGACGTCCTGGGCGACGTCGACGAGCCGCCTCGTGAGGTAGCCCGAGTCCGCCGTTCGGAGCGCGGTGTCGGCGAGACCCTTGCGGGCGCCGTGGGTGGAGATGAAGTACTCGAGGACGGACATCCCCTCGCGGAAGTTGCTCCGGACCGGGACGTCGATGATCCGGCCCGACGGGTCGGCCATGAGGCCACGCATCGCGCCGAGCTGGCCGATGTTGCCCTTGTTTCCGCGGGCGCCGGAGTCGGTCATCATCCGGACGGGGTTGTCGTCGCGGAGGTACTCCATCATCGTGTCGGAGACCTCCTTCGTGACCCGCTGCCAGAGCTCGACGACCTGCTCGTAGCGCTCATCCTCGGTGATGAGGCCGCGCTGGAACTGCCGGTCGACCTCGGCGACCGCCTGGTCGGCGCTCTCGAGGCGGGCCCGCTTGTCGGTCGGCGTGACGATGTCCCAGAGACCGATCGTGACGCCGCCCCGGGTCGCGTAGTCGAACCCGACCGACTTGATGCCGTCGACGAGGTGGGCCGTCCCGGTCGGGCCGAGCCGGCGGTAGCACTCGTCGACGAGCGTCTTGAGCTGCGAGCGCGTCATGACGTCGTCGCGGTAGCGCATCTCCTCGGGCAGGATCCCGTTGAAGATGATCTTCCCGACCGTCGTCCGGCGCCGCTCGTCCACGAGCTCGCCGGCCTCGTCGCTCCAGGTCCTGACCTCGGCGTCGACCGGGTCGTGGAGACCGATCGTCCGGAGCTGGTATGCGAGGATCGCCTCCGACTCGTCGGCGAAGATCCGCGGCTTGGGCGCCTTCGACTTCGGCGTCGGCGGCGGATCCATCGTCAGGTAGTAGCAGCCGAGGACCATGTCCTGGGTCGGCGCCACGACCGGGCTGCCGTCGGCCGGCGAGAGGAGGTTCGCGGTCGACAGCATCATCGACCGGGCCTCCTCCTGGGCGGCCGTCGAGAGCGGCACGTGAACGGCCATCTGGTCGCCGTCGAAGTCGGCGTTGAAGGCCGTGCAGACGAGCGGGTGGATCTGGATCGCCGAGCCCTCGACGAGAACCGGCATGAAGGCCTGGATCCCGAGGCGGTGGAGGGTCGGGGCGCGGTTGAGGAGCACCGGGTGATCCTGGATGACCTCCTCGAGGACGTCCCAGACCTCGGGCCGAACCCGCTCGACGATCCGCTTCGCGCTCTTGATGTTGTGGGCGAAGCCCTTCTCGACGAGCTGGCGCATGACGAACGGCTTGAACAGCTCGAGCGCCATCTTCTTGGGCAGCCCGCACTGGTGGAGCCGCAGCTCCGGGCCGACGACGATGACCGACCGGCCCGAGTAGTCGACGCGCTTGCCGAGCAGGTTCTGGCGGAACCGGCCCTGCTTGCCCTTGAGCATGTCGGACAGGCTCTTGAGGCGGTGGTTGCCGGTACCCGCGATCGCGCGGCCGCGGCGGCCGTTGTCGATCAGCGCGTCGCAGGCCTCCTGGAGCATCCGCTTCTCGTTGCGGATGATGATCTCGGGCGCGCCGAGCTCGAGGAGCCTCTTGAGGCGGTTGTTGCGGTTGATGACGCGGCGGTAGAGGTCGTTGAGGTCGGAGGTCGCGAACCGGCCGCCGTCGAGCTGGACCATCGGCCGCAGGTCGGGCGGGATCACCGGCAGGACCGACAGGATCATCCACTCCGGGCGCGTGCCGGAGCGGCGGAACGCCTCGATGAGGCGGAGCCGCTTGATCGCCTTCTTGCGACGCTGGCCGGACGTCGTCCGGACCTCGACGTGGAGCGACCGGGCCAGCTCCTCGAGATCCATCCGGGCGATGATCTCGCGGACGGCCTCGGCGCCCATGCCGGCCCAGAAGATCCGGCCGCCGCGGGCGCCGGCGCCCGTGCCGTACTTCTCGTCGAGCATCCGGAACTCGGTCTCGCCGAGGGTGGTCATCGCCTTGAGCGACTCGATCTCCTCGCGGGCCTTGCGGATCTCGTCCTTCGCGCCCTGGGCGGACTCGGCGAGCCGCTCCCGCTCGTGGGTCAGCGTCTCGTCGATGCCGGCGCGCAGGTCGGCGATCTTCTGCTCGACCGCCCGCTCCTCGTCGCGCTCGCGATCCTGGAGCTCCTGGTTCACCCGCTCGGTCTCGGCCGCGACGATCTTGCGCAGCTTGCCCGTCGCGTCCTTGCCCGGCTTGTCGCCGGCGGCCAGCACCACCTCGCCGGTCGGCTCGAAGGCGATCGTCTCCTCGGCGGCCTTGGAGCCGAGGGCCGCGAGGCGCTCCTCGACCTCCTTGGCCTTGGCGACGACCTCCTCGGTCCGGGCGGCGCGCTGCGACTCGAGCTCGGACCGGGTGGTCTCGAGCCCGGCGGTCAGCTCGTCCTTCTTGCGGTTGAAGTCGGCCCGCAGCTCGTCCTCGAGCTTGCCGAGCTCCTCGCCGGCCTTGCCGCCCCGCCCCTCGGCCTCGTCCTCGAGCGCGCGGAGGGCGCGCTGGCGGGCGTCCTCGTCGACGTGGGTGACGATGTAGAGGGCGAAGTAGAGGATCCGCTCGAGGTTCCGCGGGCTGATGTCGAGCAGGATCCCGAGCCGGCTCGGCGTGCCCTTGAAGTACCAGATGTGGCTGACGGGGCTGGCAAGCTGGATGTGGCCCATGCGCTCGCGGCGGACCTTCGAGCGGGTGACCTCGACCCCGCACTTGTCGCAGATGATTCCCTTGTAGCGAATCCGCTTGTACTTGCCGCAGTAGCACTCCCAGTCCTTGGTCGGACCGAAGATCCGCTCGTCGAAGAGCCCGTCCTTCTCGGGCTTGAGCGTGCGGTAGTTGATCGTCTCGGGCTTCGTCACCTCGCCCTTCGACCAGTCGCGGATCTGGTCCGGGCTGGCCAGCGAGATACGGATCGCCGAAAAGTTATTGACCTCGAGCATGTGTCTCCTCGACGCCGCGCGGCCGGGCGGCGTGGCTCGGAACGGGGGCGAACGGAACCGGCTCGGCCGGGCGCCGGTTCCGTGTGGTGTGCGGGTGCGGGTGCGTGATGGTTCTCAGTCCTCGAAGCCGGCGAGGTTGATCCCGCCGAGGTCCGGGAGCAGGTAGCCCGAGGCGTCGTCCTCGGCGAGCGGGATCTCCTCGTCGTTCTGGTCGAGGATCTCGGCATTGAGGCCGAGGCTCCGGAGCTCCTTGATGAGGACCTTGAACGACTCGGGGACGCGCGGCGGCTGGATCTCCTCGCCCTTGACGATCGCCTCGTACGTCTGGACGCGGCCCAGGACGTCGTCGGACTTCACCGTCAGGAGCTCCTGGAGGATGTTCGCGGCGCCGTACGCCTCGAGCGCCCAGACCTCCATCTCGCCGAACCGCTGGCCGCCGAACTGCGCCTTGCCACCCAGCGGCTGCTGGGTGATGAGGCTGTAGGGGCCGGTCGAGCGGGCGTGGATCTTGTCCTCGACGAGGTGGTGGAGCTTGAGCATGTAGATGTAGCCGACGGTGACGGGCCGGTCGAACTCCTCGCCGGTGCGGCCGTCGCGGAGGACGATCTTGCCGTCCTCGGGCAGGCCGGCCTCCTTGAGCTCGGCCCGGATCTGCTCCTCGTTCGCGCCGTCGAAGACCGCGGTCGCGGCCTTCTCGCCCTTCGCGTGGAGCGCCCAGCCGAGGTGGGTCTCGAGGATCTGGCCGATGTTCATCCGGCTCGGCACGCCGAGCGGGTTGAGGATGATGTCGACGGGCGTCCCGTCGGGCAGGAACGGCATGTCCTCCTGGGGCAGGATCTTCGCGATCACGCCCTTGTTGCCGTGCCGGCCGGCCATCTTGTCGCCGACGGAGACCTTCCGCTTCTGGGCGACCGACACCCGGACGAGCCGGTTGACGCCCGGCTGGAGGTCGTCGTTCCAGTCGCGCCGGAACTCGCGGACCTCCACGACCTTGCCCCGCTCGCCGTGCGGCAGGCGGAGCGAGCTGTCCTTCACCTCGCGAGCCTTCTCGCCGAAGATCGCCCGGAGGAGGCGCTCCTCGGCGGTCAGCTCCGTCTCGCCCTTCGGCGTGATCTTGCCGACGAGGATGTCGCCGGGCCGGACCTCGGCGCCGATGTAGACGATCCCCTCCTCGTCGAGGTCCTTGAGGGACTCCTCGCCGACGTTCGGGATGTCGCGAGTGATCTCCTCGGGCCCGAGCTTCGTGTCGCGCGACTCGATCTCGTGCTTCTCGATGTGGATGCTCGTGAACAGGTCGTCCTTGACGAGGCGGTCGCTGATGACGATCGCGTCCTCGTAGTTGCCGCCCTCCCAGCTCATGAACGCGACGAGCACGTTCCGGCCGAGCGCGAGCTCCCCCGCGTCGGTCGAGCTGCTGTCGGCGATCGCCTGGCCGTCCGCGACCCGCTCGCCGACATCGACGATCGGGCGCTGGTTGATGCACGTTCCCTGGTTGCTCCGGACGAACTTCTGGAGGCGGTACTCGTCGAGCTCGCCCGAGTCGGCCTCGATCTGGACCCGGTCCGCGGTCACGCTCGTGACGACGCCGCCGCGCCGGGCGACGACGACCTGACCGGAGTCGCGCGCGGCGCGCTCCTCCATCCCGGTCCCGACGATCGGCGATTCGGGCTCGAGGAGCGGCACGGCCTGGCGCTGCATGTTCGAGCCCATGAGGGCCCGGTTCGCGTCGTCGTGCTCGAGGAACGGGATGAGCGCCGTCGCGACCGAGACGACCTGCTTCGGGCTCACGTCCATGTACTCGATCTGGCCGGGTCGCGCCTCCGGGAACTGGTCGCGGAAGCGCGACGGCACGCGGTCGTCGGCGAAGTGGCCCTGGTCGTCGAGTGCGGCGTTCGCCTGGGCGACGACGTGCTCCTCCTCCTCGTCGGCCGCGAGGTACACGATCTCGTCGGTCACCACGGGCCGGATCGGGAAGGCGAGCGCCTTCTGCTTCTTGAGCTCGGCCGCGGCGCCGTCGCTGAGGGTCTTGCCGGACTTGACGACGACGGTCCCCGACTTCGTCACGAGGTCCGTGCCGGCCTCGAACGAGGCGAGGTCCGGATCGTCCCAGGCGACCGTGCGCTTCACCTTTCGGTAGGGCGTCTCGATGAAGCCGTAGCTGTTGATCCGGCCGTACGTCGCGAGCGAGCCGATGAGGCCGATGTTCGGACCCTCGGGCGTCTCGATCGGGCAGATCCGGCCGTAGTGGCTGTGATGGACGTCGCGGACGTCGAAGCCGGCGCGCTCACGCGACAGGCCGCCCGGGCCGAGCGCCGACAGGCGTCGCTTCGAGGTGAGCTCGGCGAGCGGGTTCGTCTGGTCCATGAACTGGCTCAGCTGGCTGCCGCCGAAGAACTCCTTCATCGCGGCCACGACGGGCCGGATGTTGATGAGCGCGTTCGGGGTCGCCTTGTCGATCTCCTGGATCGTCATCCGCTCGCGGACGACGCGCTCCATCCGGAGGAGGCCGATCCGGAACGCGTTCTGGATCAGCTCGCCATTGGCCCGGATGCGACGGTTCCCGAGATGGTCGATGTCGTCGCGCGGGTGGAGGCCGCGGTTCGACTCGATGAGGTGCCCGACGATCGCCGCGATGTCCTCGCGGGTGATCGTCCGGCCGTCGCGGGCGAGCTCGATGCCCATTCGCGCCGCGACCGGGTCGAGCTTCTTGTTGAACTTGTAGCGGCCCACCCGGCCGAGGTCGTAGCGCCGGAAGTTGAAGAAGAGGCTCTCGACGAGCTGGCGGGCGTTGTCACCCGTGGGCGGATCGCCGGGCCGGAGCTTCTTGTAGACCTCGATGAGCGCATCGTGCTGGGTGTGGGTGATGTCCTTGTCGAGGGTGTTCGCCAGGTACGGGTGCTCGGGGTCGACGTCGACGGGGGCGAAGACGGCCTCCATCTCCTCGTTCGTCTCGTAACCGACCGCGCGGAGCAGCGTGGTCGCCGGGATCTTCCGCTTCCGATCGACCTTGACATAGAGCTGGTCGGCCTTCGTCGTCTCGAACTCGAGCCATGCGCCGCGGTTCGGGATGACCTTGGCCGTGAAGAGCTCGCGCCCGGTCTGGTTGAAGAGGTCGGGGTCGACCGAGTAGTAGACGCCGGGCGAGCGGACGAGCTGGCTGACGACGACCCGCTCGGCACCGTTGATGACGAACGTGCCCTGGTCGGTCATCCACGGGTAGTCGCCCATGTAGACCCGCTGGCGCTGGATCTCGCCGGTCTCCTTGATGAGGAGCTCGACGTTGACGTAGAGGGGCTTGCTGAAGGTCAGGTCCTTCGTCCGGCACTCCTCCTCCGAGTACTTCGGCGGACCGAACTCGTAGTCGAGGAACTGGAGCTCCATCACCTTGCCGGTGAAGTCCTTGATCGGGCTGATCTCGTCGAACAGCTCCCGCAGGCCCTTGTCGATGAACCACTCGAACGACTCGAGCTGGAGCTCGATGAGGTTCGGGACGGGGAGGACCTCGGGGATCCGGGCATAGCGCTTGCGGTCGCTCGCGCCATGGACACGGGTCGACGACTCAGCAGCAGACAGCATGAACCGCTCCTTGGCGGAAAGAGAGAGGGGGGCCGCGCTCACAGAACGACGAATTGTACCCCAGATCGGTGCGCTGTCAACCAGACCGTCACGCCTCGGATCCGACGGGCGCGCGTCCTCGTCGTCTGTCTCCGGCGGGCAGGAGCGCCGACCACGACTCGGTGGGCGGTCGCGTCGCGCGCTCCCGGGGAGCCCATTGCGGCCGGGGCGAGAATCGACCGATGGAGCCGTTGGTCTATGTCGATCGATCGGACATCCGACCCGGCCGAGCGTCCGAGCTCGAGGACGCGGCGCGACGGCTCGTGGAACACGTCCGCTCGAACCCGAGGCGGGCGCTCTCCTACGGGATCTACTTCTCGGCCGACCGATCGGCCATGACCGTCGTCCATGTCCACCCGGACAGCGATTCGCTCGACCAGCTCCTGGCGCTCATCGCCCCGGTGCTCGCCCCGTTCCGCGATCTGCTCCAGCTGCGATCGATCGACGTGTACGGCTCCCCGAGCGACGCGGTCCTCGAGCGGCTCCGGGCGAAGGTCGCCCTCCTCGGTGGCGCGATCACCGTCCATCGTCGCGTCGCGGGCGCCGACGACGATCGGTTCGCCGACCCCGTTGAGCCCGGCTCGTTGGGTACCTGAAGCACAACCTGGGAACGAGCGAGCGTGCCTCGGAGGCCGAGGCGGCGGATCCCGGCGCGAGCCCCGCTCGTTCGTTCGGTAACTGTGCTTCACGAAGACGCGCGCGCCGGGCCCGGCCGCCGTGGTAGCCGCCGGGAGCGGTCTCGCGCTCCCGGCTCGGCTCGACCTCAGCTGGTCTCGACCGTGACCCTCCGGTCGAGGGCTGGCACCGCCTGAATCCTCGGGCCGATGCGCTCCACCGAGCGCGTCGGCCCTCGGAGGTTGCTACTTGATCTCGACCTTGGCGCCCTGTTCCTCGAGAGCTGCCTTGATCTTGTCGGCCTCGTCGCGGGCGACGCCCTCCTTGACCGGCTTCGGCGCCGCGTCGACGAGGTCCTTCGCCTCCTTGAGGCCGAGGCCGGTCAGCTCGCGGACGACCTTGATCACCGGGATCTTGTTCGGGCCGACCTCGGCGAGGACCGCGCTGAACTCGGTCTGCTCCTCAGCGGCCGCCTCGCCGCCCGTTGCGGGGGCACCCGCGGCCGGAGCCGCGGCGACCGCGACCGGCGCCGCGGCCGTGACCCCGAAGCGGTCCTCGAACTTCTTCTTGAACTCCGACAGCTCGAGAACGGTCATCGACTCGAACGCCTCGAGCAGCTGGTCGGGGGTCAGTGTTGCCATCTCGTGTCTCCTTCGTCAGGCGGCCGAAGCCGCGCTCTTGCTGTCGACGAGCGCGGCGAGAAGCCCGGCGACGTCCCGGAGCGGGGCGTCGAACAGGCCGGCCGTCATCGCCAGCGGGGCGGCGATGCCGCCCACGACCTGGGCCAGGAGCGTCTCCCGCGGCGGCAGCGTGGCCAGCCGCTGGACGTCGTCGGGCCCGATCCTCCGATCGCCGAGCACAGCGCCGGTGATCCGGACGACGCGGTACGGACGGAACGCGTCCGTGACCGCCTTCGCGGTGCCGGTCTCGTCCGTCCCGAACGCGATGGCGGTCGGGCCGGTCAGCAACGGTTCGAACGCCTCGCGCTCGGTGTCCGTCGCGGCGATCTTCAGGAGCCGGTTCTTGACGACGCGATAGGTCACGTCCTGCTTGCGCAGGGCGCGCCTGATCTCGGCGATCTCGTGGACCGTGAGGCCGCGGTACTCAGAGACGATGCGCGTCGGCCTCTGCTCCAGCTCGGAGCGCAGCTCGGCGACCGTCTCGCGCTTGGCCTCGGTCGGCATGGGTACCTCCCTGGCGTTTGTCGTGCGCGCAGCCGGCGCGCGGCGGTGGGCGGCGCTGCCCGAAGGCTTCGCAGCCCCTGCGACGGGTCCGGCGGTTCGCAGGGGCGTCGCCCACCCGGGAGGTGGGAGCACGCGGATGACCCTGCCTCGGCGTGCGGCCGTCGTCCCCGACGGGTCTCCCCGTCGATCCGATCCGGCGATCAAGCCCCGGCCGTGCCGCCTGTCCGGTGGCACGCCCCGCGGGCGCAGGCTGTCTGCGGCGGTTCCGTCGATGATCCTCGGGTCGAGCCATGCCGAAGCCTGGGCCCGGCCCTCGGAGAGGTTGGGATTATGCCATCCGCGGCCTGAATGGCCGAATCAGGCGTATCAGGTCGCGCTCGCGGTTGCGAGCACGGCCGGAAGGTCGACCCGGATCCCGGGACCCATCGTGCTCGCGATCGTGAGCGAGCGCAGGTACTGGCCCTTCGCCCCCGATGGCTTCGCCCGGTTCACGGCGTCGACGAGCGTGGCGAGGTTCGCGAGGAGCGAGGGCTCGTCGAAGCTGCCCTTGCCGATCGGGACGTGGACGATCGCGCCCTTGTCGACCTTGAACTCGACGCGACCTGCCTTGACCTCGTGGATGGCTCGCTCGAGATCGAACGTGATGGTCCCCGCCTTCGGGTTCGGCATGAGCCCGCGGCGGCCGAGGATCCGGCCGAGTCGCCCGACCTGGCCCATCATGTCGGGCGTCGCGAGGGCGACGTCGAACTCGAGCCAGCCGGCCTCGATCTTCTTCACGAGGTCCTCCGCGCCGACCTCGTCGGCCCCGGCCCTGAGCGCCTCCTGGGCCTTGTCGCCCTGGGCGAAGACCGCGACGCGGACCCGCTTGCCGGTGCCGTTCGGGAGGACCACCGTGCCGCGGACCATCTGGTCGGCGTGGCGCGGGTCGACGCCGAGCCGGAGGTGGGCCTCGATCGTCGGGTCGAACGCGACCACCGATGTCTTCCTGACGAGATCGACGGCCTCGGCCGGCGGATAGAGCCGACCGGGCTCGACGAGCTTCGACGCTTCGTCGTACTTCTTGCCGTGCTGTGCCATGACTGTTCCTCCTGGCGGCCCGACGGGGCCTCCCCCGTGACGTGGGGTGAACGTCTCCTACCCGGCGACCTCGATGCCCATGCTCCGGGCGGTTCCCTCGACCTGACGCGCGGCCGCCTCGAGGTCGTTGGCATTGAGATCCGCGAGCTTGATCTGGGCGATCTCGCGGATCTGGTCGCGAGTCACCCGGCCGACGGTCTCGCGCGTGGGCGCGCCGGAGCCCTTGTCGATCCCGGCCGCCTTGCGGAGGAGATCCGCGGCCGGCGGCGTCCGGAGAACGAACGTGAAGCTCCGGTCCTCGAAGATCGTGATCTGGGCCGGGATGATCTGGCCGGCCTTGTCCGCGGTCTTCTCGTTGTACGACTTCGTGAACTCGACGATGTTGATCCCGTGCGGGCCGAGGACGGTGCCGACCGGCGGCGCGGGGGTCGCCTTGCCGGCGGGCAGCTGGATCGTGAGCACGGTGCGAACCTTCTTGGCCACGAGCGCGATTCCTTTCTAGAGCTTCTCGACTTGCAGGAAGTCGAGCTCCACGGGCGTCTCGCGGCCGAAGATGCTGACGAGCACCTTGACCTTGTTGCGCTCGGGGTTGACCTCGTCGACCGTCCCGATGAACTCGGAGAACGGGCCGTCGGTCACGCGGACGCTCTGGCCCTTCGTGAAGGCCACCCGGAACTTCGGCGTCTCGACGCCCATGTGCCGGAGGATCTGCTTGACCTCGGTCTCGTCGAGCGGGATCGGCTCGCTGCGCATGCCCGGGATGTTGCCGCCGCCGACGAAGCTCGTGACGCCCGGCGTGTTGCGGACGACGAACCAGCTGTCGGGGTCGAGGATCATCTCGACGAGGACGTAGCCCGGGTAGACCTTCTTCTGGACGGTGTGCCGCTGGCCCTGGCGGATCTCGATCTCGTCCTCCATCGGCACGAGGACCTGGAAGATCTTGTCCTCCATGCCCATCGACTCGATGCGGTGCTCGAGGTTCGCCTTGACCTTGTTCTCGTAGCCCGAGTACGTGTGGATCACGTACCAGCGCTTCTCGCGGGGACCGGTGACCGCCGGCTCGGTGGTGGGGTTCATCATCGTCCTACGTTCCGGCCAGCCGTCCGACGGCGAACGCGAAGATCGTGTCGAAGACCGTGATGTAGAGGCCGACGATCAGGCTGACCGCGACGACGAGCACGGTCAGGTTCCGCGTCTGCTCGCGACTCGGCCAGGAGACCTTCTTCAGCTCGGACCACGCCTCGTCGATGAAGCGTCGGAGTCGGTTCACGGGGCTGCGCCCTTCTGATGCGAGAAGTGGGTATGGCAGGGGCGATAGGACTCGAACCTACAACCGCCGGTTTTGGAGACCGGTGCTCTACCAATTGAGCTACACCCCTGCGGCTTGACCGGCTACTTCGCCTCCCGATGAAGCGTGTGGCGCCGCTCGCGCGGGCAGTACTTCATGAACTCGAGCCGGTTCGGATCGTTCTTCTTGTTCTTGCGCGTCGTGTAGTTACGCTGCTTGCACTCGGTGCAGGCGAGCTGGATGACGGGACGTGCCTCGACCTTGGCCATGGTGGGGTTCCGTTACTCGGTGATGCTCGTGATCGCGCCGGCACCGACGGTCCGGCCACCCTCGCGGATGGCGAAGCGCTGGCCGGTCTCGAGGGCGATCGGGGTGATGAGCTCGACCTGCATCTCGACGTTGTCGCCGGGCATGACCATCTCGGCCCCCTCGGGCAGGGTGATCGCGCCGGTGACGTCGGTCGTGCGCAGGTAGAACTGGGGCCGG
>DASTSC010000022.1:0-8144 GCA_035760905.1 Candidatus Limnocylindrales bacterium | reverse complement strand
CATCCGCGCGCACCGGTATCATCCGGCCGTGACCGACCGCGGAGGGGCCGAGGTCGCGCGGGTCTGTCCGTTCGTCGCCCTCGACGACGATCGTGACCGCCGCCTCTCGCAGCCCGACCATCGCCACCGGTGCTTCGCGGTCTCCCCGCCCGCGCCGCGCGCGATCGCCCACCAGGAGGCCTACTGCCTCTCGCCGTCGTTCCCGGGCTGTCCGGTCTTCCAGGACTGGGCGCAGCGGGAGGCGGCCGCGCCGACGAGTCGCGGCGCCGTCCCGGTCGCCCCGGTCGCCGAGAGATCGGGCGAGGAGGTGCGGGACGTCGAGGACGGGCACGACGAGCCGCCGCGCCCATCGCCGACACCGGAGGACGCGATCATCGCCGCCGGTGCTGGGGCCGCCGCGGGTGCCGCCGCGACCGCTCCGCCCGTTCCCGAGGAGTTCGACGCCGTCCCGCCGGGACCCTGGGATGGCTGGACCTCCGATCCCGTCGACGAGCCGTCGAACCCGCCTGAGATCCCGCGTCGTCGCCCCGGCCGCCGCGACTGGGCCGCTCCGCCCCCGTGGTCGGGCGGCGACCAGGCCGCGAGCGCGCCGCCGCCACCGTTCCTCGCCGACCGGTCGGACGACCGCTCCTCCGAAGCGGAGTCTGACTCGGCCGCGGCATCGCCCCGGGCATTCGCGCGAGCGCGTTCGGAACCGGATGACGTCTGGATCGATCGCGACGAGCCCCCGGCGCCCGCCGGCCCGCCCGTCGTCGAGGACGAGTACGACGCACGGCCACCGCGCGGACGGTCGATCGCGGCCGGCCGCCTCCGCGACGCCGAACGGGGCGAGACGCCGGCCTGGGAGCGACCGCGCCGGAGCGAGGCCTATCCGACCCTGAAGACCCCGATGTCGCTGCCGCGTCTCGGCCCGGTCGCCCTCGGGGTGATCGCCCTGATCGTCGCCGCCCTGTTCCTGTTCCTCGTCGTCCCGACGCTGCTCCTCGGCGGTGCCGGGGGCCTCGGTGGGGGAGGCGGCGGGGCGACCGCGACGCCCTCGGCGGCCGCCTCGTCCGCGCCGTCGGTCTCACCGACGCCGGCCGCCCCGACGCCGACGGTCTACGTCATCAAACAGGGCGACACGCTCTCGAAGATCGCCAAGAAGTTCAAGATCTCGATCGACGACCTGATCGCGGCCAACCCCTCGATCAAGAACCCCGACCGGATCACGCTGGGACAGCAGATCATCATCCCGACGCCGGGCGCCTCGGTCGCGGACTCGGCCGAGCCGTCGGCCGCGGCGTCACCCTCGGGCTGAGATCGCCCGCCGGAGAAGGCGCGGAGCAGCCTAGCGTCTCGGCGACATGTTGATCGCGGTGATCCGCCCGGCCTCGACCCGGAACGAGGCGTCGAGGTGCTGCGATGGGGCACCCGGCCGGACCGTCACGACGTCCGCCTCGTACGTGTTGCCGAGGTCGCGGACGTCGCCCGGGACCATCTTGAAGCCCTTGTCGGCCCGGAGGAACCAGCCGCCGACGCGCTCGCTGCCGCGGAGCGTCTGGACGCTGTCGCCGACGTGGATCCGCATCTCGGCGCCCTCATCGAGCAGCGCGACCGCACCCTCGCGGTCGCCGCTGTTCAGCCGTTCGAAGAAGTCTTCCATCGTGTCAACCGCACCCATGGCAGTGAGTGTAGTGGCGCGGCCGGGCGATCGTTGCGCCCGATCAAGCGGGCGAAATCAGAAGCCGCCGCCGGCCCCGCCTCCGCCACCGCTGAAGCCGCCGCCACCCCCGAACCCGCCGCTCCCCGATGAGCTCGGGGCGTTGCCGATCGTCCCGAGCGCGGCCATCATCCCGCCGAAGTTCGGGATCGCCGAGCTCGAGAACATGCCGCCTCCGCCACCACCACTGCCCGCCCCCGCGAACGCGCGGCCGCCACCGGAGCCCGACGCGTACCAGGCCGGCAGATAGGCGCTCGTGATCCGACCCTCCTGGAGGTCGTGGATGCTCCGGGCGAGGACCTCCTCGACGCGCGACTGGAGCCCGAGGGCGACGCCCCAGACGACCGCCCGATCGGGCGACGTCAGCCAGGGCAGGCCGGCCTCCGCGACGACCTGGTCCATCGACCGGGCGCCGGCCATCGTCTTGTCGAGCGTCCGGCGATAGGCGGCGAGCATCGCCCGGATCATCGCTCCGGGCATCGTCCGGGCGGGCATGATCCTCGAGAGTGCGACGAGGACGATGCCACCGGCGAGCGCGGCCGCGCCGATCAGGAGCAGGCCGTTGCTCGGGAGGTTGATGCCGCCGACGATGCCGATCACCCCGACCACGGCGGCGACGATCCCTCGGGCCAACCAGCGCCGGGTCACCTTGTACGGCGCCTCGGCGAACCAGCCCTTGGCGGCGACATGGCCTTCGAGGCGCTCGTTGAACGTCCCGACCTTCGCCCCGAACTCGAGGAGCTTGTCGGGGTCGATCGTGCCGTCGTCGGCGAGCGCGGACAGCTGCCGGTAGGCATATTCCTCGGCCGGCCCGATCGGTTGACGGCCGGCCTTCGTCCGTTCGAACGCGTCGTCGGCAGTGGCCGGCGCGGCGGCACCCATGAGGATCGAGAGCTTCTGCTTGCCGAGCCCGAGCAGCCCGCTCTTCTCCTCCTCGAACGAGATGAGGCCGCGGCTCGCGAGGTCGACCATCGCCGTCGTCAGCGTCCGGCGCGTCGATTGGCCGTCGTAGAGGAGCGCACCGGCCGCCGGCGTGAGATCGGGCGGCGGCTCCGGGATGTGGATCGACGGGTCGTCGAGGTAGACGGGGTCACGGCCGAAGCGCTGCCAGCTCCAGGCGCCCCAGCCGGCGAGCAGGAGGAAGACGATCGGGGCGCCGAGCAGCCCGACCGCGGCGTCGACCTGGCGGGCGAAGCGGAGACGGGCAGCCGACTCGGGTGTCGTGCCGGCATCGATCCGATCCATCGCGACGAGCAGGGCACCATCGAGGTCACCGTCGCGCAGCCGCGGCAGCATGTCGTTGTCGTAGATCCCCTGGAGGTCCGACTGGGAGAGGTAGGCCGCCTTGTAGCCCTCCGCGCCGTCGAGCTGGACCTGGCCGTGCCGGAGCGATCCGTCGAGGTCGAAGAGGATGACGAGCCCGTTGTCGAAGCCCTTCTGGCCGACGCCCCACTGCTCGCCGAGCGCGTCGGCGTCGGCCTCGGCGAGGTCGGGCGTGTCGCTCTCTGGTTTGACCTGGGTGTAGACGACGATCTCGACGCCGGTGGCCGAGCGAATCTCGTCGATTCGCTGCTCGACCGCATCGATCGTCGACTGCCTGAGGACCCCCGCCGTGTCGTAGACGGCCTGACCGGGCGCCGGATCGGGGTACGGCGGACCGGCGGCCAGGGCGGCGGACGCCAGTGCGCCGAGCAGGAGGGAGGCGAGCGCGAGGACGAGCGCCGCGACCGCGGCAACGCGTGCGTGCAGCGAGACCGTGCGCGTGGGTTCGTGACGAAGAGAGCCCCTCATGGGCCGTATTGTCGCGGAGCGGGGGTGCGCCGGACAGGACGAATGGCTCTCGCCCGCCGCCCGGTTGACCGCTGCACCGGGGGGCGCCGGTCCTTGCGGCGGCCGCGCCCTTGACCGCCGCTCCGTGCGCGGCCGCTCCCGCGGCACCGTCGTCCGCCTCTGTCAGCGGCCCACGGGACGGGCCGTAACCGAGCCTTCGGCGCGCCGAGCCGCGGCGTGCGCCCGGCGTTCGGATGGGCAGCGAGCATGCCTCGCCGGCTCGCGTCGGACAGCGCCCACTTGGCGGGCCCATGACAGCGGCCTCATGACAAAGGCTCGTGGGGTGGGCCATCGACGCAATGAGAGGCGGAACCGGCTCGTACGGCCCACCTGATGGGCCCCCGTCGCAGGTCCGCGTCGGGCGCCACGTGTACCGCCCGTGGGGTGGGCCGCTGCCGGATCAGGTGCGATTGCGCCGGCCTACGCCTCGGCCACGGCAGCGGCCGGGCGGCGCTCGCGGATCCGGCGCACGAGGTCGGCGGCCTGCTCGTAGCGGCCGAAGCTCGGCATGACGTACGTGCCCGCGACCTCGTCGCCCACGCCGTCGAGCAGCCGCGCCGCCAGCTCGAGCCCGACCTCCGCGCCCCGATCCCCCGCAGCCCGGAGGGCGGCTCGCGTGTCGTCGGGGATCGTGATCCCGGGGACCTCGTTGTGGAGGAACTCGGCATGGCGTCCGCTCTGGAGCGGGAGCACGCCGAGCAGAACGGGGACCGGGAAGCCGCCACCGCCGTATCGCTCGCGTGCGCCCGCGAGCATGGACTCGACCTGGTCGAGCGAGTAGAGCGGCTGGGTCATGACGACGTGGGCGCCGGCGGCGAGCTTGCGCTCGAGCCGGTCCCATTCGGCCGGCCCATCCTCGGCAGTGGGGTCGAAGCCGCAGGCAATCGTGAACGAGGCCTGCTGGCCGATCGGGGACCCGGCCTGGTCCTCGCCGCGATTGAGCCTGGCGAGAATCTCGATGAGGCCGACCGAGTCGACGTCCCAGACGCCGGTCCCCGTCGGGTAGTCGCCGATCCGCGGCGGGTCGCCGGTGAGCGCGACGATGTTCCGGACCCCGAGCGCGTGGGCTCCGAGCAGCTCGGACTCGAGGGCCATGAGGTTCCGGTCGCGGGTCGTGAGGTGGACGACGCACTCGAGATCGAGGTCGTGCTGGATCCCGAACGCGACCGCGAAGGCGCCCATCCGGACCCGCGCCATCGCCGAATCGGAGACGTTGACGACGTCGACCCCGGCCGACTGAAGCAGCCGGGCGGCGGCGATCGTTCGGTCGATCCGGATCGAGCGGGGCGGGTCGATCTCGACCGAGACGACGTAGCGGCCCGAGGCGAGGGCGGACGCGAGGCGGGTCGGGGCGGGCGTGTCCGTTCGGTCGAGGGTCTCGATCGCGACGAAGCGGGGTGTTCGGGGCGTCTCGGTCTCCGGGGTGGCGTCAGGTGCGGCGGAGATCGCGGGAATGGCAGCCGCGGAAGAGGCGATCGCGCGGCCCGCCAGGAGCGCGTCGAGCGAGCCGCGCATCGCGGCGATGTGGGCCGGGGTCGTCCCGCAGCAGCCCCCGATCAGTGCCGCGCCGGCGTCCCGCATCCGGCCGACGATCTCGGCGAAGTACTCGGGACCCGCGGCATAGACGAAACGGCCGTCGATCCGCTGGGGGAGGCCCGCGTTCGGCATGACGCTGAGGCCCGCTGCCGCCACCCCACCGCCACCGACCGACATCCGCCCGACCGCCTCGAGGCAGGCCACCGGCCCGACCCCGCAGTTCACGCCGACGACGTCCGCGCCGGCCGCCGCGAGCGCCCGCGCCGCCGTTTCCGGCGTCGTCCCGTCGAGCGCGGCGAGCTCCTCGCCGAACGTCATCTCGGCGACGACCGGCAGGTCGGAGGCGCGCCGGGCCTCGTCGAGGGCGATGAGCGCCTGCTCGAGATCGAAGAACGTCTCGATGACGAGGACGTCGACGCCGCCCTCCAGGAGGCCGTCGATCTGCTCGCGGAATGCCGCCCGGGTGATCGCCTCGTCGTGGCCGGCGAGCTCGCGCGTCGGCGCGCCGAGCGGCCCGATCGAGCCGCCGACGAGCGCATCCTTCGCGGCGACGTCGCGTGCCTCGCGAGCCAGCTGGGCCGCGCGCCGGTTGAGCCGGCCCGCCTCTCGGGCCAGGCCGTACGCCTCGAGCCGGTGCCGGTTCGCGCCGAACGTGAGGGTCTCGATGAGGTCGGCGCCGGCCTCGAGGTACTCGCGATGAGCGGCGGAGACCATCTCCGGCCGCGAGATGACGAGCTCGTCGAGGCAGGCCCGCTGCGGGACGCCGCGCGAGAACATGAGCGTGCCCATGCCGCCGTCGGAGAGGAGCGGACGCGTGGCGAGGCGGTCGCGGAAGCGGTCGCGTGGCGAGGGCATGCGGGCGAGTATCGGCCGGCGGCGCCTTCGACGCCAGCGCGGCCGTTCAGCGGCGCCGCACCGCTCGCAACGATCCGTCGGGCTCGACGAGGACCTGGCGCGCGACCCGCCGACCGTTGTAGGTCGAGGAGAGCGACGCGGCGTAGGCGCCGGCGTCGGCGATCGCGACGAGGTCGCCCCGGCGGAGCGGCGGCAGCCGGTGGCGGCCGAAGCGGTCGGTCGACTCGCAGATCGGCCCGTCGACCTCGACCTCCACGCCGTCCGCGAGCGCCGCGGCGACCGGATCGTCGAGCGGGCGACCGAGCGAGGTGAGCGCGACGATGTCGTGCACGGCGCCGTAGAGGGCCGGCCGGATGAGCTCGGTCATCCCCGCGTCGAGGACCACGAGGCCGCCCCCTCGGGTCCGCGCATGGAGGACCCGGGCGAGAAGCCAGCCCGCCCGCGCGACGAGGAAGCGGCCGGGCTCGATCGCCAGCCGCCGCGGCCGCCGGTCGCCAGGTGTGGCCTCGAGGATCGGCTCGACCTGGCGGGCGAACTGTTCGGGTGACGGAGCCGGCCGGTCCGACGGCGGGACCGGGAAGCCGCCGCCGAGATCGACCGTGTCGAACGCGTCGCGGCCGGGACGGATGAGCGCGACGAGGGCGATCGCGCGCCGGGCGCCGTCGCGCCACGCGTCGACTGCGCCGAGCTGGGAGCCGACGTGGACGTGGACGCCGCGCGCCCGCAGCGACGCGGGCAGCCGCTCGACGACCGACGTGAACTCGGTCTCGTCCATCCCGAACTTCGAGGCCCCGACCCCGACTGCGAGCCCCGGCGCCGTCTCGGGCGACACGTCGGGGTTGAGGCGGAGGAGGACGTCGAGCGGCGGGCACGCGCCCCCTCCGAGGTCCGCCCGCGTCGCGAGCGACCCGAGCGCCTCCGCCTCGTCCGCGGATTCGACCGCGACCCATCCGAGCGGACGGCCGTCCCGGGCAGCCCGGACGGCGGCCGACAGGTCGGCCTGGGTCTTGCCGATCCCCTCGAGCGTGATCGCGTCGTTCGCCAGGCCGGCATCACGCGCCGCCGCCCACTCGCCCCGCGACACGACGTTCGCCCCGAGCCCGTGGCGCGTGGCGGCGGCGACGATCGCCGGGACGTCGTTCGCCTTGACCGAGTAGCGCCGGATCCAGGGGTCGGGGAAGGCGGCCCGGAGGGTCTCGGCGGCGGCCGCGATCACCGCGAGGTCGGTGACGTACGACGGGGTGCCGAAGCGGCGCGCGGCGAGCCGGAGCGATGGCGCGATCGCCGCGGCGCGCCCGGCGAGGGTGGCCTCGCGTTCGGGTGCGGCGACGGTCACCGGAGGAGGAAGCCCGTCCCGACCGGATCGTCGGGCTCGAGGACGAACTCGTGGCGGCCCGTGAGCGACGCGGCGCCCTCCACCTCGGTGATCACGGCCGGGCCGCCGGCGAGGATCGTCTCCTCGACGATCCCGCCCTCGAAGGCGGTCTCGACGATGCCCACGTGACGGAGGCGCTCGCCGGCGGCGAGCAGCCCCTCCGCGTGGAGGAGGGCGAGCCGGGCGGACGTTCCGCTGCCGCAGGGCGAGCGGTCCACCTCGCCGTCGGCGAAGACGGTCACGTTGCGCTGGGTGAGCGCGAACCCCGGCGTCGGCGTCTCGTCCTGCCAGAAGATCACGCCGTAGACGCCGTTGAGTTCCGGTTCGCGCGGATGGACGACGTCGACCGCCGCCTCGAGCGCCGGTCGCAGCTCGCGCTCGAGGGCGATGAGCGCGGGCAGGCTCGCCTTCGATACATCGAGCCCGATCGAGCGGGCGTCGAGCGAGCCGTAGAAGGCGCCGCCGAAGGCGACGTCCAGGGCCAGGCGACCGAAGGCGGCCGTCTCGACCCCCACCGACCGCGCCAGCACGAACGAGGGGACGTTCCGGAAGCGGACCGACCGGACCCGCTCGCCGTCGACCCGGGCGACGCACTCGAGGCGACCGGACGGGACGTCGACGACGACGCGGGTCTCCGGGCCCGCGATCGGAAGCCGGCCGCTCTCGAGCGCCCACGTGACGAGCGCGATCGTCCCGTGGCCGCAGGCGGTCGAGTAGCCCTCGTTGTGGAAGAAGACGACGCCGAGGTCGGCATCGGCGTCGTTCGGCGGCGTGACGAACGCGCCGTACATGTCGGCGTGGCCGCGGGGCTCGAACACGAGGAGCCGGCGGACCTCGTCGAGGTGGTCG
>DASTSC010000021.1:0-44261 GCA_035760905.1 Candidatus Limnocylindrales bacterium | reverse complement strand
CCGGCCCCAGTTCTACCTGCGCACGACCGACGTCACCGGCGCGATCACCCTGCCCGAGGGGGCCGAGATGGTCATGCCCGGCGACAACGTCGAGATGCAGGTCGAGCTCATCACCCCGATCGCCCTCGAGACCGGCCAGCGTTTCGCCATCCGCGAGGGTGGCCGGACCGTCGGTGCCGGCGCGATCACGAGCATCACCGAGTAACCGATGGCGAAGCAGCGGATCAGGATCCGCCTCAAGGCCTACGACCACCGACTGCTCGACCAGTCGGCGGCCCAGATCGTGGAGACGGCGCAGCGCACCGGCGCGGACGTCGTCGGTCCCGTTCCGCTGCCCACCAGGATCGAGAAGTTCACCGTGCTCCGTTCGCCCTTCATCGACAAGGACAGCCGGGAGCAGTTCGAGATCCGGACCCACAAGCGGCTCGTCGACATCCTCGAGCCGTCGTCCAAGACGATCGACGCGCTGATGCGGCTCTCGCTCGCAGCCGGCGTCGACATCGAGATCAAGATGTGATGAGCATCGGGCTGATCGGACGGAAGGTCGGGATGACCTCCGTCTTCCAGGACGACGGCACGATGGTGCCGGTCAGCGTCGTCGCCATCGAGCCGAACACCGTGACCCGGCTCCGGACCGCCGAGCGCGATGGCTATACGGCCGTCCAGCTCGGGATCGAGCCGTCGCGCCGGCTGACGAAGCCCGAGGCGGGCCAGCTCGCGGGCGACCTCCCGAAGGTCGCGACGATCCGTGAGTTCCGGGTCGACGCGCTCGACGGCTACGAGCTCGGCCAGACGATCAACGTCGCCGACGTGTTCGCCCCGGGCGAGCTCGTTGACGTCACCGGCGTCTCGAAGGGCAAGGGCTTCGCGGGCACCGTGAAGCGCCACCACTTCAAGCGCGGCCCGAAGACGCACGGCTCCGACAACTACCGCAAGCCGGGCTCGATCGGCCCCGGCACCACGCCGGGCCGCGTCTACAAGGGCCTCCGGATGGCCGGCCACATGGGGGCCGAGCGAACGACCGTCAAGAAGCTCCGCATCGTCCGAACCGATGCCGAGCGAAACCTGCTGCTCGTCAAGGGCGCCCTGCCGGGCGGCCGTGGCGCGCTCCTCCTGATCAGGAAGGCCTGACATGCCCTCCACCACCCTCTACGACCGGACGGGCAAGTCCGTGGGCAGCATCGACCTGCCGGACGGCCTGTTCGCGGCGCCCGTCAACGCGGCCGTGCTCCACCAGGTCGTGACCGCCCAGCTCGCGGCCCGCCGGACCGGCACGCACGACACGAAGACCCGCGGCGAGGTCAGCGGCGGCGGCCACAAGCCGTATCGCCAGAAGGGGACCGGTCGCGCCCGCCAGGGCTCACGCCGCGCCCCGCACTACGCCGGTGGCGGCACGGTCTTCGGGCCGCATCCGCGCTCCTACGAGCAGCGCCTGCCGCGGAAGATGCGACGGCTCGCGCTGCGCGGCGCGCTGACGGCGAAGTTCGGCGACGACGCGGTCCGGGTCATCGACGCGTTCGGGCTCCAGCAGCCCAAGACGCGCGAGTTCGTCGGCGTGCTCGCCGCGCTCGGCGTCGGCGACGGCAAGGCTCGCCGGGTGCTCGTCGTCGCCCCCGCCCGCGACGAGGGTCTCGTGCGGTCGGCCCGCAACCTGCCCTCGGTCACGGTCATCCTGGCCGATTCGCTCAACGTCGTCGACGTCGTCAACGCGGACGCGGTGCTCATCGAGCAGCCGGCGATCGCCCGCCTCGAGGAGGTCTACGCGTGACCGCGCTCGCAGCCGCCGACGTCATCCGCCGGCCCGTCATCAGCGAGAAGTCGATCGACCAGTCCGGCCGCGGCAAGTACACGTTCGAGGTCCACGCCGCCGCGAACAAGATCCAGATCAAGGCCGCGATCGAGGAGCTGTACGCGAAGGAGAACGTCACGGTCGTCGGGGTCAACGTCCTGACGACGAAGGCGAAGGAGAAGCGGCGCGGGACGCGGCGCGGTCGGGTCGTGGGTCACACGACGCCCTGGCGCAAGGCCGTCGTCACGCTCGCTCCCGGCCAGAAGATCGAGTTCTTCGAGGGGGTCTGAGATGCCGCTGCGTGACTACAAGGCGACCTCGCCCGGCCGGCGATTCATGACCCGGCCGACGTTCGAGGAGATCACGACGAGGGAGCCGTACAAGCCGCTCCTCGAGAGCCAGAAGCGCGGCTCCGGCCGGAACGCCAACGGCCGCGTCACGGTCCGCCATCGCGGCGGCGGCGAGAAGCAGCACTACCGCCGGATCGACTTCCGGCGCGACAAGTTCGGCGTGCCGGCGAAGGTCGCGACGATCGAGTACGACCCGAACCGCTCGGCCCGGATCGGCCTCCTCAACTACCGCGACGGCGAGAAGCGCTACATGCTCCTGCCGCACGGCCTCAAGGTCGGCGATACCGTCGTCTCCGGGCCCGATGCCGAGGCCCGGATCGGCAACGCGATGCCGCTGTCGTCGATCCCGCTCGGGACGACGATCCACAACATCGAGCTCGTGCCCGGGCGCGGGGGGCAGATCGTCCGCTCGGCGGGCGCGTCGGCCCAGCTGCTCGCGAAGGAGGGCGACTACGCCACCGTCCGGCTGCCGTCGGGCGAGATGCGGCGCGTGCTCGCCCGGTGCATGGCCACGGTCGGCCAGGTGAGCAACCTCGACCACGAGAACCAGAGTCTCGGCAAGGCCGGTCGCGCCCGACACATGGGCCAGCGGCCGGAGACCCGGGGCGTGGCGATGACCCCACGCGACCACCCCCACGGTGGTGGCGAGGGCAAGAGCCCCACGGGCATGCCGCCCAAGACTCCGTGGGGCAAGCCGGCGATGGGCTACCGGACCCGACGGCCGAAGCCGTCGAGCCGGCTGATCGTCCGCCGCCGGAACCGGAAGTAACGGAGGACCACGCAGATGTCGCGTTCGGTCAAGAAGGGACCGTTCGTCGAGGCGCGGCTCCTCGGCCGCGTCCAGGACATGAACAAGCGCAACGAGAAGCGGGTCGTGAAGACCTGGTCGCGGGCGTCCGTGATCTTCCCGGACTTCATCGGCCACACGATCGCCGTCTACAACGGCCGCAAGCACGTTCCGGTCTACGTGTCCGAGAACATGGTCGGCCACCGGCTGGGCGAGTTCGCACCGACCCGGACGTTCCGCGGCCACGAGAAGCGGACCGATCGGGCGACGGGCCCGCGCTAGGAGTCGACGTGCGCGTATCCGCCACCGCCAAGTACCTCCGCGGCTCGACCCGCAAGGCCCGCCTCGTCACCCAGGCGATCAAGGGCAAGCCGGTCGACGAGGCCGCGGCCGCGCTCCGCTTCATGCCCCAGCATGCGGCGGCCGACGTCGCGCGCGTGCTCAAGAGCGCCGTCGCGAACGCCGAGAACAACCACAACCTCTCCGCGGACGACCTGTTCGTCGCCGACGCCCTCGCCAACGAGGGCCCGACGATCAAGCGCGGCCGGCCGCGGGCCCAGGGTCGGTACTTCCCGATCCACAAGCCGATGACCCACATCACCATCACCGTCGCGGACCGGGAGGCCTGACATGGGACACAAGGTCCATCCGTACGGCTTCCGGCTGGGTACGTCTCGCACCTGGACCGCGAAGTGGTACGCGGACAAGGAATACACGGACCTCCTCAAGGAGGATCTCGCGATCCGCCAGCTCATCGACCGGCGCCTGGCGAACGCGAGCGTGAGCAACACCGAGATCGAGCGCGGCATCAACCACGTCACGGTGACCGTCCATACGGCGAAGCCCGGGATCGTCATCGGCAAGGGCGGCGCGAACGTCGAGCAGCTCCGCAAGGAGATCGGCGCGCTGAGCAAGCGCAAGGTCAAGCTCGAGATCAAGGAGATCCGCCAGCCCGAGCTCGACGCGGTCCTCGTCGCCGCCAACATCGCGGGTCAGCTGAGCCGCCGGATCGCCTTCAAGAAGGCCATGAAGCAGTCGATCCAGCGGTCGATGAAGGCCGGCGCCAAGGGCGTCCGGGTCATGGTCGCGGGTCGCCTCGGAGGCTCGGAGATGGGCCGTCGGGAGTGGGACCGCGAGGGCCGCATCCCGCTCGGAACGCTCCGCGCGGACATCAGCTACGGCCAGGTCCACGCCCACACCACCTACGGCCGGATCGGCGTCAAGGTCTGGATCTACCGCGGCGACATCGCGCCCGAGCGGACCCCGCCGCGCGAGCCCGCGGCCGCGGCGGCCGGGGGAGGGGCCTAGCCATGCTCATGCCGCGACGCGTCAAGCACCGCAAGATCATGCGCGGCCGGATGTCCGGACAGGCCAAGGGCGGCCACTTCGTGGCGTTCGGCGACTACGGCCTGGCGACGCTCGAGCCGGCCTGGATCACGAGCCGCCAGATCGAGGCCGCCCGGCGGGCGATGACCCGCTCGGTGAAGCGCGGCGGCAAGATCTGGATCCGGATCTTCCCGGACAAGCCGGCCACGAAGAAGCCGGCCGAGACCCGGATGGGCTCCGGCAAGGGCGCGCCCGACCACTGGGTCGCGGTCGTCAAGCCCGGGCGCATCCTGTTCGAGATGGCCGGCGTCGACGACGCATCGGCCCGCGAGGCGATGCGCCTCGCCGCCCACAAGCTGCCGGTCCAGACCCGGGTCGTCACGCGCGAGGGCATGACGGAGGCGGCGGATGGACATCGATAAGGTCCGGGCCCTCTCGGACGCCGAGCTCGAGGCCGCCCTGCGGGACGCGAAGCAGGAGCTGTGGGGCGCCCGTTTCGCGCTCTCGACGCGCCAGCTCAAGGACTACAGCAGCATCCCCCAGACGCGGCGAACGATCGCCCGAATCCTGACCGTCCAGCGCGAGCGTCGGTCGGCGGCCGGCCAGCCGGTCGAGCGAACGGCCTGACCGGGACGACGCGATGAACGGAGAGACACGAGTGCAGGGCAAGCGCAAGACGAAGGTCGGACGCGTCGTCAGCGACCGAATGGACAAGACGATCGTCGTGTCGGTCGAACGGCTGGCGCGCCATCCGCTCTACAAGCGCGTCGTCCGCCTGACGACGAAGTTCAAGGCCCACGACGAGGCCAACGACGCCCGGGTCGGCGACACCGTCCTGATCGAGGAATCGCGGCCGATGTCGGCGACGAAGCGGTGGCGGCTCCTCGAGGTCGTCCAGCGCGCGGGTGACCACGGCGGGCCGACCGAGGAGATCGGCGAGGAGGCCGAGACCCAGGCGGCCATCCATGCCGCGGCGCACCCGGGCCGGAGCCACGAGCACGCGCCCGAGTCCGCGGCCGCGGAGTCGTCGGCCGAGGCGGCGCCCGGCGCCCAGGAGGCCGCGGAGTGATCCAGACCCAGTCGCGTCTTCGCGTCGCCGACAACACCGGCGCCCGGACCATCGAGTGCATCCGGATCATGGGCCGCAGCCGAAAGACCACGGCCGAGGTCGGCGACGTCATCGTCGCCGCCGTCAAGACGGCGATCCCGAACGCGCCGGTGAAGAAGGGCGACGTCGTTCGGGCGGTCGTCGTCCGGACCGCGAAGGAGTTCGGTCGGCCCGATGGCAGCTACATCCGGTTCGATGAGAACGCCGCCGTGCTCATCAACAACCAGGGCAACCCGCGCGGGACCCGGATCTTCGGTCCGGTCGCCCGCGAGCTTCGTGACAGGAACTACATGAAGATCGTCTCGCTCGCGCCGGAGGTGCTGTGATGCCGCCCGCCGCGCCGAGCCGCCAGGCCACCAAGGTCCCCGAGATCCGGAAGGGCGACACCGTCGTCGTCCTCGCCGGCAAGGACGCCGGCAAGCGCGGCACCGTCGAGCGCGTCGTCCGGCGCGCACCCGCGCGCTCCGCGACCCGGAGCGTCTACCGGCGTTTCAGCCCCCGCGGCGGCGACTACGTCGTGGTCGAGGGCCTCAACGTCGCCAAGCGCCACACGAAGCCGCGCCAGACGTCGAGCCAGACGAGCCCGATGCCGCAGATCCAGCCGGGCGGAATCCTCGACGTGCCGCAGCCGCTGCCGATGAGCCGGGTGATGCTCGTCTGCAGCCACTGCAACGAGCCGACCCGGGTCGCCCACCGCGAGCTCGAGAACGGCCGCCGCGTCCGGGTCTGCCGCCACTGCGGCGAGCAGCTCGAGGCGTCGGCATGAGCGGCCGCCTCCGCGAGCGCTACGGGGCCGAGGTCGTGCCGGCGCTCACGAAGCAGTTCGGCTACTCGAACCCGATGGAAGTGCCGCGGCTGTCGAAGATCGTGGTCAACATCGGGCTCGGTGAGGCGCTCCAGAACGCGAAGGCGCTCGACGCCGCCGTGGGTGACCTCGCCATCATCACCGGCCAGCGGCCGATCGTGACGAAGGCGAAGCGGTCGATCGCCCAGTTCCGCCTCCGGACGGGCAACTCGATCGGGGCCAAGGTCACCCTCCGCGGCGAGCGGATGTGGGATTTCCTCGAGCGGCTCACGACGCTCGCGTTGCCCCGGATTCGCGACTTCCGGGGGGTGCCGGGCCGCTCGTTCGACGGCCGGGGCAACTACTCGCTCGGGCTCCGCGAGCAGCTCGCGTTCCCGGAGATCGACTACGACAAGGTGGACCGCCTCCGGGGCCTGGAGATCAGCATCGTGACGACGGCCCGGAGCGACGAGGAATCGAAGCGTCTGCTCGAGCTCCTCGGGATGCCGTTCGCGTCGTAGGGGGAGGTACCGATGGCCAAGAAGTCACTCATCGCGAAGTCGAAGCGGACGCCGAAGTTCAGCGCCCGCGCCTATCACCGCTGCACCGTCTGCGGTCGGCCGCGGGCCTTCATGCGCCGCTTCGCGCTCTGCCGCATCTGCTTCCGGGAGCGCGCCCTCCAGGGCCATCTCCCGGGCGTCACGAAGTCCAGCTGGTAAGCCCGATGCAGATTTCCGACCCGATCGCCGACATGCTCACGCGGATCCGCAACGCGAGCCGCGCGCGCCATACCGAGGTCGTCCTGCCCGCCTCGCGGACGAAGCGCGAGATCGCCCGGATCCTCAAGGAGGAGGGCTTCATCGCCGACGTCGCCGAGGAGCGCGACGGGACTCACGGCCTGCTCCGCCTGACGCTCAAGTACGTCGACGGCAAGGCGCCCGTGGTCTCCGGGCTCAAGCGGATCAGCAAGCCCGGGCTCCGGGTCTACGCGCGCAAGACCGACATCCCGCGCGTCCTCGGCGGCCTCGGCATCGTCATCGTCTCAACGAGCCAGGGGATCATGACCGGCGCGCAGGCCCGCAAGGCCCAGCTCGGCGGCGAAGTCCTCGCCTACGTCTGGTAGCCATGTCGAGAATCGGCCGTCTCCCGATCCAGGTACCGAGCGGCGTCGACGTCGCGATCGACGGGCGCCGCGTGACCGTCAAGGGCCCGAAGGGCGAGCTCAGCCGCGAGCTCCATCCGGACATCACCGTCCGGCGCGAGGATTCGACGCTCGTCGTCGAGCGGCCGTCCGAGCAGAAGGTCCACAAGCAGCTCCATGGGCTGACCCGGACGCTCGTCGCGAACATGGTCGAGGGCGTCACGAACGGCTATCGCAAGGCCCTCGAGATCACCGGCGTGGGCTACCGCGCCCAGAAGGTCGGCGACCGCCTCCAGCTCAACCTCGGCTACAGCCACCCGGTCGAGATCGCGCCGCCCGCGGGCATCTCGTTCGAGGTCGACAACCCGACCCACCTCGCGGTCGTCGGCATCGACAAGGAGCTCGTCGGCGAGGTCGCTGCGCGCGTCCGGGCGTCGCGCAAGCCGGAGCCGTACAAGGGCAAGGGCGTCCGCTACGCGGGCGAGCAGATCCGCCGCAAGGCCGGCAAGGCCGGCAAGATCGGCGGCAAGAAGTAGATCGGTGAGCAGGACATGCCAGCAGCAGTAACCCGCGGCGCCGCCCGACGCAAGCGCCACGAGCGCATCCGTCTCCGCTTCGCGGGGACGGTGGAGCGCCCGCGCCTCGCCGTCTTCCGCAGCCTCAACCACATCTACGCCCAGGTCATCGACGACTCCACCGGCCGGACGATCGCCGCCGCCTCGAGCCTCGAGGCAGGCCTCCGTGGCTCCGACGGCACGAAGCGGGACCGGGCGAGCGCCGTCGGCCGCCTCATCGCGGAGCGGTCGAAGGACGCCGGCGTGGCCCGGGTCGTGTTCGACCGGGCCGGCTACCAGTACCACGGGCGGGTCCGCTCGCTCGCCGAGGCCGCGCGCGAAGCCGGCCTCGAGTTCTGATCGCGAGGGAGCCCATGGCCAGGATCGACCCGAACAAGCTGACGCTCGAAGAGCGCGTCGTCCAGATCAACCGCGTGGCGAAGGTCGTCAAGGGCGGCCGCCGCTTCAGCTTCAGCGCGGTCGTCGTCGTCGGCGACGGCCAGGGCCACGTCGGCGCCGGCCTGGGCAAGGCCGGCGAGGTGCCCGAGGCGATCCGGAAGGGCGTCGAGGACGCGAAGAAGAACGTCATCCGGATCCCGATGGTCGGGACGACGATCCCGCACGAGGTCCACACGCAGTACGCGGCCGCGAAGGTGATGCTCAAGCCGGCCTCGCAGGGCACCGGCGTCATCGCCGGCGGATCCGTTCGCGCCGTCGTCGAGGCGGCCGGCATCCACGACGTCCTCACGAAGGTCCAGGGCTCGACGAACCCGGTCAACGTCGTCCGGGCGACCCTCGAGGCGCTCCGCGAGCTGCGGTCGGCCGACGAGGTCTCCGCGCGGCGCGGCGTCGCCGTCCGGGCGTTCGTCTCGGGCCAGCCGATGGATCGGGCGACCGATGGCCGGTAGCCTTCGCGTGACCCAGGTCAAGAGCACGATCAGCCACATCGCCCGCAACCGGGCCACGATCCGCGCCCTCGGCCTCCACCGGATCGGCGAGACGGTCGTGGTCCCCGACAACGAGGCGACGCGCGGGATGGTCCGCCAGGTCCGCTTCCTCGTCGAGGTGGAGGAGATCGCCGCGCCCGACGCCGCCCCGGCGGGTCGCTCGCGGCGGGCCGCGGCAGCGGAGCCGCCGGCCGAGGAGACGACATGAAGCTGCACGACCTCCGACCGGCCGCCGGCAGCCGGATCGAGCGCAACCGCGTCGGTCGCGGCATCGCCGCCGGCAAGGGCAAGACCGCGGGTCGCGGGACGAAGGGCCAGAAGGCCCGCGCCGGCGGCACGATCCCGGCCTGGTTCGAGGGCGGCCAGACGCCGCTTCACCAGCGGATCCCGAAGCTGCGCGGCTTCCGCAACCGGGGCAAGGTCGAGTACGAGGTCGTCAACGTCGGCCGGATCGCCGAGCTCGTCGAGGCTGGTCGGATCCCGACGGAGACGGCCGGCGGCCGATCGAAGAAGGCCGCGCCGGTGACCGTGAACCAGGAGGTCCTTCGCGCCGCCGGGCTCGTCCGGACCCTCGCCCGACCGCTCAAGATCCTCGGCGAAGGCGACGTCGACCGGGCCCTCTTCGTCGTCGCCGACGCGTTCACGAAGAGCGCGCGCGAGAAGATCGAGGCGGCCGGCGGCACGGCCCAGCTGCTCGAGGTGCCGGCGACCCCGCTCGCGGCCGTCACCGGAGCCCCGGTCGCGGCGCCGGAGGGGGCGCCGGAGCCGGCGCCGACCGGGACGGGGGCCTCCGAGCCGGCGGTTGCGGAGCCGGCGGTCGCCGCGGAGCCGCCCGCCGACGATGCCGAGGCCAAGGCCGAGGCGGCTCAGGTCGAGGGTGCGACGGAGGAGGTCGCGGAGGCCGCGGCCGATGACGACGCCGAGACCGGCGCCTAGCCCGTGTTCGAATCGCTCCTGAACGCCCTCCGGGCGCCGGACATCCGGCGCCGGATCCTCTTCGTGGCCGGGATCCTGGTGATCTTCCGGCTGCTGGCCCACGTCCCGATCCCGGGCGTCGACCGGACCGCGCTCCAGTCCCTGGCCGCGAACAACGCGCTGTTCGGGTTGCTCGACCTCTTCTCGGGCGGCGGGCTGGCGACGTTCTCGGTCGTCGCCCTCGGGATGAACCCGTACATCAACGCCTCGATCATCATGCAGCTGATGACGGGCGTGATCCCGTCGCTCCAGATGCTCCAGCGCGAGGGCGAGTACGGCCGCCAGAAGATCAACCAGTACACGCGCTACCTGGGCGTGCCGATGGCGCTCCTCCAGTCGTACGGCGTGCTCGCCCTGCTCAACGCCCAGGCCGGGATCCTGACCACGCCCTTCGAGCTGTCGCGGTTCGAGACCCTCACCCAGATCGTGACCCTGACCGCCGGCTCGATCCTGCTGATGTGGCTCGGAGAGCTGATCACGGAGAAGGGGATCGGCAACGGGATCAGCTTCATCATCTTCGCCGGGATCATCGGCCGGACGCCGGCCGCGGTGCAGACCTTCCTCGAGAGCCCGGACGTTCCGACCCTCGTGATCTTCGGGATCCTCGGTCTGCTTGCGATCGCCGTGATCATCTTCATCCAGGAGGGTCAGCGGCGGATCCCGATCCAGTACGCGAGCCGCGTCCGCGGCCGGCGGATGTACCAGGGCGGCCAGACCTTCCTGCCGCTCCGGGTCAACCAGGCGGGCGTCATCCCGATCATCTTCGCGGTCAGCATCCTGCTCTTCCCGCGCCAGATCGCGACCTACTTCACGACGTCCCAGGTGAAGGTCGTGGCCGACGTTTCGCTCGCGATCGAGCAGTTCTTCGCGAACACGTTCGTCTACGGGCTCCTCTACTTCCTGCTCACGGTCGGCTTCACGTACTTCTACACGGCGTTCACGTTCAAGCCCGACGAGACCGCCCTCCAGCTCCAGAAGAACGGCGGCTACATCCCCGGCATCCGCCCGGGTCGTCCGACCGAGGACTACCTCGCCAAGGTCGTCTTCCGGATCACGATCGCCGGCGCGTTCTTCCTCGGCGCCGTCGCCGTCGCCCCGTACGTCGCGACGGCCCTGCTGCCGAACCTGCCCCAGAACCTCGCCCTCGGCGGCACCGGCATCCTCATCGTGGTCTCGGTCGTCGTGGAGACGCTCAAGCAGATCGAGGCCCAGCTGTTGATGCGCAACTACGAGGGATTCATCCGGTGACGGAGGACCGCATCGGCCGATGGTGATCGTGCTGCTCGGGGCACCCGGGGCGGGGAAGGGTACCCAGGCGCAGGTTCTGTCGAGGCGGCTCGGCATTCCGCACCTCGCATCGGGCGATCTCCTCAGGACCGCGGCCGCCGCCGGGACCTCGGTCGGTCGGCAGGCCGAGACGTACATGAGCCGCGGCCAGCTGGTGCCGGACGACGTCATCGTCCGTGTCTTCCTCGACCGCCTCGCCGATCGCGACGCGGCCGGGGGCGCGATCCTCGATGGCTTTCCGCGGACGGCGATCCAGGCGGCGGCGCTCGACCGGGCGCTCGGCGCCCGGGCCGCACGGGTCGACGCCGCGGTCCTCATCGACGTGCCGGCCGAGGAGCTCGTCCGGCGGGCGGCCGGTCGCCGCATCTGCGAGGCCAACGGCCACGTCTACAACGTCGTCTCGAACCCGCCCCGGTTGCCCGATGTCTGCGACCTCGACGGTTCGCCGCTCGTCCAGCGGGCCGACGACGACGAGGCGACGGTCCGGGCCCGGCTGGCGCAGCAGCTCGCACCACTCGACGACGTCGTCGCCCATTACCGTCGCGCCGGGAACCTCCGGACCGTCGACGGCCTCCGGCCGATCGAGGAGGTCACCGAGGCCGTCCTCGAGGCGGTCGACGCGCCGATCGTCGCGGACGCCGGCTGAGGTGGTCACCCGCAAGTCGCCGGCCGAGATCGAGAAGATGCGGCGCGCCGGACGGCTCGTCGCCGAGGTCCTCGCGCTCGTCGAGTCCGAGCTTCGGCCGGGCATCACGACGGGCGAGCTCGACCGGCTCGCCGAGCGGCACATCCGATCGAGCGGCGGCACGCCGTCGTTCAAGGGCTACCTCGGTGGCGGCCGCTACGGCCGCGGCCCCCACGCCTTCCCCGCAAGCCTCTGCATCTCGATCGACGACGAAGTCGTCCACGGCATCCCCGGCGAGCGGGCGGTTCGAGCGGGCGAGGTCATCTCGGTCGACGCCGGCGCGATCGTCGACGGCTGGCACGGCGACGCGGCCCGGACGTTCGTCGTGGGCGAGGTCCCGGACGACGCGCGGCGGCTCGTCGAGGCGACGCGGCTGGCCCTCATGGCCGGCATCGCCGCCGCCCGCCCGGGGTCCTGGATCGGCGACATCTCCGACGCCGTCCAGGCGATCGCCGACGAGGGCGGCTTCGGAATCGTTCGCCAGTACGTCGGCCACGGCATCGGGACGGCGATGCACCAGGACCCGCAGGTGCCGAACTTCCGGTCGGGCAGCCGTGGCCTGCGGATCGAGCCCGGCCTGTGCCTCGCGATCGAGCCGATGTTCACCCTCGGGTCGCACGAGGTCGAGACCCGACCCGACGGCTGGACCGTGGCCACCCGCGACCACAGCCTCGCCGCCCACTTCGAGCACACGATCGCCGTAACGGCGACGGGTCCCGAGATCTTGACGACGGTCTGACGACGATGGCACGGGAGACACGCATCGACGACGGTCTCCGAGTTGATGCGATCGCCCGACTTTGATACGCTACCCGTTCGTGTGTCGGCCCTCGGGCCGGCACATGTCATGCACGTAGGAATTGCGGAGGCCCGTGGCTAAGCGAGACGCGATCGAGGTGGAGGGGACGGTCATCGAGCCGTTGCCCAACACGATGTTCGCGGTCGAGCTGGAGACCGGCCATCGCGTCCTCGCCCACATCAGCGGCAAGCTCCGGATGAACTTCATCCGGATCCTGCCCGGTGACCGCGTCCGGGTCGAGCTCTCCCCGTACGACCTCTCGCGCGGTCGCATCACCTACCGGCTCAAGTAGCCGCGCAATCTGGTCAGGTATCCCGTGAAGGTCAGAGCGTCGGTCAAGGCGCGTTGCGACAACTGCAAGATCATCCGCCGTCACGGCACCGTGATGGTCATCTGCACGAACCCGAAGCACAAGCAGCGGCAGGGGTAGGAGCGAGTGGCACGGATCGCCGGCGTCGACATCCCGCGCGAGAAGCGCGTCGAGGTCGCCCTCACGTACATCTTCGGGATCGGCTTGCCGACGAGCCAGAAGATCCTCGGCCAGACGAACATCAACCCGGACACGCGGGTCCGTGACCTGACCGAGGAGCAGGTCAATCGCCTCCGGGAGCTCATCGACCGGCGCTACAAGGTCGAGGGCGATCTCCGTCGCGAGGTCGCGCTCAACGTGAAGCGCCTGATCGAGATCGGCTCGTACCGGGGCCTGCGCCACCGGCGCAACCTGCCTGCGCGAGGGCAGCGGACGAAGACGAACGCCCGCCAGCGACGCGGTCCGAAGCGGACCGTCGGCGCCCGGCGCAAGGCGACGAAGTAAGGGGATCGAGAGGACGTGGCGGAGCGCAAGCGGGCGACGAAGCAACGGCGCCGGGAACGAAAGAACGTGCCGAGCGGGCACGTCCACATCCAGGCCTCGTTCAACAACACGATCATCACGATCACGGACCCGGCCGGGAACGTGATCAGCTGGGGATCGGCCGGCGTCGCCGGCTTCAAGGGCTCGCGCAAGAGCACGCCCTATGCCGCCGCGCTGTCCGCCGACGGCGCCGCCCGCAAGGCGATGGAGAACGGCATGCGCCAGGTCGAGGTCTACGTGAAGGGCCCCGGCGCGGGTCGCGAGCAGGCGATCCGGTCGCTCCAGGCCGCCGGCCTCGAGGTGAGCGCGATCACCGACGTCACGCCCATCCCGCACAACGGCTGCCGGCCGCCCAAGCGTCGCCGCGTCTGAGCCGGGAGCCGAGAGAGAACCGATGGCACGCTACACCGAATCCGTCTGCCGGCTCTGCCGCCGGGAGGGCGCGAAGCTCTTCCTCAAGGGCACCCGCTGCTACACGAAGAAGTGCTCGTTCGAGCGCCGGCCGACGCCGCCGGGCCAGCACGGCGTCCGGCGCCGCAAGGTCGGCGACTTCGGCCTCCAGCTGCGCGAGAAGCAGAAGGTCCGCCGCGTCTACTCCGTCCTCGAGAAGCAGTTCAAGAACTACTTCGACGCGGCGGAGAGCCGGCCCGGCGTCACCGGGGAGAACCTCCTCCGGCTGCTCGAGCTCCGGCTCGACAACGTCGTCTACCGGATGGGCTTCGCGAGCTCCCGGCCGCAGGCCCGCCAGCTCGTCGCGCACGGCCACTTCGAGGTGAACGGCCGGGCGACGAACATCCCTTCCCATCAGCTCAAGCCCGGGGACACGATCGCGGTCCGGGCGACGCGCCAGTCGCGCGAGCCGTTCAAGACGGCCAAGGAGACGCTCCGCTCGCACCAGGCGCCCGAATGGCTGTCGGTCGATCCGGCGAAGCTCGCCGGGACGATCGGCGAGCAGCCGCGCCGCGACCAGATGCCGCTCGACCTCAACGAGCAGCTCGTGGTCGAGTACTACTCGAGGTAGCCCCCACATCATGATCGAACTCGAAACCCCGCAGATCGAGCCCGTCGAGGAAGTCGGGACCTACGCCAAGTACGAGGCGGGTCCCCTCCAGGCCGGCTACGGCGTCACCCTCGGCAACGCCCTTCGCCGGGTTCTGCTCAGCTCGCTCGAGGGCGCCGCGGTCACGTCGATCCAGATCCGCGACGTCTACCAGGAGTTCAGCACGATCCCGGGTGTCAAGGAGGACGTCACCCAGATCGTCCTCAACGTGAAGAAGCTCCGCCTCAAGAGCTTCGCCTCGCACCCGGTCCAGCTCCGCCTGCTCAAGTCGGGCGCGGGCCCCGTCACCGCCGGCGACATCGCCGAGTCGGCCGACGTCGAGATCATCAACCCCGACCTCGTCCTGATGACGATCGACTCGGACGACGTGACCGTCGAGATGGACCTGACCGTCGAGCGCGGCGTCGGCTACCTCGGGGCCGAGCGCTCCGAGGCCCTGCCGATCGGGGTCATCGCGGTCGACGCGATCTTCACCCCGGTTCGGAAGGTCAACTACTGGGTCGAGAGCATGCGCGTCGGCCAGATGACGAACTTCGACAAGCTCACGATCGAGATCGAGACCGACGGCACCGTCGGTCCGGAGGAGGCGCTGTCGCGCTCCGCGCGGATCCTCGTCGAGCAGTTCCAGCCGTTCGTGACGATCGGCATGGCCGCGGCGCCGGTCGAGCGTGGCACGGCCGGCGTGCCGCAGCTCCCGCCGAACATGCTCGACATGCCGATCGAGGAGCTCGACCTCCCGATGCGGGCCTACAACTCGCTCAAGCGGAACAACATCGTCAAGGTCGGCCAGCTCCTCCAGCTCAAGGACGACGACCTCCTCCGGATGCGCAACTTCGGCAAGAAGTCGCTCGACGAGATGAAGGAGCGACTCCGGATGCGCGGCTTCCTCCTGCCCGAGAGCGAGGACGAGGGCGGCGAGGTCGACGGCGAGCTGCCGCTCGACGACGAGCCGGGCGACGAGGAGGCCTGAGCGGTGCCGCACCAGGTCGACGGTCGGAAGCTCAGCCGCAAGACCGGCCCGCGCCTCGCCCTCTATCGGAACCTGACGGTCGCCGTCCTTCGCTACGAGAAGGTGAAGACGACCGAGGCGAAGGCCAAGGAGGTCCGTGGCCGGGTCGAGCGGATGATCACGCTCGCGAAGCGCGGCGACCTCACCGCCCGCCGCGCGGTCGTCGCGGAGTTCCCGAACGAGCCGCTCGTCGTCCGCAAGCTGTTCGACGAGATCGGTCCGAAGTACGCCGACCGGACGTCTGGCTACACGCGCATCGTCCGGCTTGGACAGCGTGCGGGAGATGCCGCGGAGATCGTCCAGCTCGAGCTGGTCTGACCGACAACTGACGAACGAACGAGGCAGTCGAGAGCCTGCCGCCCGGCGCTACAGCGCCCGGGTCGAATATGACGGGACGGACTTCTCGGGCTTCCAGCTTCAGCAGGACGCCCGGACGGTCCAGGGGACGCTCGAGGATGCGCTCGCTCGGCTCTCCGGCGGCCAGCGGTCGCCGGTCGACGGGGCGGGACGCACCGACGCCGGAGTCCATGCCACCGACCAGGTGATCGCCTTCACCTACGGCGGGCGGCTGGGACCGACGGAGCTCGAACGGGCGCTGAACGGCCTGTTGCCGCCGGACGTCGCGGTTCGCGACGTGCGACGCGCGGCCGCTCGGTTCCATCCCCGCTACGCGGCGCGGTATCGGGAGTACCGCTATACCGTCTGGAACGGGCCGCGGAGCCCGCTTCGCGAGCGGTTCGCGCTCGGGGTGCGGGTCCCGCTCGACACCGCCGCGATGGCGCGGGTCGGGTCGGTCCTCGAGGGCCGGCACGACTTCTCGGCCCTCGGGGCGGCGGACCGGAACCCGGTCCGGACCGTCCACGCGGTCCGGGTCAGGAGGGCAGGGTCGCTCGTGACGATCGACGTCCGGGCGGATGCCTTCCTCCGGGGGATGGTCCGACGGACCGTGGCCGTCCTCCTCGAGGTCGGTCGCGGGAAACTGGACGCCGACGGCGTCGCGAGCCTGCTCGCGGCGCGCCAGCCGGCCCTTGACGGGGCGATGGTCCCCGCCAGGGGCCTCTGCCTTCGGCGGGTCGCGCTCGGGCGAACGAGCGGACCTGCGGCGAGGGCGGATGACGGAGCAGACGAGGAACGATGAACGCGAAGACGTACACCCCGGGAGCGGGCGAGATCGAGCGACGCTGGTACGTCGTCGACGCGACCGACGTGACGCTCGGCCGCCTCGCGTCGCGTGTCGCCCGCGTCCTCGAGGGCAAGCACAAGGCGGCCTACACGCCGAACCTCGACACCGGCGATCACGTCATCGTCCTCAATGCCGCGAAGGTCGCGGTCAGCCGCGACAAGCGCGAATCGAAGGTCTACGTCCGGCACTCGGGCTATCCCCAGGGCCTGAAGTCGGAAAGCCTCGGCAAGCTGCTGGAGCGGCGGCCCGAGGAGGTCGTCCGGCGCGCGATCAAGGGCATGCTCCCCCACAACAAGCTCGGCGCCCAGCAGCTCCGCAAGCTCAAGGTCTACGCCGGCTCCGATCACCCGCATCAGGCCCAGCGGCCTGAGCCGCTCGCCTGAGGAGGGTCGAACGATGACGATGGTTCCTGCGTTCACGTCCGGGACGGGTCGCCGCAAGACGGCGGTCGCCCGTGTCCGGCTCCTGCCCGGCGAAGGTGCCATCGTGGTCAACGGCCGGTCGCTCGAGGAGCACTTCGGCAATGCCGTGAACGAGGCGGAGGTCCGGATGCCGTTCCGGGTGACCGGGACCGAGGGCCGCTTCAACGCGATGGTCAAGGTCGAGGGCGGCGGCGTCACCGGACAGGCCGGCGCCATCCGCCACGGCATCGCTCGCGCCCTGCTCGAGATCGACGCGGACGCCTTCCGCGCGCCGCTCCGCCAGGCGGGCCTCCTGACCCGCGATCCGCGGATGAAGGAGCGCAAGAAGTACGGCCTCAAGCGCGCCCGCAAGGCACCCCAGTACACGAAGCGCTGACGCCGCGCTGAAGCGCGCGATGCCGCGCATGCGACGGGATCGCGGTCGTCGTCGCGATGAGTGAGGCGCTCTACGAGCGGTACAAGGACGCGCTCCGGCGCGGCCACATCGCCGCGCTCCGTGGCCGGAACGAGGCCGCCCTCGGCGCGTACCGCGAAGCCGCAGCGCTCGCGCCGGAACGGCCGCTGCCGCACGCGAGCGCTGGCACCGTCCTGCTTCGCCTCGGTCGAGCCGACGAGGCAGAGGCCGCCTTCGCGGTCGCGCTCGCCCGGTCGCCCGACGACCCAGTCGCGCTCGCCGGCCGGGCGGATGCCTTCGTCGCCCTGGGGCGCGCTGCCGACGCCGCCCGAATCCTCGATCGTCTGAGCGACGTCCACGAACGAGCGGGCCACGTCGTCGAGGCCTGCGAGGCCGGTCTCCGAGCGCTCGCCCTCGCGGAATCACGCTCACGACGCCGGCTCGTCCGGGACCTCGTCGACCGGCTCCGCGAGGCGGGGCCGGATGACGCCGCCGCCGACGTCATCGCGCGGGCCATCGACGTCCTCGAGCCAGCCGTGTCCGGCCCCGCGCCCGAGGGCCCGGCCGCGGCCTCCGAGGCGACGCCGGCCGACGCGCCGGTCGAATCCGGACCGCCCGACCCGCTCGCGCTCGCCGCCGAGGCCGAGGCGGCCGCGAGCGGAGGCGACCCGCATCGGGCCGCCGGGCTGCTGCGCGCCGCGATCGTCGCCCATCGCCGCCTCGGGCAGCCCGACGCCGCACTCGACGTCGCCGTCCAGGCCCTCGCGCTCGAGCCGATCGATCCCGACCTCCACGTCGCCCTCGCCGAGCTCTACCTCGACCGCGGTTGGCGACCGCTCGCGGTCGACAAGCTCCGGCTGCTCGCGCGACTCGCCGCCCTCGGGGCCGACGAATCCGTGCGCGATCGCCTCCGACTGGTGGTCGATGAGCGCCTGCCCGACGCCGACGAGGTTCGCGCGCTGCTGGCCTAGCGACCGTTGGCCGGGTGCCCGTTCGGGCACTCGCGCGCGGGTACACTCCACGCACGATGCCGCAGCTCCTCGCGTCGTTCCTCGAGCAGATCGGGCCGACGACGCTGCTCGACATCGCGGTGACGGCCCTGTTCATCTACGGGCTGTTCAGCCTCATCCGGGGCACCCGCGCCGTCCGCCTCGTCATCGGCGTCAGCGTCCTCATCGTCATCTACGTCGTCGCCCAGGCCCTCGAGCTGCGGCTGTTCACCCAGATCCTCCAGACCGGCGCGGTCGTCGGCCTGTTCGCCCTCGTCGTCATCTTCCAGCCGGAGCTGCGCCGCGCGCTCGAGCAGATCGGGCGCGTCGGTTCGTTCGCCTGGCTCCTGCCGGCCGACGAGCGCTCGGTCGAGCGGACCGCGGCCGAGATCGCCCGCGCCGCGTCGGCGCTGTCGTCGGAGAGCGTCGGGGCGCTCATCGTCCTCGAGCGCGAGACCGGCCTCGAGGAGATCGCCGAGACCGGGGTGATGGTGCACGCCGATCTCTCGGCGGACCTGCTGCGCACGATCTTCACGCCGCGCTCCGCGCTCCACGACGGCGCCGTGATCGTCCGCGGCGGCCGGATCGTGGCGGCGGGAGCGCTCCTGCCCCTGGCCGAGACGAGCCTCCAGTCGGTGCGCTACGGGACCCGCCACCGGGCGGCTCTCGGGATCACCGAACAGACCGACGCGGTCGTGGTGGTGGTCTCGGAGGAGAACGGCCAGGTGAGCGTGGTCGAGCGGGCGCGCATCGTCCGGAACCTCAACGAGGCCCAGCTGGCCCGCGCCCTCCGCAACCTGCTCGGTGGCGGCGCGGCTTCGGGCTCGCGTCGCTGGCTCAGGCTCGCCGCGGCGGACCGATCCCGGGCAGCCCACCTCAGGCGTCGTCGCGCGCCGTCGCCGGCGGAGGGCGACGCCGTCCGATGAGACGGATCCTCGCGATCATCGTCCACAACTGGCCGCTCAAGATCGCCGCCGTCCTCCTCGCGACGCTGCTCTACTCGGGCGTGGTCCTGTCCGAGAACGTCCAGACGTTCGGCGGCAGCGTGCCGATCCAGCCGTTCCGGCAGCCATCGAACGCGGTGATCGTCGGCAACCTGCCGTCGGTGACGAACGTCCGCTACGTGGCGCCGCGCGACGTCGCCGGCCGCCTGAGCCGCGACGGGTTCCGGGCCACGATCGACCTGAGCTCCGCTTCCCCGACCCCTGACAACCCCTTCGTCACGGTCCGGGTCGACCTCCAGTACGCCGACGACCGGGTCCGGATTCTCGACTACTCGCCGCAGGTCATCTCGGTCCAGCTCGATCCGCTCGTCGCGAAGACCGTCCCGGTGAGCGTCGACCAGGGTCCCGTGCCGAGCGGGCTCCAGGCCGGCACGCCGATCCTGTCGGCGACGTCCGTCGAGGTCTCCGGGCCGGACTCGGTCGTCCGCCAGGTCGCCGCGGCCCAGGCCCGCGTCCTGATCCAGCCGTCCGCGATCGACGTCGACCAGGACGTCCCGCTCGTCGCGGTCGATCAACTCGGCAACGAGGTGGGTCCCGCGGATCTCAAGCCGGACCAGGTCCACGTCACGATCCGGGTGACCGGGCTGACGGCGACGAAGACGGTGCCGGTCACGCCCGTCCTCACGGGTCGTCCCGCCGACGGCTACGAGATCGTCTCCATCGACGTGTCACCGAGCGTGGTGACGCTCTCCGGCGACGCCGACGCGCTCGCCGCGGTCACGCAGGTGGCGACGAGCGGCGTCTCGGTCGGCGGTGCCCGCAACGACGTCGCGGCGACCGCGCCGATCGCGCCGCCGGCGGGGATCGAGTCGATCTCGGGCTCCGACGTCCGCGTCACGGTCCGCGTTCGGGCGGTCCGGGCCTCACGGACCTTCGCGATCGGGATCAGGCTGACGGGCGCCCGCAGCGACCGGACCTACGCCCTGTCGACCCCCCAGGTTTCGGCGACGCTGGGCGGGACGGTGAGCGTCCTCGACGGCCTGGCGGCGAGCTCGCTCGTCGCGATCGCCGACGTCGGCGGGCTGTCCCTGGGCGACCACACCGTTCGCCTCGCGTTCCGGCCGCCGGCCGGGACCTCGCTCGTCTCGCTCGCGCCGGCGACGGTCGTCGTGACGGTCGCCGCGCCGCCCCCGGCGCCGACCGCGACGCCGGTCCCGACCGTCGCCCCGAGCGGCCCCTGATGGGCCGTCTCTTCGGGACCGACGGGATCCGGGGGGTCGCGAACGTCGATCTCAAGCCGACGCTCGCCTATGCCCTCGGTCGGGCCACGGCCCACCGGCTCGTCGGCCCGGGCGGGAGCCTCGTGCTCGGGCAGGACACGCGCCGGAGCGGCGACCTCTTCGTCGCCGCGATCACGGCCGGCGCCACGAGCCTCGGCTCGGACGTCCACGTCGTCGGCGTCGTCCCGACCCCGGCCCTCGCGTTCCTCACCGGCGACGGCCCGTTCGCGGCCGGGATCATGGTCTCCGCGTCGCACAACCCCGCCGACGACAACGGCCTCAAGGTTCTCGACGCCGCCGGGCTCAAGCTCGACGACGCGATCGAGGACGAGCTCGAGGCGCTCATCTGGCGTTCGGAGGAGCTCGGCGGCCTCCGGAACGGCGAGCTCGGCCGGGCCATTCCCGCCCGCGAGCTCCTCGATCGCTACGTCGCCCACCGCCGATCGCTCGCCGCTCGCGTCCACGCCCGGGGCGTCCGGGTCGTCCTCGACTGCGCCAACGGCTCGGGCGGCGTCGTCGCGCCGGAGATCCTCGCCGCCACCGGCGCGGACGTCGAGGTCATGAACAACGACCCGGACGGCTCGAACATCAACGTTCGGTGCGGGGCCACGGATCCGGCCGGCCTGGCCGAGGCCGTCGTCGCATCCGGCGCGAGCGTCGGCTTCGCCCTCGACGGCGACGCGGATCGGCTCATCGCGGTCGACGCGACCGGTGCTGTCGTCGACGGCGACCAGGTGCTCGGCATCCTCGCCCTCGAACGGCTCGCGGCGGGCTCGCTGCCCGGTGGCGCGCTCGTCGTGTCGGTCCTCTCGAACGGCGGCCTCCAGCAGGCCGTCGAGGCGGCCGGCGGCGAGGTGATCCGGACACCCGTCGGCGACAAGTACATCCTCGACGGAATGCAGGTCTCGGGTGCCGGTCTCGGCGGCGAGAAGAGCGGCCACGTGATCGTGCTCGAGCACACGACCTCGGGGGACGGCATCGTGACCGCGCTCGAGGTCCTCCGGGTGATGACGACCTCCGGGCGTCCGCTGGCCGATCTCGCGGCCGCCATCCCGATGCTGCCGCAGGAGCAGCGCGCGGTCAGGGTCGGCCACAAGGACCAGTGGGAGGGCGATCCCGAGCTCGGCCGGGCGATCCGCGACGCACAGGAGCGCCTCGGTCCCGGCGGTCGCGTGCTCGTCCGACCGTCGGGCACGGAGCCGGCGCTGCGGGTCATGGTCGAGGGCGAGGACGCTGCTCTCGTGCTCGAGCTCGCCGACGCGATCTCGGCGCTCGCGGCTGAGCGTCTACACTGAATCCTCGGGCGGATGGCGTCCCGGAGGTTCGCCTCCGACCTCGGAGGGTCGCGCGCCTGACGCCGGCCGCCTCGCGACGGAAGGACGACGGCCAGGGTGTGCGGAATCGTTGGCTATACCGGGCCGCGTGAGGCCGGCCCGATCCTCCTCGAGGGCCTCCGGCGCCTCGAGTATCGGGGCTACGACTCGGCCGGGATCGCCCTCGTCGGCGACGACGGCAGCCTGTTCGTGGCGAAACGGGCCGGCAAGCTCGCCAACCTGCAGACGGCGATCGCCGACCGGACGCCCCACGCCGCCGTCGGCCTCGCCCACACCCGCTGGGCGACGCACGGCCGACCGAACGACCTGAACGCCCATCCCCACGTCGACTGCAGCGGCAGCATCAGCGTCATCCACAACGGGATCATCGAGAACTTCCGCGAGCTCCGGGACGGTCTCTCGGAGCGCGGCCACACGCTCCGCTCGGAGACCGACACCGAGGCGATCGCCCACCTCGTCGAGGAGGCCTACGCGGGCGACCTCGCCGAGGCCGTCAGGACCGCGCTCCGCAAGGTCGAGGGCGCGTACGCCCTCGCGGTCATGCATCGGGCCGAGCCGGACCGGCTCGTCGGTGCCCGCCAGAACGTGCCGCTCGTCGTCGGCATCGGCGACGGCGAGACCTTCCTCGCCTCGGACGTCGCGGCGATCCTCGCCCACACGAACCGGATCGTGTTCCTCGAGGAGGGCGACGTGGCCGACCTGCGGTCCGGCGGCGTCGTCGTGACGGGGATCGACGGGCTTGTGCGCGAGCGGGCCGTGTCGACCGTCGACTGGACGCCCGAGGCCGCCGAGAAGGGCGGCTTCGCCCACTTCATGGCCAAGGAGATCCACGAGCAGCCGCAGGCGCTCCGTCAGGCCATCGCGGGCCGGGTCGGCCAGGACAACCGGATCGTCGTGTCCGAGCTCGACGGACTGCTCGAGGCGATCCGGGCCGCCGACCGTGTCGAGCTCGTCGCCTGCGGCAGCGCCTACTACGCCTCGCTCGTCGGCGCGGCCGCGCTCGAGGACTGGACCGCCATCCCGGCCAGGGCGACGGTCGGCTCCGAGTTCCGCTACGCGCCGCCGCCGCTGTCCGCGCGCTCGCTCGTCATCGCCGTCACCCAGTCCGGCGAGACGGCCGACACGATTGCCCCGACGCGGCTGGCGCGGGGGGCGGGCTGCCCCGTCATCGCCGTGACGAACACCGTCGGCTCCGCGATCACGCGCGAGGCGGACGCGGTCCTCTTCCTCCAGGCCGGTCCCGAGATCGCGGTCGCGGCCTCGAAGACGTTCGTCACCCAGGTCACGACGCTCGTCGTCCTCGCCGCTGCGATCGCGAAGGCGCGGGGCGCGCTCTCCGACTCCGAAGAGCTCGCGCTCGGGGCGGCGCTCCGGGCCCTGCCCGACGCGGCCCAGACGGTCATCGACCGGGTCGCGCCCGACGCGCCGGCGATCGCCCGTCGGTACGTGAACATGCACGGCTTCATGTACGTCGGGCGCGGCTTCGGCTTCCCGGCGGCGCTCGAGGGCGCCCTCAAGCTCAAGGAGGTGAGCTACGTCCACGCCGAGGGCTATGCGGCGGGCGAGCTCAAGCACGGCCCGATCTCGCTCCTCGACGCGGAGTACCCGCTCGTCGCGGTCGCGACGCGCTCGTCGGTCTACGACAAGCTCGTCAGCAACGTCATGGAGGGCCGGGCCCGCGACGCGCGCGTGCTCGCCGTCGCGACCGACGGCGACGAGGGGATCGTCCGGATCGCCGACGAGGTCTGGCGCGTCCCGGACACCCACGAGGCGCTCAGCCCGGTGCTCGCCGTCATCCCGCTCCAGCTCTTCGCCTACGAGACCGCGGTCGCCCGGGGCACGGACGTCGACCAGCCCAGGAACCTCGCCAAGTCGGTGACGGTCGAGTAGGCATGCTGCCCGAGGACGACGAGCTGGCAGCCTCGACGAGGTCTGGCGAGCCAGCGCCCGAGGGCCGAGATGGAAGCGAGGCATCCCCTGGCCCTCGGCCCGAGGATCTGACCGAGCTCGGGATCGACATCATCGGCGTCGATCGCATCCGCCGCAGCATCGGCCGGTTCGGCGAGCGGTTCGGGCGCCGGGTCCTGACCGCCCGCGAGCGGGCCTACGTTCGGGACCGGCCCGAGACGTTCGCCGGCCGTTGGGCGGCGAAGGAGGCGGTGAGCAAGGTCCTCGGCCTCGGCGTCCGGGGGATCGGCTGGCGCGACATCGAGATCGAGCGGCTCCCGACCGGCCAGCCGGCGGTTCGCCTCCACGGTCGCGCCGCGGCGCGGGCGGAGCAGCTGCGGATGGGCCGGATCGCGGTCTCGATCACCCACGAGCGGGAGTTCGCCGTTGCGGTGGCGATCGGCGTCCGTGGCGCGGGTGGCCGCTACGTCTTCCCGCCCGACATCGAGACCAGGCTCGACGACCGGGAGCGGCGGATCCTCGCCCGGATGGACCGGCTCCGGGCACTCGCCGACGAGGCCGCGCGTGGCTGACCGGGTGGTCGGGTTCCGGGGCCCCGATCGCGAGGCGGCCGCGCCCCTTCCGGAAGGCGCGGTCATGCTCGACGACGACGCGGTCGCGACGCTCCTGCCGGAGCGCCCGGCCCGCGGCCACAAGGGCACCTTCGGCAAGCTCCTCGTGATCGCCGGCTCGCTCGACTACGCCGGGGCCGCGCTCCTCGTCTGCCGCGCCGCCGGTCGGGCCGGCTGCGGCCTCGTCACGCTGGCGGTGCCGGAGTCGCTCCAGCCGCTGTTCGCGGCGAAGGTCGTCGAGGCGACCACGATGGCGCTGCCCGAGGACGACGTCGAGGAGGTCGAGCCCGAAGCCTCCCTCGCCCGGATCCTCGACCACGACCACGACGCGGTCGTCATCGGGCCGGGTCTGCGGCCCGGGCTGGCCACGACCCAGCTCGTCCGCGATCTCCTCCACGCGACCGAGGACGCGCCGAGCCCGGCCGTGCTCGATGCCGAGGCCCTCCGTTCGCTGGCGAGCGTCGACGGCTGGTGGGAGGGGACCGCGCGGCCGGCCGTCCTCACGCCGCACCCCGGTGAGTTCGCCCGGCTCCGCACCGGGAGCGGCCACGAGGCGGGCTCGGACGGCGATCTCGCCGAGGGCGACGAGGATCGTGTCGCGGCCGCTCGCTCCGCCGCCCGGGAGTGGCGCCAGGTCGTGCTGCTCAAGGGCGCCCGGACGGCGATCGCTTCGCCCGACGGCGCGGTCGCGATCGCCCCGTTCGAGAACCCGGCGCTCGCCTCTGGCGGCACTGGCGACGTCCTGTCGGGGACGATCGGCTCGCTGCTCGCCCAGGGCCTCGACCCGTTCGCGGCCGCGCGGCTCGGGGTCTACCTCCACGGCCAGGCCGGCGAGCTCGTGAGGGAGCGGCTCGGTGACGCCGGCCTCCTCGCGGGCGACCTGCCCGATGCGCTGCCGATGGTCCGGCGCCGCCTCGCGGCGATCGCCGAGCGCCGGCGCAGCGGCGCCCGGCTCGGCTTCCGGGCCCGCGATGGGGCGGCCGCGGAGCCGGAGCGCTGAGCTCGGGCCCCTACCCTCGGGCGATCGACGCCGAGCTCGAGGCGGCCGGGCTGCCCGCGCTCGGTCGCACGTCGTGGCTCGAGATCGACCTCGACGCGCTCGCGACGAACCTCGAGGCGATCCGGTCCGTCGCCGGGTCCGGTGTTCGCGTCGTGCCGGTGGTCAAGGCCGACGCCTACGGCCACGGCCTCGCGCCGATCGCGCTCGCCCTCGAGCGCCTTGGCGCCGACGGGCTCGCCGTCGCGACGCTCGACGAGGCCCTCGCGCTCCGCGACTCCGGGATCCGACACGACCTCCTGCTGCTCCAGCCGATCCGGCCGGCGCTCGCCGCGGCCGCGGCCGAGGCCGGGATCACCGTCACGCTCGGCGACCGGGCCCATGTCGACTCGATCGTCCGGGCGATCGGTGCCGTGGCCCGATCGCCACGGCTCCGCGTCGAGCTCGAGATCGAGACGGGGCTCGGCCGGGGCGGGATCGACGTCGACGAGGCGGCGGAGGCGGCGTCGCTCGTCCGGGCGACACCTGGGCTGGAGCTCGTCGGCGCCTGGTCGCACCTCCAGGCCCCCGAGGACGCCGAGCGATCGCGCCGGCAGGCCGAGCGATTCGAGCGATTCGAGCGGTTCGGACGCGGCGGGGACGTGGCCCGCCACCTGTCCTCGTCTGGCGGCCTCCTCGCCGCCACGGCGCCACGGTACGACGGGGTGCGGCCGGGCCTGGCCACCTACGGGCTCGTCCCCGACGAGCTGCTCGACGTGACGCGGGCGCCCGGCGCGGCCGGCCGGGATCTCGCCGCGCGGCTTCGGCCGGTCATGGCCCTCCGCGCCCGGCCGGTCCGCGTCGCGGAGCTGCCGGCCGGCTGGGGCGTCAGCTACGGCCCGACGTGGGTCGCCGGGCGGGCGAGCCGGATCGCCACGCTGCCGGTCGGCTACGGCGACGGGTGGCCGCGCTCGCTCTCGAACCGGGCAGAGGTCCTGGTCCGGGGCGTCCGGGCACCGCTCGTCGGGAACGTCGCGATGGACGCGGTCATGGCCGATGTGACCGACGTTCCGGGACCGCCCGTCGACGTCGCCGAGGTCTTCACCCTGCTCGGCAGCGACGGCGCCGAGCGGATCAGCGCCCACGACCTGGCGCGATCGCGCACCACGAACGCGTGGGAGGTGGTGACCTCGATGTCCGCGCGACTGACCCGGGTGTACTATCTCGCGGCCGTACCCGTGGGTCTTCGCTCGCTGACCTCGCTCGCGCTCACGGGACCGAGGGATTCGTGGCCCGCATCGAGCTTTGGAACGGGGACATCTGCGACCTGGAGGTCGACGCGATCGTGAGCCCCGCCAACCCGTCGCTGTGGATGGCGACCGGCGTCGGCGGGGCGATCAAGCGTGCGGGTGGTGACGAGATCGAGTTCGCCGCCGTCCGCCAGGCCCCGGCTGCGCTCGGCTCCGCGGTCGTGACCCACGCCGGCCGGCTCGCTTCCCGCGTCGTCATCCACGCCGTGTCGCTCGACCGCGACCGGCGAACGAGCGCGGCCGCCATCGAGGCCGCGGTGCGGTCGGCGATGGCTCGGGCGCGCGAGGAGGGGGTCACGAGCATCGCCTTCCCGGCCCTCGGGACCGGCGTCGGCGGCTTCCCCCTCGACGAGGCGGCCCAGCTCACGGTCGCCACGGTTCGGGACGAGCTGCCGGGCGCGCCATCGGTCCAGCACGTCGTGTTCGCGCTCCGCGGGGCCGCCGCCTACGAGGCGTTCAGTGCCGCCCTGTCCGTGCCGGCCGCGCTCGGCGGCACGGCCCGGTCATCGGCCTCGACGCAGGCGGGAGACGGAGCCGCATGAACGAGCTGCCCTTCGGACGGGACGCGCAGCGCCGCGACGAGCTCGTCGAGCAGATCGCCCGCGAGATCGAGCTGCGGGGTCTGTCGACGCCCGCCGTCCACTTCCTCGAGGCGAACCGGCCGTACCGGCCCCTCGGCGCGAACGCGATGCTCTTCTTCGACCCCGTCCTCCACGCGATCTTCGCCGGCGGCCTCGACGGAGTGACCGAGCTGCTCTGCGACGACGCCGGGATCGAGCAGCTCATCGACCGCCTCGAGGAGGAGGACGAATCCCGCGACTGGGACGCCTAGGAGCGGGCGGCCCGCCGTCGCGTGACGGTCGGTAGCATCTCGGGGTGAGCACGGAAGCGCGCGGTTTCGTGGCGGTCGACGGCGGCACCGCGACGACCGGCGTCTCGCTGATCGGCCTCGTGGACCGCGCCTGGCGCCTCCTCGGCAGCACGGCCGCGCCCGCGGCCATCCCCGTCGACGCGCTCGTCGACCTGCTCGCCCGGCGGCTGGCGGCCGCGGATCCCGATCTCGCCGCGTCGGTCGGCCTGCCGGCGACGACGGCACGGGGCGCGGCCTCGCCGGTCGAGAGCTGGCCCCGGATCGGCGTCGCGACCGCGGCGCCGCCCCGCCTCGCGGTCGTGGCGGCGACTGAGCGAACGGTCGGGGCCCTCTCGCGAGCCGCCCGCGGGGCCGGATGGGACGTGACGGCGGCCTCGGTGGCGGGCGCGGACGTGATCGAGATGACGAACCTGCTGCTCGAGCGCGACGTGTCGACGGTGCTGGCGGGCTCGGCCGACCCGGTCGGCGGCGACGAGCGGAACGCCCTGCCCGAGCTCGCTGCGCTCGTGGCCGCGGCCGCGCGCCGGCGGCCGGGCGTGACCGTCGTCCTTGCCGGCGCCCTCGGCGAGCACGAGGGCCGGGTCGGCGAGGGGGCCCGGGCCGGCGCGGCGGAGCGTCACGACGGCGCGGATCCCGGAGTGGATGCCGGCGCGGCCACGGGATCGGTCATGGTCGCGCCGAGCGCGACCGCCGGCGAGCCTCCCGGCGAGCCCCTCCGAGCGCTCCTCGACGGGCTGGCCCGCGCGACGCGCGACGACGGTCGGCGGGCGACCGTCCGGGCCGTCGCGACGCTGGCATCGGTCCTCGATCGGACCGTCGAGCTCGTCGACGTCGGGTTCTCGGCCGGGTTGCGGGTCGTCGCGACGCCCGGCGAGCCGGGCACGGATCCCGACGTCCGCTGGGCGGTCACGCGCAGCGGCGCGCTCGTGCCCGACGCGGCGCCGGACGAGATCGTCGACGGCGTGCTCGCCTGGTCGGTGATCGCGCTCGACCGGCACCGGATGCGCGACCGCCTCCGGGAGCTGCGCGAGACGCCGTGGGCCGACGCGGACGGCGATGGCGCGCTCCTCCGGCTGGCCGTCGCCCGGGCCGCGGTCGTGCGGCTCGTCGCCGCGACGAAGGCGATCGAGCCGCGGAGCGCGCCCGATCTCGTCCTCGCGGCCGGCGGCGCCTGGGCCGTCGCCCCGGGCCCGGCGATCGCGCTCGGGCTCGCGGACGTCCTTCGCCGCGCCGGGGCGAGCCAGCTCGCCTACGACCACGCTCGTCTGCTCGGCCCGCTCGGCTCGATCGACGATCCGGTGCGCCGCCGCTCGATCCTGGCCGACCTCGCCGACGATCTCCTCGCTCCGCTCGGCGGCGTCGTCGTGCCCGCGGGCCTCCGACCTGGCCGCAGCGCCGGACGGCTCGTGGTCCACGCCGCGGGCGGCTCGACCGAGCTCGACCTCGTCCCGGGCGGCCTCGAGCTCGTCGACCTGCCGCCCGGCGAATCGGCCGTCGCCGAGCTCCAGTTCCGCGACCAGGTGTCGCTCGGCACGCGGGGCCGGCGGTTCGCGCTCGAGCTCGGCGGCGGGCTCGGCGGCCTCCTCATCGACCTCCGGGACGTCCCGCTTCGGCTGCCCGATCGGCTCGAGCGCCGGCGCGAGCTGCTCGCCGCCTGGCAGCAATCGCTGTGGGCCGGGATCGAGCAGTGACCGCGAGGCTCGAGGGATGACCGCCACGCTCGACGTCGACGGCCGCTCCGACGGCTCGCCGCGCGGGTCGACGAGCGGGCTCGAGCTCGTCGCGCTCAGTCGACTGACGTTCGGGCATCCGACGCTCCGGATCGGGCTGTCGGTGGGCGACCGGCCACTTGTCGCGGTCGGTGAGACGGTCACGCCGGGCGGCGCGCTCGTCGACGTCCTGCGCGATCCGCGGATCGAGATCCTCGCCGGCGACGAGGGCACGCCAGGGGCGCGCGTCCACCTCGGCTTGGGGCAGGCCCGGGACGGCGACGGCCCGGCGGACGGCGAGCTGCTGTTCACGGAGTCGGGGCGGCGGCGGGTCGTGGTCGGGGACCACGTCGAGACGATCGAGGCGCCGGCGTCCGGGGTGGTCCGCTCCGTCCGGCCGGGGATCGAGGTCACGGTCGAGCTCGACGGGTCCGGGCTGCCGGGGACGCTCGGCCTCGGCGTCCCCACGCACGGCCGGCTCGAGCTCGCGACCGACGAGGGTGGCGAGCTTCGCCCCGGGTCGGTCGACGTCGGGCGGGCTGGGACGATCCTCGTCGTCGGCTCGCGCGTCGACGCCGAGACGCTGACGCGGGCTCGGGCGATGGGCGTGCGGGGCGTCGTCGTCGCCGCGCTACCGGGCAAGGACACCCGCGACTTCGCCGCGTCCGAGCGCCGCCAGCGGGCCGCGCTCCATCGCCTTCCGCCGTTCGCGGTGCTCGTCCTTGAGGGCGCGATCCGGCGGCCGATCGCGCCGCCGGTGATGGACCTGCTCCGTTCACTGGACGGACGCGAGGTCGGTCTGTCGGTCGAGCCGCCCGCGCTCGTCTTCGAGGGCGAGCCGCCCCCGCCGCCGCAGCCCGATCTCGTCGTCGTCCGGCACGGGCCGTTCGCCGGTCGGACGGGCACGTTCGTCGGGCTCGCCGGGATCCGCCGGTTCAGGGCGGGCGTCCACCTCGAGGCCGCCTCGGTTCGGTTTCCCACCGGCGAGACACGCCCCGTGCCGCTCGCCGACCTCGTTCGGTTCGGCTGAGCGACCGATGGCCACGCCGCTCGTCGCCGAGCGCATCGTCGCCTCCCCGGACCAGGAGGCCACCCGCTCCCTCGGTCGGCGCCTCGCGACGGTCGCCGGGGCCGGCGACCTGATCTGCCTGTACGGCGAGCTCGGGGCCGGCAAGACCCAGCTCGCGAAGGGCTTCGGCGTCGGACTCGGGGTGAGCGACATCATCAGCTCGCCGAGCTTCGTGCTCATGACCGAGTACGAGGGGCGGCTCCGGCTGTTCCACCTCGATCTGTTCCGGCTCGCCGACGCCGTGGACGCGGTGGCGGGCGGTCTCGTCGACGATCGCCAGGAGATGGGCGTCACGCTCGTCGAGTGGGCCGAACGGCTGGGCCCGGCCCGGCCCGCGGCCCGTCTCGACGTCGTCATCGAGGGGACGGGTGACGAGCCGAGGCTCATCCGGATCGTCGCGACGGATCCAGGCTACGAGCGCTACCTCGAGGCGGCGGGATGAGCGCCGACGCTTCGGGCGGGCGAACCGCGTCGGGCGGCGCCACGCAGGCGCACGACGGCCGCCGCCGGCCGCTTCTCGTCATCGACACGGCGACGAGCGCGATCGTCGTGGCCACCGCTCGCCCGGACGGCGAGCTCGACGGGCTGCGGACGTGGGCGGCCGGGCACCGTCACGGCGAGACGCTTCTGCCGTCGCTCGGCGGCTTCCTCGGCGAGCAGAACGTCCGCCGCTCTCGCCTGGCCGCCGTCATCGTCGGCACCGGGCCCGGCGGATTCACCGGGCTCCGCGTCGGGCTCGCGACCGCGAAGGGGATCGCCCGTGCCCTCGGGATCCCGATCGTCGGCGTCGCCACGGGCCGGGCGCTGCTCGTCGCGGCCGAGGCCGACGGAGCGGGACCGGCCGCCGCTCTCACGCTCCTCCTGCCGGCCGGACCGTGGGATCGCGTCGCGGTCCGGATCGGCGAGCACCCACGGCTCCTGCGGGGGACGGCGGACCCCGACATCGAGCACGATCGGCTCGTCGCGGTCGATCTCGAGGGACGCGCCCCGGCCGACGCCCTGGCCCGGGGCGAATCCGCCCGGAGCGGCCTCGCGGCGGCCCTGGCGCGTCTCGGCGCCGCCCGGCTCGCGGCCGAGCCGGCCGGCGACGACCTCGCCCGTCTCGTGCCCGAGTACGTCACCCTGCCGCGCGGCGTCGATCGACCGCCGTCCGGCGACGTCACCCTCTCGGTCGGGTAGGACGATGGTCGCCGCGCCGCCCGAGCGGATCACGATCGAGCCGATGGGGCTCGCCGACCTGCCGGCCGTCCAGTCGATCGAGCGGGCGAGCTTCGCCACGCCGTGGCCGCCGAACGCCTACCGGAGCGAGCTCGAGACGAACCGGCTCGCCCATTACCTCGTCGCCAGGGCGGATCACGAGGTCGTCGGCTTCGGTGGCATCTGGATCATGGTCGACGAGGCCCATATCACGACGTTCGCGGTCGCGCCCGAATGGCGTCGCCGCCGCGTCGGCGAGCGGCTCCTCCTCGCCCTCCTCGACCTCGCGGTCGCACGCCGGGCGAGCGAGGCGACGCTCGAGGTGAGGCTCTCGAACCTGCCCGCCCGGCGCCTCTACGAGAAGTACGGGTTCCGTCCGGTCGGCCTCCGGCCGCGCTACTACAGCGACAACGGCGAGGACGCCCTCATCATGACGACCGAGCCGCTCGCGTCGCCAGCGATGGTCGAGCGGGTCCGCCGGCGGCGCGAGGCGCTCGAGGCGCTCGAGGCAGCGGCGGAATGAGCGCTGACGTGCCCGGCGGCAGCCGCGGCGGCCTCATCCTCGCGATCGAGAGCAGCTGCGACGAGACCGGGATCGCCCTCGTCGAGTCCGGCGGCCGGCGGATCGTGGCGAACGCCGTGGCGAGCCAGGTCGCGCTCCACGCGGCCACCGGCGGGATCGTCCCGGAGGTCGCGGCGCGAGCCCACGTCCGATGGATCGTCCCGGTCCTCGACGAGGCCTGGTCGGCCGCCGGCTGCAGCTGGGACGACGTCGAGGCGATCGCGGTCACGTACGGGCCGGGGCTCGCCGGCTCGCTCCTCGTCGGGCTCAACTTCGCGAAGGCCCTCGCCTGGGTTCGCGACAAGCCCCTCGTCGGCGTCAACCACCTCGAGGGCCACGTCTACGCCGGCTGGCTGCTCGACCCCGGCGAGGACGCGGCCGCGCGCCAGGAGCCAGTCTTCCCCCTCGTCGCGGTCGTCGTTTCGGGCGGCCACACGTTCATCGCCGAGATGCGCGACCACCTCACGTACCGCCTGCTCGGGCAGACGATCGACGACGCCGCCGGCGAGGCCTTCGACAAGGTCGGCCGCCTGCTCGGGCTGCCATACCCGGGCGGGCCGGCCATCCAGGCCGCCGCCGAGCGGGCGACCCGCCACGACCGCGTCTTCCCGCGCGCCTGGCTCGGTGACTCGTACGACGTGAGCTTCAGCGGCCTCAAGACGGCCGCGCGCCGCATCGTCGACGCCGCGAGGATCGACGAAGGCCTCCCGGTCGGACCGAGCGGCTCGCCGGCGGCGGTCGAGGGACGCCTGTCCGACGCGACCGTTGCCGAGCTCGCCTGGGGCTTCCAGGACTCGGTCGTCGACGTGCTGACCACGAAGACGATCCGGGCGGCCGAGGAGGTCGACGCCCGCTCGATCGTCCTCGGTGGTGGCGTCGCCGCGAACCGCCCGCTCCGCGAGCGGATCGCCGCCGAGGCCGCGAGCCGCGGGCTGCCACTCATCGTGCCGCGACCGGGCCTCTGCACCGACAACGGGGCGATGATCGGCGCGGCCGGGGCGCGGCGATACGCGGCCGGCGAGCGGGCTCGTCTCGACCTCGACGCCAGGCCGTCGTTGCCGCTCGCCCGGCCCGAGCCCGTCGAGGCGCGGTGACGCCGGATCGGGGCCCGGCACCGCCCGCGGTCGTCGACCCGGCCGCCGTCCGCCGGGCGCTCCGCGACGCCGGCCTCCGGGCGCGGCACTCGCTCAGCCAGAACTTCCTCGCCGACGCCGAGGTCCTCGACGCGATCCTCGCCGAGGCGTCGCCGCGGGCCGGCGACCGGATCCTCGAGATCGGTCCCGGGCTCGGCGTCCTGACGGCGGCGCTGCTCGCGGCCGGCGCGGCCGTCGCGGCCGTCGAACTCGACGAGCCGCTCGCGGCGAGGCTCCGGGCGGAGCAGGCGACAGCCGTTCGCGCGGCCGAGCCGGATCCCGACGCCCCGGGCGCGCTTCGCGTGGTCACCGGCGACGCGCTCGACGTCGACCTCGTCACGCTCGCCCGGCCGCCGTATGCGGTCGTCGCGAACCTGCCGTACCACATCACGAGCCCGATCCTCCATCGCCTCCTCGGCTCGCCGCCCCGACCGACGCGGCTTGTGCTCATGGTCCAGCGGGAGGTCGCCGAGCGGATCGCGGCCCCGCCCGGCGGGATGAGCTACCTGTCGGTTTTCGTCCAGTTCCACGCCGTGCCCCGGATCGCACGGATCGTTCCCGCGGCGGCGTTCGAGCCTGCGCCCGCGGTCGACTCGGCGATCCTCGTCCTCGAGGTCCGTCCGAGCGACGAACGGACGCTGCCCGACGGAGCGACCGAGGACGACCTCTGGCGGCTCGTCCAGGCCGGCTTTCGCGAGCGGCGCAAGATGCTCCACAACGTCCTCGCGCGCCAGCTCCCGGTGGGGTCCGCCGCCGTCGACGCCGCGCTCGCGGGAGCCGGGATCGCACCGGACCGGCGCCCCCAGACCCTGTCGGTGGAGGAGTGGATCGCGCTCCTCGGCGCGCTCCGTGCCGAGGATGCCCCGGCCGGCGGAGCCCGATGAGCGCGGCGATCGACCGGCTCGCACCGGTCGTCCGGCTCGCGCCGGCGAAGGTGAACCTCACGCTGGCCGTGGTCGGCCGCCGGTCGGACGGCTTCCACGCCCTCCATTCGGTGATGGTTCCGCTCGAGCTCGCGGACCGCCTGTCGGTCTCGCCGCTCGCCCCGCCTCCGGCAGGGGAGCCGGTCGTCGATTCGCTCCACGTGACCGGGTTCGACCCGGGCCCCGTCGAGGCCAACCTCGTCCTCCGCGCCTTCTCGATGACCCGCGCCTTCGTCCGCCCCATGTGGCCCGGGGCGCCGGCCGAGCCGCCGCCGCTCGCGGCCCGACTCGAGAAGCGGATCCCGGTCGCGGCCGGGCTCGGCGGCGGATCGAGCGATGGCGCGGCGGCGATCGACGCGGCGCTCGAGGCCTGGGGCGCGGCCGCGAGCGCGGACGAGCGAACGGAACTCGCCGCCGCGCTCGGGTCGGACGTCCCGTTCTTCCTCGCCGGCGGGTTCGCGCTCGTCGAGGGTCGCGGAGAGCGGGTCACGCCCCTGGCCGGACTCCGGGCGACCGAGCCGCCCGGCGTCCTCGTCGTCACCCCGTCGGTGGCGGTCTCGACGGCCCGGGTCTTCGCCGCCTACGCCGCCGCGGGCGTGACACCTGCGACGGCGTCGCGGATCACGAGCGCGCACCTGGCCGACGAGCTCGCGACCGGGACGCTCGGTGCCGCGGAGCTCCTGGCCCGCGCCGGCGTCCTCGCCACCGCGAACGACCTCGTCGTGGCGACCGGCGTCGTCGATCCGCGGCTGCCCCGGTTCCGGCGGTCGCTCGCGCGGCTCCTCGGCCGGCCCGTGGGGCAGTCCGGCTCGGGCCCGAGCCTCTGGGCTCTCTATCCTTCGCTCGACGCGGCCGCGACCGCGGCCGGCGTGGTGAGCGGGGCGCTCGAGGCGAGATCCCTCGTCGCGCCGGATCCGGAGCCGGCAGCCGTCATCGCGACCCGGTTCGCAGCCACGACGCTCGTCCGGAGGAACCGGGGCGAGCGATCGACGAAGGAGGTGGAGGCATGACGCTCCGCGCCGTGACGACCGGCTCGGCGCCGGCTGCGATCGGTCCGTACAGCCAGGCGATCGCGACCGATCGACTCGTGTTCTGCTCCGGCCAGGTCGGCATCGACCCGGCCAGCGGTGAGCTCGTCGACGGTGGGGTGGAGGCGCAGGCCGAGCGGGCGCTCCGGAACCTCGCGGCAGTGCTCGACGCCGCGGGCTGCACGTTCGGCGACGTCGCGAAGGTGACGATCTTCCTCGCCGACATCGGCGACTTCGCCGCGGTGAACGCCGTCTATGGGCGGTCCATGCCGGACCCACCGCCGGCCCGCTCGACGTTCGCCGTCGCCGCGCTGCCGAAGGGCGCCCGCGTCGAGATCGAGGCAATCGCGGTCCGGAGACCCTGAGCTGGCAGCCGGAATTGACACTCGTCATGGCCCGCCCCTACGATCGGCCGAGCCTTCGATGACTGACGAACCGCCCACAGCCACGGCGCGCAGCGCTTCGCCCGCGGCGCGCGTCCGATCCACGGATCCCGCCGTGCCGGCCGGCACGGCCCACCGGACGGCCGGCGGTCCCAGCCTCCCGTGACGCCGCCGGCGTCGGATCGTGGGCGACGCCCCGAGGTCATCGTCATGGCGGCGGGGCTCGGGACGCGGATGCGCTCGAGGGTGCCGAAGGTTCTCCATCCCCTCGGCGGACGGCCGATGCTCGCGTACGTCCTCGACGCCGCCCGCGAGGCGACCGGCCGCGATCCGATCGTCGTCTACTCGCCGGCGACCGAGGCCCTGACCGAGACCTTCGCCGGCAGCGCGCGCTTCGCCCGCCAGTCGGAGCCGCGCGGGACCGGCGACGCGGTCGCGGCCGGCCTGACCGAGGTGGACCGGGATGCCGGCGAGATCCTCGTCGTCAACGGCGACGTTCCGCTCCTGACGGCAGCGCTCCTGCGCGACCTGCTCGAGGCGCGCCGGCTCGACGAGGCGGTGATGAGCCTCGTCGCGGTCGACGCGATCGACCCGGCAGGGCTCGGCCGGGTGCTCCGAACGGCCGCGGGCTCGGTCGACCGGATCGTCGAGGAGAAGGACGCCGACGACGACGAGCGCGACGTCTCGACGATCAACGCCGGGATCTACGCCTTCGACGCGGGCTGGCTCCGGGACCGCATCGCCGCGCTCAGGCCCTCCGCCGCGACCGGCGAGCTCTATCTGACCGACCTCGTGGCGCTGGCCCGCTCCGAGGGCCGGCTCGTCACCGCGCTCGACGTCGAGGACGACGGCCGGCTCACGGGGATCAACGACCGGAGCCAGCTCGCCCAGGCCGAGTGGGACCTGCGGACCGAACGGAACCTTGCGCTCATGCGGGCCGGCGTGACGATGCTCGACCCCTCGACCGCATACGTCGACGCTGGCGTCGAGCTCGCGACCGACGTCGTCCTCGAGCCGAACGTCATCCTCCGTGGGGCGACCCGGATCGGGGAGGGGACGACGATCGGCGCCGGCAGCAGGATCGAGGATTCGACGATCGGGCGCGACTGCCGGATCAGCGCGAGCGTCGTCGAACGCTCCGAGGTCGGCGACGGCGTGACGGTCGGTCCCTTCGCCCACCTCCGCGCGGGTTCGGTCGTGGCCGACGGCGCGGAGATCGGCAACTACGCCGAGATCAAGGCCTCGCGGATCGGCCGGCGGGTCAAGCAGCATCACATGAGCTATCTCGGCGACGCCGAGGTGGGCGAGGAGACGAACGTCGGCGCGGGCACGATCACCGCGAACTACGACGGCACGACCAAGCATCGGACGACGATCGGCCGGCACGTCTTCCTCGGTGTCCACACGATGCTCCGCGCGCCGCTCACCGTGGGCGACGACGCGAAGACGGGAGCCGGCGCCGTCGTCACCCATGACGTGGCGGCGGGCGAGCTCGTCGTCGGCGTCCCGGCGCGTCCCCGCCGTCCCAGGGAGGCGGACGCATCGGCCGGAGCGGCGGCGGAGCCGCGGAAGGAGGACGGCGCGGCCGACCAGGCTCCATGAGCCTGCCCGTCTCCGAGCTGCTCGTCATCGTCCTCCTGACCCTCCTCGAGGCGGTCTTCGTCGCGGCCGAGATCGCCCTCGTGTCCGTCCGCCGGAGCCGCGTCGAGCAGCTCGTCGAGGATGGCGTCCAGGGCGCCGCGCGAGTGCGACGGATGCTCGACGAGCCCGGCCGGTTCCTCGCGGTCGTCCAGATCGGCGTGACATTCGTCGGCTTCCTCGCCTCGGCCTTCGCCGCGGTGAGCCTGACCGGCCGGCTGCGGGGCCTGTTCGAGACCGTGCCGGCGCTCGCGAGCTCGGCCGAGCCGATCGCCCTCATCATCGTCACCCTCCTGCTCGCGCTCTTCACGATCGTCTTCGGTGAGCTCGTCCCGAAGTCGCTCGCCCTCGCCCACCGGGAGCGGTTCGCGATCGCCCTCGCCGGTCCGGTCGACATCCTCGGCCAGGTCCTCCGCCCGATCGTCGCGCTCCTGACGGGCACGACCCGGATCATCACCCGCTGGTTCGGGGTCGAGACCCAGCGCGAGGCGTCGATCTCGACCGAGGAGCTGATGCTCATCGTCGAGCGCGGCGGCGAGCAGGGCGTCCTCGAGGCCGAGGAGGAGCAGATGATCCACGCGGTCATCGAGCTCGGCGACCGCCGCGTCCACGAGGTCATGGTTCCGCGGATCGCGATCGTCGCGCTGCCGGTCGAGACGGCGATCGACGATGCCATCGACACGATCGTCGGCGAGGGCCACAGCCGGATCCCGGTCTACGAGGAGACCGTCGACGAGATCGTCGGGATCCTTTACGCGAAGGACCTCCTGCCGTTCCTCAAGAACGGCGCAGAGCCGCGGCCGAACCTCCGGACGCTCCTCCGGACGCCGGTCTTCGTGCCCGAGTCGATGACGATCGACGACCTCCTCCACGAGCTCCAGCGGCGCAAGGTTCACATCGCGATCATCCTCGACGAGTACGGCGGCACGGCGGGCCTCGTCACGATCGAGGACCTCCTCGAGGAGATCGTCGGCGAGATCCAGGACGAGTACGACGTCGAGGAGCCGCTCGTCGAGCGCCTCTCGGACGACGAGGCCCGGATCGACGGCCGCGCCTCGATCGACGACCTCGCCGAGACCTTCGACCTCGAGCTCGAGCTCGAGGACGAGGACGAGTACGACACGGTCGGCGGCCTCATCTTCCACCGGATCGGCGGCGTCCCGAACCCGGGGGACCATATCCAGGTGAACGGCCTCGTCCTGACGGTCGAATCGACCGACGGCCGACGGGTCGGCAAGGTCCTCGCGACGCGGGAGCGCGCGGACGAGGAGGGCCAGCCGGCCGAGGCCGAGACCGACCGCTAGGACGGGATCCCGCCGGCGGGACATCAGGCGGTCGCGTGGCTCGAGTCGCTCGATCGGCCGTGCGAGAGCGACGACGCTCACGCGGTCTCTCGGACATAAGCCGGTCACCCGACGCGGTAATCGCCCCCTCGCGACCGTGACGAGTCCGGGTGACGCGGATCGCCCTGCAGGCGCCGCCCGTTCGCCCGAGCGGCACGAATGTCCGATGGCATCGGACAGGTCGTCGCGATTCGGCGCGATCCGCCTGCGGTCACACGCGCTGAACGGCGGCTCGAGCCCGAATCCGCGGAGTTGTCAGCCGTGAACGGCTATCGGCTCGGACCCCGAGCCACATTGCCGTCGTTCGACGCGGTCCGATCCACCCGAATCGCCCGATCCTGTTCGATGGGACTGGAAACCTGTGCGGTTGGCCGGTCCCGGCGACGCGACGACCGGCCTCGGCCGGGGATCACGCGGGTGATGAGCCACGGTGGCCGTGGTCGGCCATTCAGCCTAGGCGCTGATCACCGAGCGGATGATCCCCTCGAGCCGCTCCCGCGCCGACCCATCGACGACACCCGCCGCGTCGAGCTCGGCCAGCGCCTCGTCCCGGTAGCGGCGCGCGCTCTCGCGGGCGTACTCGCGGGCGCCGGTCCGCTCGAGGATCGTCACGATCTCGCGGACCTCGTCGGCCGTCGGGGAGGGGAGGGCGTAGAGCTCGGTCAGTCGCTCGCGGTCCTCGGGCCCGGCGTGCTCGAAGGCATAGAGCACGGGAAGCGTCTTCTTGTGCCGGGCGAGATCGGTCGGCTCCTTGCCGGTGGAGCGTTCGGCGCCCCAGATCCCGAGCAGGTCGTCGTTGAGCTGGAAGGCGATCCCGAGCGCCCAGCCGAACGCGCGGTAGCGGGCGATGACGTGCTCGTCGTCGGTCGCGAGGAGGGCGCCCGCCTCGATCGCCGCGGCGATGAGCGCCGCGGTCTTGCGACCGATCATGTCGAAGTAGCCGCCGACCGAGAGCAGCTCGTCGTGCTCCGACGTCCAGATGTCGATGAACTGGCCCTCGCAGAGGGCGAGGCACGTCTCGTCGTAGAGGCGCATCAGCCGGAGGACCTTGGCGTCGCTGAAGCCGAGGTCCGACAGCCGGTGGAGCGCGATCCGCGACAGCGAGAAGAGCATGTCGCCGGTGTTGATCGCCTGGCCGATGCCGTAGCGGGCCCAGAGCGTCGGCCGGTGGCGCCGCTCGCGGTCGCCGTCCTCTATGTCGTCGTGGACGAGGCTGAAGTTGTGGCCCAGCTCCACCGCCGCGGCCCCCGGCAGCGCCCGCTCGTGCTCGCCGGCGATCGACTGGTAGGCGAGGAGGCCGAGGAGCGGCCGCATCCGCTTGCCCGTCGGTGCCCCCGAGCCGTCGAGCCCGAGGTGGTAGCGGATCATCTCGTAGACGCCCCGGGTCGAGTCGTCGCGGTCGCCGACGAGCCGGAGCATCTCCCGCTCGATGTCGGCGATGAGGTCGCCGAGGTCGAGATCGGGCAGGGCGGTGGCCATCGTCGGGAGTGTACGCGGCGGGCGACAAACGTGCCACCGTGAGGTAGCCGGTTCGGCGGTCGGGTCGCGCGACTTGACACGCAAGCAGCTGCTTGCATATCGTCCGGCCGTGGGCGACGTCTTTCGGGCCCTGGCGGACCCCACGCGGCGGGCGATCCTCGACGAGCTGGCCGAGCGCGACGGCCAGACGCTCTTCGAGATCTGCGTCCGCCTCATCAACCGGCACGGTCTCGGATCCTCGCGGCAGGCGATCAGCCAGCACCTCGACGTCCTCGAGGAGGCCGGCCTGATCCACGTCCGGCGCGAGGGCCGGTACCGCTTCCACGACCTCGATCGACGGCCGCTGGAGCACCTCCTCGACCACTGGATCGACCGAGGCTGAGAGGGAGGAGACGATGCGGATCACGGTGACGAGCGTGCTCGTCGACGACCAGGAGAAGGCGCTCCGCTTCTACACCGAGGCGCTCGGCTTCGTGAAGAAGACCGACCTCCCCGCCGGCGGGGCACGCTGGCTGACGGTCGTCTCGCCCGACCAGCCCGACGGAGTCGAGCTCCTGCTCGAGCCGGACGGCCATCCTGCCGCGAAGCCGTTCAAGGCCGCCCTCGTCGAGGACGGGATCCCCTGGACCTCGTTCGCGGTCGACGACGTCCGGGCCGAGTACGAGCGGTTGCGGGCGCTCGGCGTCCGGTTCACCCAGGAGCCGGTCGAGATGGGCCCGGTGACGACGGCCGTGTTCGACGACACCTGCGGCAACCTCATCCAGATCGCCCAGATGGGCTGACGGCTCGGCGTCGACACCTGACGCGTTCCCGCACGGCGCCCGTGCTACCGTCGCGGCGTGCCGTCGCGCCTCTACGCCACGGATGCGATCGTCCTGTCCCGCTTCGAGCTCGGCGAAGCCGATCGCGTCCTGACGCTGCTGACTCCCGAGGTCGGCAAGCTCAAGGTCATCGCGAAGGGGATCCGACGACCGTCCTCGCGGCTCGGCGGCAGCCTCGAGCCGTTCGCCGAGCTCCGGCTCAACCTCGCCCGGGGCCGGACGTTCGACGTCGTGACCGGCGTCGCGGTCGGTCGGGCCTTCCTCCGGCTTCGGGATTCGCTCGAGGGAGCGGCGACCGCCTGGTACCTCGCGGAGCTCGCCGAGCGGTCGGTGGAGGAGCGGACGCCGGCCGAGCCCGTCTACCTCCTGCTCCGCCGGGCGTACGAGCTGCTCGAGGCCGGGATGGCACCGGGACGCGTCGCCCGCTGGTACGAGATGCGGCTCGCCGACGAGCTCGGCATGCGGCCCGAGGTCGACCGCTGCGTCGAGTGCGACCGGATGCTCGAGCCGGAGGGCCGGTTCCGCTGGGTCCCGCCGGCCGGCGGCGTGCTCTGCGAGCGCTGCCCGGGGCCGCCGCACGATCGAACGAGCCTGACCCTCGAGGCGCTCAAGCTGCTCAAGGCCTACCAGCGCCTCGACGTCGAGGCGCTCGCCGCGCTCCGCTTGCCTGGCGAGGTCGAGCGTGAGGTGGAGGCCCTGCTGCGGGACTTCGTCCGGGTGGCTCTCGAGCGCGATCCCCGGTCGCTCGCGTTCCTCGACGAGGTTCGTGCCGCGCATGACGCCGCGCGCCTGACGCGGCCGCCACGGGCCGTGTCATCCACCGCGCTCCTCCCCTAGACCCGCGACACGATGGGCCGTCCGAGGGCCGGGCTGCCGCTGGGAGCCACGATCGGTCTCGTCGGCGGCGCGGCGCTCCTCCTCGTCACGCTGCCGCTGGCACGACCGGTCGCGGCGGCTCCCGACGACGCCTGGTCGGTCTGGCTCGACGCGCCGCTGCCGCACGACCTCGCGCCCGGATCGCCCGTCCACCTCGGCTTCATCGTCTGGAACGCGGCCGATTCGTCGACGGTCACCGTCTTCGGCTCCGAGGTGCGGCTCCACCCCGCGGGCGCCGGCAGGGTCCGGAAGGCGACCCCCGACACCGACTGGCCGGGCCACTCCTTCGTCGACTTCGTCGTGCCACCCGGCGGCCTCGGAGGGATCGAGTTCGGGATCTACCGAAACGCCGGGGTCTCGGGCGCCGGGACGACGATCAGCCTCGACTTCCATCGGATCCCGATCGCCGGCGTCGGGCCACCGCCCGGCATCTCGCTCCGCACGATCGGAACGGTCCGACCGGCGCCGACCGGGCCGGTCATCGTCGGCCAGCCGGTCGACGTCGACCTTCGGTTCGCGCCGCGCGTCGCGTGGCCCAGCGGCGCCGTGAAGCCGCCCGACGCGCTGACGCTCCGCGTTCGTGAACCCGGCGGCGCCGGCGCGCAGGAGTTTCCGGCGACGCTCGTCGACGCGTCGGCGGTGCGCTACCGCGCCACGCTCGATCTCGACCGGCCGGGCCCCTACATCTTCGAGGCCGCGATGGAGCCGGACGCGCCGAGCGCGGACCGCTTCACCGAGAGCGAGGTGCGGGTCGTGGCAGAGATGGCCCCGGAGCCGGGCGAATCCGTGCCGCCGACGGCGCCCGGTGCCCCGGCTGCCGGGATCACGGGCGGGAGTGGTCCGGGAGCGGCGGGTGATTCCCCGGTCGGACCGGTCGCCGCGACGGGGCCGAGCCTCCCCCTGGGCGTGCTCGTGCTCGGCGGCGTCGCGCTCGCGGTCGTCCTCGGCTGGCTCATCCGGTTCCTCAGGGCGGAGTGGTAGGCCGGGGAGGTCCCAGGCCGCTCGGGCGCTTTCGGCGCCGGCCGCTCGCGACCGCGATCACCGCCGCGGTCGCCGGGGCCGCGCTCCTCGGCCCACGGGCCGTCCCGGCGATCGTCTCGCGAGCGCTCCGACCCACGCTCCGGCCGCCGTACCTGGCCTCCGACGAAGCCGCCGCGCTCCATGCGACCCTGCGCATCGTCGACCTCCACGCGGATTCGCTCCTCTGGGGCCGCGATCTCGCCCGCCGCTCGACGCTCGGCCACCTCGACGTCCCGCGGCTCGTGGAAGGGAACGTCGCCGTCCAGGTGCTTTCGGCGGCCACGCGCTTCCCGATCCCGCCGCGGTTGTCGGGAAACGACGGTCGGCGCGACCTCATCGGGCCGATTGCGGTCGTCGGCGGGTGGCCGCGCTCGACCTGGCGGAGCCCGCTCGCTCGGGCCCTCCTCGTGGCCGAGCGCGCAGATCGTCTCGAGCGGGCCGCCGCCGGCCGATTCGTCGTCGTCCGCTCGACCGGCGACCTCGCCCGTCACCTCGACGCGCGCGCGACGCACCCGGGCGCGACCGCGGGCCTCCTCTCGATCGAGGGCGCCTGGGCGCTCGACGGCGACGTCGCCAATCTCGATCGCCTCGTCGCGGCAGGTTTCCGGATCTTCGGGCTCGCCCACTTCGGCGACAACGCCTTCGCCGGGTCGGCGCACGGCATCGAGCGCGGCGGCCTCACCCGGCCCGGCCGCGAGCTCGTTAGGCGGCTCGAGGTCGCCTCGGTCCTCGTCGACCTCGCCCACGCGTCTCCGCGGACGATCGACGACGTCGTCGCGGTCGCGTCGCGGCCGGTCATCGCCTCGCACACCGGCGTCGCCGCCACCTGCCCGTCGATCCGCAACCTCAGCGACGATCAGCTCCGCGCGATCGCCTCGACCGGTGGGCTCGTGGGCGTCGGCTTCTGGCCGATGGCGACGTGCGGTCGGGACGTCGCCGCGATTGCCCGCGCGATCGAGCACACCGTCGCCGTCGCCGGGATCGGCCATGTCGCGCTCGGCTCGGACTGGGACGGGGCGCCGGGCATCCCGATCGACGCCTCCGGTCTCGTCCTCCTGACGGAGGCCCTGCTCGCCGGCGGCCTCGACGAGCCGGCGATCCGGGCGGTGATGGGCGAGAACGCCCTCGCCCTCCTCGCCGCTACGCTTCCGCCCGACGAGGAGGCGGCGTGATCGACCGAACCGACCCGATGGGCGCCCATGCGATCGAGCGGCTCGAGCGCGAGCGAACAGGCTGGCTGACGACGGTGACCCCGGACGGCCAGCCCCAGACGATGCCGGTCTGGTTCCTGTGGCAGGACGGCGAGATCCTCGTCTACGGCCGAAGACGGGCGGTGCGGAACGCGAACCTCGCCGCCAACACACGAGTGGCGTTCGTCCTCAACACGGACGACGAGGGCGCGGA
>DASTSC010000020.1:0-14922 GCA_035760905.1 Candidatus Limnocylindrales bacterium | reverse complement strand
GTTGTTCGCGTCCTGGGAGGTGAAGCCGAGCGTGCCGCCGGTGATCTGACCCTGGCCGCCCGTGATCGGGCTCTGGATGACGGGCGCCGAGATGATGTTGTTGTCGAGGACGATCGCGAACTGGTTGCCGACGTTCTGGCTCGTGTAGGTCGCGAACTTGCCGGCCGCGTCGCCGTTGAGGGTGAAGTTGACCGCCCGGTGCCCGACCTGGTCGCTGCCGAGCGTCGCGCTCGTGACGGCCTCGCCGCCGAAGAGCGGCTGGAACGGGCTGCTCCCGCCGAGCTGGAGGGTCTGGCCGTCGCTCACCTGCGTGCCGACCGGGATCGGCACGAACTCGAGCCGGCCGGTCTGGCCGACGAGATCGGTGACCGCCTTGACGTCGGTCGCGCCGGGCAGCTCGACGACCACGCGGTCCGTCCCGAGCGTCGTGACCTGTGGCTCCGAGACGCCGGTCGAGTTCACGCGCCGCTCGACGATGTTGCGGACGACGCCCATGTCCGCCGGAGCCGGGCAGCGGTCGGAGACGCATTGCGCCTGGTATTCGACGCGCAGCCCGCCCTCGAGGTCGAGCCCGAGCTTCGTCTCGAGCGTTCGCGCGCCGCCGTCGCTCCCACCGAACGGAATCCTGAGCCCGGGCACGAAGTCGACCGCGATCGCGAGCAGCCCGACAACGGCGATGAGGACGGGGAGGAACCGGCGCACGAGGGCGGATGATACCGGACGACGATTCGCGGATCTGATCGCGGCGAGGCGAAGAAGTCGCTACCCGACCCGATGGCGGCGGCTGGCGAGCCGCTCGAGCTCTGCGACGTCGCCGAGTCGCTCCAGGCCGGCGACGCCACGTTCGTAGAGCTCGTCGTCGCCGCCGAGAAGACCGAGCTCGGCCTGGACCCGGGGCAGGTACGCCCCGGCGTCCATCGCCGCGAACAGGTGGAGCGAGCGCTCCAGCTCCGCCCCGTCCGCGGCCGCGACGCCGAGCGCGCGCCGGGCCTGGGCCTCCACGAGCCGGAGCCCGCGCGCCTCGGTCTCCGAGATCAGCTCGCGAACGGCGGCTCCCGGGTCGACGGCGTGGTCGGCCAGGACCGCGAGGGCGATCTCGACCTGGTCGAGCCGCGCGAGGTGACCCCGCCAGCGGTCGACCAGCCCGGCTCGAAGTCGTTCGGGATCGTGGTCGACGACGAACCGGAGCGCCCACAGGCCGCGTCGCTCGTCGAACTGGTCGAGCAGGTCACGGGCGATCGAGGCGAACTCCGCCTCGAGGACGCGATCCTGTCGCGCCCGGGCGAGCAGCATCGTCCGCACAAAGCCGTGGGCGGCGTAGCCGACGGACCAGCCGCCGAGCTCGGTCCACAGCTCGGCGAGCCGCCGGGCCGCGACGACCGTCTCGTCCCAGCGGCCCAGGACCCAGAGCGCCGAGACCTCCCACGCGCGAGCGCCGATCCGATAGCCGAGGGCCTGCCCCGGACCGTAGAAGGATTCGACGGCCCGGGCGTGCTCGACCGCCTCGGCCGGCCGGCCGAGGGTCAGGAGGGACCAGGCCTGGACGATCTCGGCGTCGCTCCGCTCGCCGCTGTCGAGCCGGCCCGCCATCGCCAGCCGTTGGCGCGACAGCTCGGCAGCCCGGGCCACGTCCATCTCGGCGAACGCCCTCGCACCGAGCGAGTCGAGCGCGGCGCTGATGAGGTTCGGGTCGTCGAGCTCCTCGGCGATCGCGAGGGCCTCGGTCGCGGCCTCGGTCGACGGGAGGGCGGCCTCACCGAGTCCCGCCACCATCGACGGCACGAAGGAGAAGGCCGCCAGGAACCGACCGCGGGCGGCACGGTCCGAGACCGACGGCAGCAGCTCGAGGCCCAGCTGGCGGAGCCGCTCGACGCGCTCGATGTCGAGCGTGGCCACCGAGCCGGTCCAGCGGGTGTGGACCATGAGCTCCGAGCCGGCGATCCGGAGCCGGTCTGCCGGGGGTGCCCCGCCCGCCTCGGCGAGCGTCAGCGCCTCGGCATACGCCTCGATCGCCGTGTTGCCCGACACGAGCACGTCGCCGAGGCGCTCGTAGAGGGCCATCCGCCGGTCGGACTCGGCGAGCTCGATCGCGGCCCCGAGATGCCCGGCGGCCTCGAGGTTCGCCGCACCAGCCGCCGCGGACTCGGCGGCGAGGGCGAGCCACCGAACGGCCTCCCTGGCGAGGTCGGCCGGGAGTTCGCCGGAGATGGCCGCCAGCGTCGCCGCCTCCCGGAAATGGAACGCGATCAGCTCTGCGAGCTCCTCTTCCCGGCCGAGGGCCGAATCGGCGAGCCATCGCGCGGCCGCCGCGTGGAGCCGGGCCCGCTCGGATCGCGGCAACGTCCCGTACGCGACCTCGCGGATGAGGATGTGGCGGAACGCGACGCCCTTCGCGGTCGGGCGGACGAGGTCGCGGTCGATGAGCGCTTCGACCGCCGCGGGAAGCTCGTCGCCGAGCGAGGAATCGATCGCCTGGAGGCCGTCGGCGCGGAACGTCCGACCGAACACGGCTCCGAGCTGGATCGCGCGGCGGACCGGCGGCGGGAGGACGTCGATCCGCGAGAGCACGGTGGCCTGGACCGTGTCCGGCAGCGAGGTCACGGCCGCCGCGACCGCGTCGGCGTCCCGCAGGTCGCTCGCCCGCTCGACGACCGAGCGCACGATCTCGCCCGCGTAGAACGGGTTGCCCTCGGCGCGGCCGACGACGAGCCGAACGATCTCGGGCGACGGCCCGTCGAGCAGATGCTCCACGAGCCGCGCCACGTCGGGGTCGTCGAGGGGCTCGAGCGCCAGCGAGACGTAGTTGCGCCGGCCGCCGCCCCAGGTCGGGCGCCGATCGAGGAGCTCGGGTCGGGCCAGCACGACCATGAAGAGCCGCGATTCACCGCGCGGCTGGAGGACGGCCTCGATCAGGTCGAGGAGCGAATCGCTCGACCAGTGGAGGTCTTCGATCGCGAGCACGAGCGGACGCTCGGCCGAGGCGAGCTCGACGAGCGAGCGCCAGGCGTCGGCCAGGCTGGCGCGGTCCACCCCCTCGACCTCGCCGCCGCCGACGGTCGCGGCGATGAGATCGGCCTTCCGATCGGCAGCGGGCTCGTCCCGTTCGGTGAGCCAGCGCGCAGCCTCTGCCCGGAGCATGTCCGAGGACGCATCCTCGGGCAGACCGAGGACCGAGTGGGCGATCGCCCGGAGCGGCCAGAAGGTGAGCCGCTGCCCGTACGGCAGGCACTGCGCGAGCGCGACCCGGGCATCCGGCGCGATCGCCGGGAGCCGCTCGAGGAACTCCTCGAGGAGCCGGCTCTTGCCGACGCCCGGCGCGGCGATGACGCTGACGAGGTAGGGCCTTCGCTCCCGGAACGCGCGGCCCGCGGTCAGCTCGAGCTGGCTGAGGTCGGCCTCCCGTCCCACGAGCGGCACCCGCAGCCGCCGCTCCGAAAGCCGACCGCGCAGGCGCCGGCACGGCAGCGGGGCGACCTTGCCCTTCGCGTCGATCGGCTGGCCCTCGTCGAAGGCGAAGCCGCGCGCCGCGCGGGCCGTCCGTTCGCCGACGAGGATCTGCCACGGCTCGGCCGCCTGCTGGAGGCGCGCGGCGGTGTTGACCGCGTCGCCCGTGACGAGCGAGTCGGCGGCCGCGGTGGCGGCGGGGCTCACGACCGCCGCGACGACCTCGCCGGTCTGGACGCCGAGCCGGATCGGGAGCCGCTCGCCGAGCGACGGCTCGGAGCGGACCCGATCGCGAAGGGCGAGCGCTGCGGACAGCGCCCGGTCGGGGTCGTCGTCGTGGACGACCGGCAGACCGAAGACCGCCATGACCGCGTCGCCGATGAACTTCTCGACGGTCCCGCCGTGGCCGTCGACCACCTCCCGAGCGATCGCGTAGTAGCGACCGAGGAGCGCTCGGAGGTCCTCGGGATCGAGCGCCTCGCCCAGGGCGGTCGAACCGACCACGTCGGCGAACAGGACCGTGACGAGCCGCCGCTCCTCGCTCACGCGCCGCACGATACTGGACGGCAGGAGGTGAACGGTGGGCTACGAGGTGGAGACGGTGACGGTCGACGGGCGGGTGACGGCGCTCGGGTCGGCGGGGGCCCACACGGTCCTCATCGACCGGCCCGTCGAGCTGGGCGGCGGTGGGCTCGGCTTCAACGGCGGGCAGCTGCTCAACCTCGCGGTCGCGGCCTGCATCTCGAACGATCTCTTTCGCGAAGCGCATCGCCTCGGGCTGTCGCTCCGGCGCGTCCGCGTCAGCGCCCGCTCCGAGTACGGAGGCTCGCCCGCCGTGTCGGGCCCGATCGACTACGACGTCGAGGTCGACGGTGACGCTCCCGCCGAGCGGCTCGACGAGCTCGTCCGCCTCGTCGACTCGATCGGCGAGATCCCGAACACGGTGCGCCGCGGGACCGAGGTTCGGCTGCAGCTGCGAACGGTGAACGGGTCGCCGCACCGCGAGCGGGCCAACTGAGACTCGTCGCCGGCGGCGGGGAGGTTCAGCGCAGGACGACGAGGGCGACCAGGCCGACGATCGCGACGATCGCGACGGCGAGGAGCCGGGTGAGGAGCCGGATGCGTTCGCGCGCGGCCAGCGCCTCCTGCCGTGCCGTCTCGATCTCGGCTCGGACGGCGGCGAGATCGGCTTCGACGGCCTCGTTCCCAGCGCGCCGGCGCGGTCCCACGGCCTCCGCGTCCGAGAGCATCCGGGCGAGGTGAGCGTCGAGTCGCGGATCCGCGTCCTGTCGGATGACACCCCGCGCGGCCTCCGACAGCATCCCGTCGTCGGCGTCCTCGGGCCGCGTCGCCTTGAGCCCCTCGTCCTCGGCCATCGCGGGCGTCACCCTAGCAGGCCGCACAGGCTCCCGGCGACCCCCGAAGCGCCGGCCCCGCCCGGGTCAGCGGAGGGCGAGAAGCCCGTCCAGATCGAGCGCGGGATGGCCGGCGGTCGCCCGGTTCACGAGCCGCACGACGTGGGTCCCCGGGGTCGCGAAACGATGGGCCCAGACGATCCGGCGCGCGGCCGCGCTCCGGGCATAGGTGTGGATCGCGCCGACGTGGACGCCGTCGACGTAGACGTCCGCTCCGCCACGGCCACGCCCGACGTACGCGACGATCGCCACGGCACGGGCCGCGACCCTGAACGTCGCCGAGGCGCCTCGCGTCGTGGTATGGCGGAAGCGGCCGCCCCAGGCGTAGCCCGACCACCGCGTCGACCAGCGCCGATGGAAGGTCGCGTCGCCCTCGCCGTGGCCGACCGCCTTGACCGTCGGGCCATCCGCCGGGGCCGTCCGGTTCCCGGCACGGTCGGCCACCGAGATCTCATGGCGGAGTCGGTGCCCGAACGGGAGCACGGCCGTGGTCGTCCGGTCACTCGGGTCGGTCGCGACGGGTTTCCACGCCCCGCCGTCGAGCGATCGGCGCAGTGCCTGGGACGCCAGGCCGGACCCCGCGTCGGACTCGTTCCAGCGGGTCCGGACCGGAATCCCCTGCTTCGGATGGAGGGTTCGGCCCGAGATCACGCTCTCGGTCGGCGGCCGGACGCTCGGGGCGGTCTCATCGGCCGCGATCGCGGCCACGTCGACGAGCGGCTCATGGGTCCCATCGGGATCGCTCGATGTGTCCCAGTCCGCCGAGCCCGCCGCGACGAGCGCCGCGCGGACGTCCGCCGGCGACGCGAACAGGTGGGCCGCCTTGTAGAGCGCCGCGGCACCGGCGGCGTGCGGTGCCGCCATCGACGTCCCGGAGCTGAGCTTCGTGCTCCCGCCGGGGTAGGTCGAGCGGATGCAGACGCCGGGCGCGATGAGGTCGACGTCTGCGCCGTAGTTCGAGAAGGGTGCGAAGGCGTCGTCCGTCGCCGCCCCACCCAGGGCCGAGCAGGTCGGTTCGGCCAGTGCGCCCGGCAGGCCGTCGAAGTCGGCGAGCGCCGAGACCGTGATGACCTCGTCGTAGGAGGCCGGTCGCCAGCGCGCCGTCGTCGTCGCGTCGTTGCCCGCGGCGACCACGTAGGTGATGCCCGCGGCGACGCTCCGGCAGATCGCCTCGTGCTCGGGGTCGTGGTTCGTCCGGCCGCAGTCATGGTCGTCGCGACCGTCGTCGCGAAGGCTCATGTTGACGACCTCGATCCGGGGCAGGTCGGGGTAGATCGGGTCCTTGAGGCTCGTGATCCAGTCGATCGCGCAGACGATCCAGCTGATCCGTGAGAAGCCGTCCGGCTCGAACGCCCGGACCGACCAGAGCCGCGCCCCCGGCGCGACTCCGACGACCCCGATCCCGTTGTCGCGCGCTCCGATCGTGCCGGCGACGTGCGTGCCGTGGCCCATGACGTCGCCCCAGCCCCGCCCGTCGCCCGTGCAGTTGTGGCCGCCGGCGACGTTCAGATCGGGGTTGTCCGGGTCGATGCCGGTGTCGATGATCGCGACGTCGACGTTCACCCGGCCATCGATGCCGTTGATCGAGGCGATCGGCGAATCCGTCGCCCGAATCCGCTCGACCCCGGTGGGCACCGACTGCTCGGTCAGCTCGACGCGGGCGTCGGGCACGACCGCACGGACGGACGGATCGGCCCGAACCGCGGCAGCCTGGGCCGGGGTGAGCGTCGCCGCGAAGCCGCGAAGGGCGTGCCTGAAGACGTGATCGGGACGGACGGAATCGCGCGCGAGCCGTCGAACGGAGCCGGTGACCGACGCGTCCGGCGCGAGGACGACGACGTACCCGGCCGCGACGGCACGACCGTCCCCGACTGCCGCGATCGGCTGCCCGGCGTCGGTCACGGGGGGCACCAGCGCGGCGAGGATGACGGCGCCGAGGGCGGCGAAGGGAACCACGCCGAGTCGGCGGCGCGATCGGTTCGGTCGGTGCACGGCGATCCCCACGAGGCTACGCCTCGAGGCCGGCCTTGATCTGTTCGGCGAGACGACGCCCGATGCCCGGCACGGCCGCGATCTGCTCGATCGGGGCCTCGCGGACGCGGCGCGCCGAACCGAACACCCGGAGGAGCGCCCGTCGCCGCTTCGGCCCGACCCCGGGCAGGCCGTCGAAGGCGGACCGCACGGTCGACTTCGCCCGGAGCGATCGGTGGTACGTGATCGCGAAGCGGTGGGCCTCGTCGCGAATCCGCTGGACGAGGTAGAGGGCGGGCGACGTCGGCGGCAGGACGATCGGCGTCGACGTGAACGGCGGGAAGAGCTCCTCGCGCTCCTTCGCCAGCCCGAAGACCGGCAGGTCGTGGAGCCCGAGCTCGTCGAGGACCTGCTTCGCGCCGTTCACCTGCGGCTTGCCGCCGTCGACGATGAGGAGGTCCGGCAGCCGCCAGCGGAGCTCCTCCGCCTCGCCCTCCTCCCCTGCCCCGACCCGGCGGAACCGGCGGCGCAGCACCTCCTGGTGGGAGGCGACGTCGTTCGCGCCCTCGACGGTCCGGATCCGGAACCGCCGGTACTCCGACGAACGGGCCTTGCCGTCCTCGAAGACGACCATCGAGGCCACGCTCTCGCGGCCCTGGAAGTTGCTGATGTCGTAGCACTCGATCCGGAGCGGCGGCGCGGCGAGCCCGAGCCCCTCCGCGAGCTCCTCGAGGGCCGCGAGCGTCTTGCCCTGGTCCGCGAGCCAGCGCGCCTGCTCCCTCGCGAGGGTCTCCGCGGCGTTCGTCCTGGCCAGCGCGAGGAGCTCGCGCTTCTCGCCCCGTTGCGGCACGTGGAGCCGGACGTTCGAGCGACGCCGATCGGCCAGGAAGGCCTCGAGCGTGGCCGCATCGCCGAGCTCGACCGGCACCAGGATCTCCCGGGGCACCGTCGTCGAGCGCGCGTAGTACTGCTCGAGGAAGCTCCGCAGAACCTCGTCGTCGGGCACCTCGGGCAGCGCGTCGAGGAGGTAGACGTCCCGGCCGATCATCTTGCCGGTCCGGACGGTGAACAGCTGGACCGCCGCCTGCGCGCCCTCGCGGGCGAGCCCGACGCAATCGAGGTCGGTCCGGGCGAAGGCGGCCATCTTCTGGGATTCCATCGTCCGCTCGATGGCCCGGACCTTGTCCCGGAGGGCCGCGGCGCGCTCGAACTCCGTGCGCTCGGACGCCTCCTCCATCTGCCGCCGGAGCTCCCGGACGACGGTCTCCTGGCGGCCCTCGAGGAACAGCTCGACCTGCTCGATGTCGCGCCGGTAATCGGCCTTCGAGATCGCCTCGATGCACGGGCCCTGGCAGCGTTTGATGTGGTAGAGGAGGCACGGCCGGGAGAGCGCCCGTTCGCCCTCGCGGATGTCGATCGTGCACGTCCGGAACGGGAAGAGCCGCCGGACGAGGTTCATCGCCTCGTCGACCGAGGAGGCCGAGGCGTACGGCCCGAAGTACCGGCTGCCGTCGTTCGGGAGCCTGCGCGTCCGCTCGATCCGTGGGAAGTCGTCGGCGAGCGTGACCTTGATGTACGGGTAGCTCTTGTCGTCCTTCAACCGCACGTTGAAGCGCGGCTTGTAGCGCTTGATGAGGTTGTTCTCGAGGAGGAGCGCCTCGCTGACGGAGTCGGTCAGCGTGTACTCGACGTCCGCCACTCGGTCGATGACCGTCCGGATCCGGTGCGCCTCGCCATAGGGGCTGTGCTTCTGCCAGTAGCTCCGGACACGGCTTCGGAGGCTCTGGGCCTTGCCGACATAGACGACGCGGCCGGCGTCGTCCTTCATCAGGTAGACGCCGGGCCGGTCCGGGAGCTTGGCGAGGGTGGCGCGGAGCTGGGGCGCGAGATCGGAGCCGAGGGTCACGCCTCCGATCGTATGCGAGCGAGGGCGAGGCGCCCTCGAGTCAGTGGTTCGCGCCGCCCTTCGCGCCCTTCGGGCTCGCCTTCGGGTTCGCCGTCGGGTTCGACGTCGAGCCCGATGTCACCGAGCCGAAGTCGAAGCCGCCGACGCGAACGCCGTTGACGACGAGGCCCGCGCGCCAGCAGCCGACGCCGAATGCGGACGTGTCGAGCTTGCCGGTCCAGCGCGCGCCGTCCCAGGCGAGGTCGACGGTCCCGACGGCGTCGCCGCCGTCACACGACCGAACCGACAGGTGTGCCGTGCCCGCGGTCTGCTCGACGTCGCCGATCCATGCCCGGGCCTTGACCGGGATCGACCGCGAGGCGTTCGAGGCGACGACGTTCGACGGCCCGATCGGGGCGTCGAAGACGGCCGACGCGCCGGCGACGGTCACCGCGAACGACACGCTGGCGCTGTTGCCGGACGCATCCGTCGCCGTGCACGTCACGCTCGTCGTGCCGACCGGGAACGAGGACCCGGATGCCGGCGCGCAATCCACGCTCGGCGACGGGTCGACGACGTCGCTCGCCGCCGGCGTCGCGTACGTCAGCGTCACCGGTCCGCCGTCGGTGGAGACCGCGCTCACGTCGGCCGGTTGGTCGAGGCTCGGCGCGGCCGTGTCGACGACGGTGACGTCGAACGACCCGTTGGCCGTGAGCCCGCCCGAGTCCGTCACGGAGCACTGGACGGTCGTCGTGCCGAGGTCGAAGTGGCTGCCCGAGGTCGGCGTGCAGGTCGGAGCCGGGTCGGGATCGTCCTCAGTGTCGGAGGCCGTGGCCGTCCAGTCGACCGCCGCGCCGCCGGCCTCGTTGCCCTCGACCGTCATGTCGGACGGCAGGGCGAGTGTCGGCGCGTCGTTCGTCCCGACGCGGAGGCTGTAGGCGACCGAGCGTTCGAGGACGGTGACCCCGGTCTCACCGGCCGGGAGCGTCACCTTGAACGTGACGCTGTAGTTGTAGGTCCCGTTGATCGTCGGGGCGACGATGTGGACCGAGCCGCGTGTGAGGGTCGCGACCGCGCCGTTCGAGCCGCAGTCGCCGCCGTCGGCGGGCCAGCTCGAGAGCGGGCCGAACGTTCCGCCGGCCGCGGTCATGGCGCCGCCCCCGGGTGCGGCGGCGGACATCACCGAGATCGAGATGGACGAGCCGGCATTGAGGTGGTCCGTGCCGGAGCAGGTGAGGACCCAGCCGACGCCTCGATCGACGACGCCGCCGGCCGCGACCGTGCCCAGGTCGACGCTCGTCTCGACGGCGGTCGTGAACGAGTCACCGTCGACGGTGAACGAGTCGGCGAGGACCGCCGGCGCGGCCGCGAGGCCGATACCCACCGCGAGGGCGGTGGCTCGAACGACGGCGCGGGGCGCCGTGAGCCGGATGGCGAAGGACTGACGCATCGACGTCGCGCTCCTCGGTGCGTCGACCGGTTCGCCGTGGTGAACCGCTGGCGGCGACCGGCCGGGCGACGAGCGTCAACGGATCGCCGCGCTCCGCCAATGGGAGGATCGGACTGTTTGGTGCGAAGGTGCGCCGCCTTCGAGTACTGCGCGGCGGTGCCCGGAAGCGCCGGCGCCCGGGTGACGGCGGCTCAGGTCTCGCGGCGAGTGACCGTCAGCAGGATGACGAGGAGCCCGAGGCCGATCGCGACCGCAGGTCCCAGGATGTCCCAGTCGATCCGGACGTAGCGGTCGATGAGCGCGATCGAACCGCCGACGATCAGGAGCACCCCGAGGACGACGGCCCCGGTCCCGGGCGCCGTGGACCGGCGAACGTGGCTTCCAGCCATCGCCGCGCCGAGCGTCGGATTGGGCGCCGCCGCCCCGGCCGGCTCGTTCGGGATCACGGCCGCCATCACGATGTAGAGGACGAGCATCGGGAAGATGCCGGTGAAGATCGTGAGCAGCGCGTAGGCCAGCCTCGTGATCGACGGGTCCCAGCCGAAGTGCTGGGCGAGCCCGCCGCAGACACCCGCCCAGACGCGGTCCGTCGTGGACCGGTAGAGGCGGCGGGGCTCGTAGTCATAGCCGTAACCGGGCGGCGTCGGAGGCATCCCGCCGGCGCCCTCCGGCCCCGCCCCGGCGCCGGCGGTGCCCGGGGTCGGCTCGTCGGATCCCATGCCGGTCGAGGTCGTCATTCCACTCCTCCCCAGTATCGGGGAGGTCGACCTTGAACGTCCCCCGGCCGGCCTCCCCGCAGTGACCATCTTCAGGCGGCAGCGGGCCCGCCACGGCCGTTCGGCCCGAGCCGACGGGAGAATCGGCCCGATCGCCGTGCGGCACGGGCCGGCCTACGGCGCCGCGGCCGCGACCTCCGCGACGAGGGTCCTGGCCTGCCGAGTCAGCGACCGGATGGTCGACTCACTCGCCCCGGAACCGCCGAACTCCGCGGCGGAGAGGACCGCGCGAATCTGTCCGGCGAGCGCGTCACGCCGTGCACCCCACCCGTCGAGGCGCGCGTCGAGTGCCGCGTACGCATCCTCGTCCTCCGTCTGGATGCCGTCGGTCGCGATCGCGAGCGTCGCCATCCCGAACGAACCGAACGGCGCATTCAACTGCTTGAACGCCTGGCCGAGGGCCTGGAGGCTGCCACGGTGCCGGTTCAGGCTCGTGGGAGCGGCGTTGCCCGCGAGGACCTCGGTGATCGCCCGCCCGTCGCCGACGTACGACGTGTCGAGCCCGAGGTCGACGAGCATCGTCGGTCGGACGTCGGTGTGGTCGGTCCAGACGTCCCCGTCCTCGCCGAGCTGGCGGATGCCGGGGCCCGCGAAGCCGAGCCACGTCGTGGCGATCTCGGGCTGGATGTCGCCGTGGTTCCAGGCGAACGCCGGGTTGATGCAGGTCCGACAGGTGCTGGACGGGAAGTCGGTCAGGAAGTAGTTCGGGTCGCCGAAGAACGTGAAGGTCGGGTTCCGGTTCGGATCGCCGGCCGTGTACATGTGGAGCAGCTTCTGCTCCGCCTGGTCGGCCATCCGGACCATCAGAGAGTCCGTGTTGCCGGTGTACGGGTTGACCGCCGTGAGGTTGGCGGCCGCTCGCTCGAAGTCGCGGGTCGCGGCATCCGTCGGCGAGAGTGGGCCGGCGCCCTTCTTCGCGAGGTAGAAGGTCGGTGCGTCGTCGCCGTGAACCGTGAACGCGTTCGGAGCGCTCGATCCGAGGAACTGGCTGGCGAGGCTCGGGAACTGGTCGGCCACCAACGTGTCGATGTTGGCGTTGATCTCGCCGACCTGACCGGTCCAGTCGCACGGCGTGGTCACGCCGTCGCAGTCCGCCGGGGTCGGCGTGCCACCGACGAAGTGGTCGCCCTCGTCGACGGTGAACACGAAGAGCGTGTTCGACTTGTTGATGCCGTCCGCGGCGAGCCGGTCGAAGAAGGCGGCGAACGCGTCGTCGTAGGCCTTGAGCTGGTCGACGTAGCCCTCCGAACCGGGGCCGAACGCCTCGTGCACCTCGCCCGCCTGGCCATGGAAGTCGTGGGCGTCGGAGATGTAGGCGAAGGTGACCGGCACCCCCGCTTCCTGCATCTCGGCGGTGTAGGCGAGTGATGTGCCGGCGAACATGCCGTCGAAGCCGGGGAAGCCGGGCTGACCGAAGGCGTCCGTGATCGGCTGGCCGAGCAGGTCGGTCACCGGCGTCGCGGCGCTCTCGCCGGTCAGGAGCGGGTCGATCTCCTGGGCGCCGAAGAGGCCCTTGTACCCGTCGTAGCCGCCAGGCTCGGCCGGCAGCAGATCGTCCTGGCCGTCGGCGCAGGTCGCCGAACTCCGGGCGCAGTGGATGGCAAAGCCGACGAAGTCGGTCTGGGCCAGCTGGCTGAGGGCGGACCCGCGCGGAGCCGCCCGCGACGCGTCGGCCTCGGCCTGCTGCGGCGACGGGTTTCCGAACACCTTCGTGATGTCGCCGCCGGGCAGCGTGCTCGTGTTCTCCAGGACCGTGTTCGCGGTCGCGACGGCCCCGAAATCGCAGCCCGCGCGGGTGTAGGGAACCCAGGGAGCGGGCGCGTTGTCGCCGGACGGCGTGACCATGTTGAACGCCGTCGGCGTGTTCGACGCGCTCAACGTGTCGGTCCAGTAGCCGAACGAGCTCGGGAACGAGAAGCCGCCTGTCGACGAGACCCGAACGTTGCTGTTGCTCACGATCTGGCCGTGCCGGTCGGGATAGACACCGGTCAGCGACGACAGGATGCCGCCCGCCGTATGGGAGATCAGGATCGTGTGGTCGTTCGTGAGGAGCGTCCCGTTGTTCCGGATGAAATCGAGCAGGTGGGGCATCTGCTCGAGGTCGGACGGGACGTTGTCGCGGTCGCGCAGGAAATGCGTGTTGTCGAACTGGACGTAGACGACGTGTCTGACCCGCCCGCCGGGCCCGAGTTGACAGGACCCGGCCGACGGGCCGTCGGCCCCTCTTGCCGCGATCGCGCCGGCGGGCGCGGCAACGAGCAGGCCGACGAGGGCGGCGATGATGGGAACGACGGTCAGGGGCGAACGGGGGCGCAGGCGCATCCTCTCCTCCTCGCGGTGGCGTGGTCACACCGACGGCGCCGGTCACAGCGCCGTCCCGGCGACGCTCGGCCAGGCGTCCTGAGCCTTGGCCTGCCACGATAACGCCAACCGAACGGATTGCTAACGCCGTGCAACGGTTCTGCAACCCGGCCGCGATACGGACGAGGTAAGCGTCGGCGGCGATCGTTGCCCGGTGGTCGCCACCCCCGAGCTGCCCCGGGACCCGTCGCTGCCGCCGTCGGTCGAGGAACGCCTCGGCCGTCTCGCGCCCGACCAGCGCGCCGCCGCGACCGCGCCGCCGGGCCCCCTGCTCTGCGTCGCTCCCGCGGGTAGCGGCAAGACGACGACGCTCGTCGCGCGCGTCGCCTGGCTCGTAGCACGCGAGGCGAAGGCCGAGGAGATCGCGGCGATCACGTTCAACGTCCGGGCGGCCGAGGAGCTTCGGACGCGGCTCGCAGACGCCCTGGCGCCGCTCGGCGTCGAGCCTGCCGCCGTCCGCGTTCGGACGTTCCACGCGCTCGGGCGCGAGATCCTCGCCGACGCCTCCGTCGACGTATCCGCGCTCGTCGATCGGGCAGCCGTCCTCGGCGCGCTCTGGCCGAACGCTCCGGCCGACGTCCGCCGGCGCCTCGACGACGTCCTGTCCCGGCTCAAGCTCGACCGCGGGCTGACGCTCGCCGAGGCCGAGCGTGAGGTTGCTGCGGGGAGGGACGACGCAGGGCTGCGGGCGTTCATCGCCTACGAGCGGGCGCTCCTGGACCGGGGAGCGCTCGACTTCGACGACCTCGTCGCTCGGGCGATCGCCGCCCTCGAGGCGGACCGGGCCCTGCTCGAGCGGTGGCGGCGCCGCTGCGCCCATCTCCTCGTCGACGAGGTCCAGGATGTCGACCGCTCGCAGCTCCGGCTCGCGCTCCTCCTGGCGGCGCCGGAGAACCGGATCTTCCTCGTCGGCGACGACGACCAGACGATCTATGGCTGGCGGCTCGCCGACGTCCGGCGCGTCCTCGCCCTCGACCGGTTCCTGCCGGGCCTCCGTCGCGTCGACCTCGTCACGAACTACCGCTGCCCGGCGCCTGTCGTGGAGCGGGCGGTCCGGCTCGTCGCCGTCAACCGGGAGCGGTTCGTGAAGCGGATCCGCGCGCGGCCGGGCGCCGGCGGACGGCTCGTCCTCGCCCCGGACGCCGCCGACGATCACGTCCGGATCCGAACGGTCCTCGCGACGTGGCCGGACGACGGGTCGACCTCGGCCGTGCTCGCGCGGACGAACGCCGAGCTGCTGCCGGCCGTCGACGCCGCGATCGAGCTCGGGCGTCCGTTTCGGGCGACGCGGATCTCGCTCCTCACCGACGATCCCCGCCTCGACGACCTGCTCGACCGCGCCCGGGAAGTCGCACCCGGGCTGCCCCTGCTGGTCGGGCTCGAACGGGTGCGGGCTGCGGTCGCCGGCGTGGAGCGCGCGTCCGACGCGGACGAGCAGGAGGTCTCTCCCGCCGACCTGGCGGCCGCACTGCTCGCATGGGCGGCGCCCTACCCGACGGTCGGGGACCTCGCCGACGCCATCGCGGAGCGTCGGCGCCGAATCGCGGAGCTGTGCCGCGACGACGCATCCCTGTCCCTCGCCACGATCCACGGCACGAAGGGCCTCGAGTTCGACCACGT
>DASTSC010000019.1:0-26909 GCA_035760905.1 Candidatus Limnocylindrales bacterium | reverse complement strand
GATCCCGACGCATGGCGGCGGGCCGCCGACGCGTGGGCTGTGCTGCCCCGCCCGTACCAGGAGGCCTACGCACGCTGGCGGGAGGCCGAGGCCCGGCTGGCGAGCCGGGGCGATCGTGGTGCGGCGGCGGACACCCTCCGGCGCGCGCTCGCCATCGCGGAGCGACTCCGGGCGGAGCCGCTCCGGCGCGAGATCGCGGCGCTCGCGGTGCGGGCGCGGCTCGACGTCGAGGCCGCGGCGACGCCCGCCGACGGCGACGAGGCGGACGAGTCGGCCGCGAACGGCCCGGCGGGAACGCTCGACGCGCTCGGGCTGACGGCCCGCGAACGGGAGGTGCTCGCGCTCGTGGCCCTCGGTCGAACGAACCGCCAGATCGCGGACGAGCTGTTCATCAGCGGGAACACGGCCGGCGTGCACGTGTCGAACATCCTCGGCAAGCTCGGGGTCGCCGGCCGCGGCGAGGCGGCGGCGATCGCGTTCCGGCTGGGCCTGGTGGAGCCCGAGCGGGTGCCGACGCCCGACTGACCCGGGCGCTCGGTGCGTCAGCCGCCGACGAGCCGCATCACCCGCCCGTACGCCTCGTCGATCCGCGACTCGGGGATGCGGCCGGCCTTGACCGCTCCGGCGACCGTCGTCACCACCCGGTCCACCACCTCGGCGTCGTAGACCTGCTGGTTCGCGAACAGCAGGAGGTCGTTCCCCGCTTCGAGGGCGAGCAGCACGGCCTCGTCCGCGCCGAAGGCCTTGGTGATCGCGGCCGCCTGGAGGTCGTCGGTGACGACGACGCCGTCCCAACCGAGCTCGCCGCGGAGCAGGTCGCCGACGACGGCACGGGACAGCGACGCGGGGTGCTTCGCGTCGAGGTGGCGGTTGACGACGTGACCGGCCATGACGAGGTCCGCCTCGCCCGCGGCGATCAGCCGGCGGAACGGCTCGAGCTCCGTCCGCGACCACGTGTTCGTGACGTCCGCGACGCCGAAGTCCGTATTCGTCGTCGAGCTGCCGATCCCCGGGAAGTGCTTGAGCGTCGTCAGCACGCCCGCGGCTCGGTGGGCGTCGATCTCGATCGTCGCCATCCGGGCGACGACGTCCGGATCGGCTGAGAACGACCGATCCAGCGCGCCGATCGCGGGGCTCTTCGGATTGACGTTTAGGTCGACGACCGGCGCGAAGTTCAGGTTGAAGCCCGAGTCGGAGAGCGTCCCCGCGAGCGCCGTCGCCCACTGGCGCGCCGCCGCCGTCGTTCCACGACCGATCGTGGCCTCCGACGCGACGGCCGGGAAGCCGTGGGCCGGTGACAGCCGCGTGACGACGCCACCCTCCTGATCGACGGAGATGAGCGCGCGGCGGCCGCCGGCGGCGGCGCGCAGGTCCGCGGTCAGCTGCCGGACCTGCGCAGGTGACGCGATGTTCCGCGCCTTCCCGGTGAGCTGATCGCGATCGAACAGGATGACGCCGCCGAGCCCGCGACCCGCCAGGGCGTCGCGGACCCATCTGGCGTCGGCGAGGCGCGTGCCCCGGAACCCGACGACCAGGAGCGCGGCGATCCGCTCCTCGAGCGGCGGGCCCGTCGGCGTCGGCTCGGGAGTGGCCGGCGGCGGGCTCGGCGAACCGCTCGGCGAGAGGCTCGGCGGCGGCGGGGTCGACGGTGCGCTCGGGGTCGGGCTCTCGGCCGGCGACGGCGATGGCGAGGTCGTCGAGCCGCCGCACGCCGCGAGGAACGCAGCGACGCCGCCGAACGCGGCCGCGCGCAGAAGGTCGCGCCGGGTCAGCTGGGTCATCGGATCGAGGCTACCTGCATGACCGGGAACACGCCGCGCGGGACGCGGACGCACGCCGGCTCGTTCGCGGCCTTGCCACCCGGCATCCACGCTGTGCTCACATTCCGGCGCGAGGCTGCGGCCATCACGGATCACCCGAAGGAGGCCGCATGCACCCGATGATCCAGGTCGAGGACCTGGTCAAGCGCTACCGGAAGGCCGACCGCCCGGCCGTGGACCGGATCTCGTTCGCGGTCGATCCCGGCGAGCTCTTCGCGTTCCTCGGCCCGAACGGCGCCGGCAAGACGACCACGATCTCGATCCTCACGACGACGCTCGCGAAGACGAGCGGCATCGTCCGGATCGCCGGACACGACTTGGACCGCCAGGCGACCGAGGTCCGCCGTCGGATCGGAATCATCTTCCAGAACCCGAGCGTCGACGCCCATCTGTCGGGCGAGGAGAACATCCGGCTCCACGTCGCGTTGTACGGCCTCTGGGGGTACCGGCCGCTCTACCGGGCGATGCCGGCCGCCTACCGGACCCGGATCGAGGAACTCGCCGCGGTCGTCGGTCTCGCCGACGAGGTCTTCCGGCCGATGAGGACGTACTCGGGCGGCATGAAGCGCAAGCTCGAGATCATCCGCAGCCTCATGCACCGGCCGGGCGTGCTCTTCCTCGACGAGCCCACGTCCGGGCTCGACCCGGTCAGCCGCGCCTCGCTGTGGCAGTACCTCCGCGGCGTTCGCACTGACGACGATACGACGATCTTCCTCACGACCCACTACCTGGAGGAGGCCGAGGAGGCCGATCGCGTCTGCGTGATCGACCACGGCCGGATCGCCACGATCGGCACGCCGGCCGAGCTCAAGGCCGAGCTGCTCGAGCGGACCGTCGTCCTCGATGCAGCCGATCGGCCGGCCCTCGCCGCCGAGCTCCGAGCGCTCGGGCTCGACGCCCGGCCGGACGACGACGGGCGGCTCCACGTCGCGTACGCCGGCCCAACCGCCCAGGCGCTGATGGCCCGGATCCGGACGCCGTTGACCGTCCTCCGCGTCCACGAGCCCAGCCTCGAGGAGGCATACGTCGAGCTCCTTCGGACGTCCGCGGCCCGGGCGGGCGTCGCACCGCAAGACGCCCAGGAGGCCGCAGCATGACCACGATCGCTCGCGCCGTCACCACGCCCGGCGAGGGCGGGATCGGGAGCCGCCTCGGCCGCGAGGTCAACGCGACGTTCGCGATCGCGTGGCGCGAGGTGCTGCGGGCGATCAAGAGCCCGTCGTCGCTCGTGTTCACCGTGATCTTCCCGGTGATCTTCATGGGCGTGCTCGGCGGCTCGATCGCCCAGAACCTCGGGTCGGCACTGCCCTACGCGTACCTCCCGTACATGCTGATCGGGATGGTCGCCAACACCCTCTACCAGGGCACGATCGTCGGCGTCACAAACCTGGTCGAGGAGCGCGAGAACGACCTCACGGCCGAGCTCTTCGTCGCCCCGATCTCGCGCTACGCCGTGCTGCTCGGGAAGATCGTGGGCTCGGGGCTCGCGTCGCTGATCTCCCTGGTTGGGGTCGTGGCGATGATCGTCGTCATGCAGATCCCGATGGATCTCGGAGACCTGCTCCGCGTGGTCGCGCTTGCGCCGATCCTCGCCCTCGCGGGCGGCGCACTGGGCGTGTTCTTCATCGGGTTCGTGCAGGATCCGAAGACGGCGGGCGCTGGCGTCGCGCTCCTCGTGTTCCCGCAGATCTTCCTGTCGGGAGCGTTGATCCCGACGGCGGCCTCGACCGGGATCCTCGGCGTCCTCGCGAAGCTGATGCCGATGACCTATTCGATCGACCTCGCCCGGAACATCTTCTACGCCGGCAAGCCGGAGGCCGCGCTCGCCGTCCTCCACCCGCTCTGGCTCGATCTCGCCGTGACGGCGGCGTTCTTCCTCGCGTTCACGATCGTCGGGACGTACCTGTTCGTGCGGACCGACCGGAACCGGTAGCCCAGCGTGGGCCGGACAAAATGCGAGGCGGCTCCCGAAGGAGCCGCCTCACTGCTGTCCCGGTGAAAGTCCGGCGAACCGGACGCCCGCCACGCGCCAAGGGCATCTATCACGTCGGCTGCACCGACTACCCTGACCCTACCTACCCATGACCTTGGTGCTGGGGCAGCGAGGCTGACTTGCAGCGTGGAAAGTCTAGCCGACGCTCCGTGCGGAAGCCAAGATCAGCCGCGGCCGCTGCGGTGTGTATTCCTTAACGTTCGTTGCGGACGCAACTCCCGCTGCCGCACGAGGTGCCCGTCGTGGCATTGCGGCGACCTTGCGGTCAGTCGACGACTTCGACCGAGCTCATCGTCACCGGTTCGGTCGGCCGGTCGTTCGCCCCGGTCGGCCCCGCGGCGATCGAGTCGACGACGTCCATGCCCTTCGTGACCCGGCCGAAGATCGTGTAGTTCTTCGGCAGCCGGCCACCGAGGTCCGCCAGGCAGATGAAGAACTGGCTGCCGTTCGTGTTCGGGCCGGCATTCGCCATCGCCAGCGTGCCCCGGTCGTAGTCGCCGCTGAACGGCTCGTCCTCGAACTGGTAGCCCGGTCCGCCCCGCCCGGTGCCGGTCGGATCACCGCCCTGGATGACGAAGCCCGGCACGACGCGATGGAAGATCACCCCGTCGTAGAAGCCCTTGCGGGCGAGGTCGAGGAAGTTGTTGGCGGCCTTCGGCGCCTCGTCGGTGAAGACGTCGACGGCGATGTCGCCCTTGGTCGTGTGGATCGTCGCGCTCGGCATCGAAACCTCCTAGGGGCTGGTCACGGTCAGCCGGTCCATCGCGACCGGATTGCTCGGGATCTCGGCGTCCGCGGCCGAGGCGATCGCGTCGGCGACCTCCATGCCGCTCGTGACGTGGCCGAGGATCGCGTAGGTGTTGGCGTCCGCGAGCGACTCGCGGGCCTGATCGTCGAGGACGATGAAGAACTGGCTGCCCTGCGAGTTGGGGGCGGGCGTCCGGGCCATCGCGACGACGCCACGAGCGTACGTCGCCGTGACCGGCTCGTCCTGGATCGTGTAGCCGGGGCCACCCGTTCCGATCCGCGCCCGGTCGAGGTCCGGCGCTCGTCCGAACTGGCCGTCTCCGCCCTGGATGACGAAGCCGGGCACGACCCGGTGGAAGACGACGCCGTCGTAGAAGCCGCACGAGGCGAGGGCGACGAAGTTGCCCGTCGCGATCGGGCTGAGCGCACCTTCGACCTCGATGGCGATCGACCCGAGCCGGGTCGCGATCGTGACGGTCCGCGTCTGCCCGGTTGGCAGGGGCGGCGGTTGGCTCGACGGGCAGCCGGGGATGGCGGCGCCGGACCGCGGGCTCGCGGTCGAGCCTGCGGCCGGCGACGACCCGACGGATGCCTGGCAGCCCGCGAGGAGGGCCGCCGCCACGAGCGCGGCGAAGCGGGCGGACCCAGGCGCGACACGACGGCCGAAACGCGATCCGCTCACGCCGCGGCCTCCCGGGCCGCCTCGTAGTCGAGCGCCCCGGACAGGAGCGGCTCGCCGAGGATGACGCCGGCAACGCCGGCGTCGCGGAGGTCCGTCAGCTCGGCGAGCGTCCTGATGCCGCCGGCCACGAGGACATCCGCGTCGCGCTCGGCGATCGTCCGCCGGAGCGCCTCGGCGTCGCCGGCGGCCGCCACGTGCGACACGAGGAAGCGGCGGATCCCGAGGGCCGCGAGCTCGTCGAGCAGCGCATCGAGGCTGGGTGTCGTGCCGCGGTGCCAGGGAAAGGCCGCGATCCGCTCGGGTCGCGCATCGAGGCCGACGGCGAGCCAGTCACCGGCGACCGAGACGCAGGCCCGGAGGTCGTCGGGCCGGTCGGCGAGCGCGATCGAGACCACGACGCGCGTCGCCCCGGCGGCGAACGCGAGCCGGATCGCGTCGGGGTCCTCGAGGCCGCCGGCGAGCTGCAACGGGGTCGCGACCGCGGCCGCCACCCGCGACACCGCCTCCAGATTGCGTGGCGATCCGGCCCGTGCCCCGTCGAAGTCGACGAGGTGGACGGCGGGCGCGCCTCGCTCCACGAACCGGGCGGCAATGGTCTCGGGCCGGTCGGTCGGCGCGCCGACGCCGGCGGCGGCGCCCGGCCAGAACACGATGCGCGAGCGTCCGCCCTCCAGGTCGATCGCCGGGATGACCTGCACCGCTAGGCCGCGGTCGCGCCGTCGGCCAGGAGGCGGCGGTGGAAGCTGATCGGCAGGCTTCCGTTCCGGAGCAGCGTGTCGTGGAAGTCGCGCAGGCTGAACGCCGCCCCGAGGCGGCGCTGCTCGTCGGCCCGGAGCTGGAGCAGCAGCAGCTTGCCGAGGAGATAGCTCAGCTGGTAGGTGGGCGTGTAGGTGTAGCGGATCACCTCCGCCCGCGCGTTCGGCTCCTCGAAGCTCGTCTGGTCGACGAGGAACCGGACCGCTTCCTCGACCGACACCTCGCCGCGGTGCATCCGGACGTCGAGAATGATCCGGCAGGCCCGCCAGATTGCGTCCGTGTGCATGTTCAGGCGGAAGTTCGGCGCGTCGTCGAAGCCCTGCTCGCGCATGAGCTGCTCGGAGTACATGCCCCAGCCCTCGACGAATTCCGGCGCGTCCGTCAGGAGCCGCGTGAGCGACGGGTGCTTCGAGGCGACGGACAGCTGGAGGTGGTGCCCGGGATAGGCCTCGTGGATGCTCGTGTTGCTGATCGAGCTGTAGTTGTGCTCGCGCATCGCGTTCGGATCGTCGCCCACGGACGGCGTGACGATGTAGATGCCGCTCGGGTTCGGATCGAACTTCGGCGGGTCGAAGTACGCGGCGAAGGGGATGACGTTGCGCTGGTATTCCGGCGTCGGGACGACGGCGATCCGCTCGTCCGGCGGGACGGTCACGATCCCGTGGTCGATGAGGTGCTGGCGGGCCCGCATCATCGCGTCGCGGTAGGCCGTGAGGGCCTCGTCGAAGGTGGCCGGGTGGTCCGACTTGAGGCGATCGATGACGGTGGCCTCGTCGGCCACCGGGTCGATCTCGCGCGCCGCCGCCGCCCGCGCGGCCCGCTGCTGGGCGAGCTGGTCCTCGCCGGCGGCGAGGATCGCGTCGGCGTCGAGCCCGTCGAACGCGCGGAGCGCGATCAGCTCGTCGTAGCGCTCCCGGCCGAGGGCCCAGTCGTCCGTGCCGCTCTCGAGCGTTCCCTTCAGCCACGCCCCGTAGTCGGCGATCGCGGCCTTGGCCCGCTCCGCCGCCGCCTCGAGCCGCCGGCGCTCCGAATCGGGCACGTCCGCGTGTGCCGCGGCTGCGGCGACCTCGTCGACGAACGTCGGCAGGTCGTGGGCCGCGTCGATCTCGATCCGCTGCCAGAGCCGGACCTGCGGACCGATCGCGCGCGTCCGATGGTCGGCGAGGAAGGCCGGAACCGACTCGAGCCGGCCGGCGATCGAGCCGAGCCGCTCCCCGAGCGGGGCGAAATCGCGGGCGAAGACGAGGAACAGCGCGTCGCCGATCGTGTCGAGCGCCGTCGACCGCCGCTCCCACGTCCTGATCACGTCGTCGTCGAAGAGCGAGCGGCGGACGTTGTGGATCTCGAGGTCGCGCTCGAACCGGGCGACCGGCGACAACCCGGCCGGATCGAGCGCCTCGACCGCGGCAAGGTGCGACCGCTCGGTGTCGATCTCGCCGAGAACGGCGTCGCGCGTGCCGTCGCCGAGCTCGGCATCGCGGGCATGCAGCCCGACGTACGTGCCGATCACGGGGTGATCGCGGACGAGCCGGCGGAACCGCTCCTCGACGAGGTCGTAGAGGCGAGCGTCGAGCGGTCCCGGCTCGGCGGCGACGGGCGGCCGCGTCAGCGGAGCGGTGGACGTGGGTGGGGTCACGGGGCTCCTCCGGGCCGCCAGGGCGTCGAGCGGACGGCTCGACGTCGCGTGGCGGAGTGGCAGTCGATCGGGGGTCAGGCGCGGGCCGGCTCTGATCGGCGAGACCCGCGCGCTGCGGCGAGCGCCTCGCGGCTCGCGCGCACCGCGATGTCGACATCGGCCGCCGTGATCCCGTAGTGGGTCACGGCGCGGACCTGACCGTGGGGGTATTCAACCATGAGGACGCCGCGGGCGCGCAGGACATCGAGGAAGGTCGCCCGGTCGCCCGCGACACGGAAGACGACGAAGTTCGTCCGGACGCGATCGGGATCGAGGCGCCCTGGCTCGGGCTGGGCGATGTCGCCCGCCGATTCGATTCCGTCGAGCGCGGCCAGGCCCTCGGCGAGGCGGCGCGCGTTGGCGTGGTCCTCGGCCAGCCGGTCGATCATGCCGGCCTCGCCGTCGCGGAGCGCGACGAGGCCGGCCGCGGCGAGGATCCCGACCTGGCGCATCCCGCCGCCGACGAGCTTGCGGGCGCGGCGGGCCCGCCAGATGAAGTCGCTCGAGCCGACGACGAGCGAGCCGATCGGACAGGCGAGGCCCTTCGAGAGGCAGAACGTCACGCTGTCCGCCGGCGCCGCGAGCTCCCGTGGCGTCACGCCGAGCGCGACGACCGAGTTGAAGAACCGCGCCCCGTCGACGTGGAGCGGAACGCCACGCTCGTGGGCCACGGCGGCCACGTCGGCCTCGTAGGCGGCGGTCAGCGGCTGGCCCATCGAGTGGGCATGCGTGTTCTCGAGGACGACGAGGCCGGTGATCGGCTCGTGGGGGTCGGACGGATCGCGGAACGACTCGGCGATCCCGGCCGGGTCGATCGTCCCGTCGGGCCGCTCCTCGAGCGGGCGGACTGTCGCTCCTGCGATGACCGCGTGGCCGCCCTGCTCGTCCATCACCGTGTGCGTCCGCCGGCCCGCGATGGCCTCGTGGCCGCGCGGCAGATGAGCGACGAGGCTCACCAGGTTGCCCATCGTCCCGCTCGCGACGAACAGCCCGGCCTCCTTGCCGAGCAGCTCCGCGGCCCGCTCCTCGAGCGCGTTGACGGTCGGGTCGTCGCCGAAGACGTCGTCGCCGACCTCCGCCTCGTACATCGCCCGACGCATCGCCGGGGTGGGTCGGGTCACGGTGTCGGAGCGCAGGTCGACGAGGTCCATCGGCGGCCGAGTCTACCGCCGTCGGCGGGACGCGCCGCGAACGGGGACCTGGGCGGCGCCCGCACGGGCCGGACGGGACCGTCTGCTATCCTCCCGCTTCGCCGCGGACCCGTGGTGTAGCGGCCCAACATGCCAGCCTGTCACGCTGGAGATCGCCGGTTCGAATCCGGTCGGGTCCGCCATCCGACATCGACTCCACCCGACGCCCCGTCCATCCCCGCCCGGACGGGGCGTCATCCTGTCCGATCCGCGACAATCCGCGATCGTGAGGCGAACGCTCGGGCTCGTCATCGCCGCCGTCGTCGTGACCGGAGGCATCGTCCAGGTCGGGCTCGGGACCATCGGCGGTCCGGCAGGGACGGACGCCCCGCCCTCGTCGGTCACGGCGTCGGGTTCTCCGTCGGCCGCGTCCTCCGGGTCGATCGTCTCGCCGCCGCCCTCGGGGCCGGCAGCGACCGAGGAGCCGGACGCCGGCGCCTCCTCGTCGCCGTCCGCGTCGCCGAGCGGCCCCCTGGCGGACGTGCCGATCGTCGCCGCGACCTCGTTCCGGGCGCCCTGGACGACCACGAACCCCGACGAGGTGGCGGCGGTCGTCGCCGGCGAAAGCTCGCGCTACGAGGCGATCGAGCTCATCGGGTCCGAGGCCGACGCGATCGTCTCCGCGCTCGGGATCGATCGGCGCGGCGCGGGCGACCGGCTCGTGACGGTGAGAGACGCCGGCCGGCTCGGCCGAGACCTCGCCGCCCACCGGGACCGCCTCGCCTTCCTCCGCGCCGACGAAATCGGCCCGAACGTGCGCGCCCTCGGCTGGAACGGGCGGAGCCTGTTCGGGGTCGGTCGCGTCCGCCGGAACGGCGCCTGGCCGCTGACCGCCCGCCTCCCGCGCGACCCGGGCAGCGGCGGCGCGTTTCAGGCGAAGGCGACCTGGACGCTCGTCGCGGGCGGCGACATCCTCCTCGACCGCGGCGTCGCCAAGGCCGTGAAGATCGAGGGCAAGGGCGTCGACTATCCGTGGAACGGCGGGACGGCCGACATCACGTCGCGCTACTGCTGCTCGTCGTTCGGCTGGCGGCTGCCCCGGTCGCATCGGACCGGGAACGCGGGAGCGATGGGCGACCTCCTCCGCGGCGCCGACCTCGCCGTCGCGAACTTCGAGAACCCGGCCCCGAACTCGTTCGCCTACCACACCCACGGCACGGTCTTCTCCGCGGATCCGAAGCTCATCGCCGGCCTCCGCGACGCCGGCATCGACGCGGTCTCGATCGCGAACAACCACATCGGCGACGCGGGCCGGGCTGGCGTCGTCCAGACGCGCCGCAACCTCGCCCGCTACGGGATCGAGGCCGCCGGGGCCGGGGCCGACGCGGCGCAGGCCCACGAGCCCGCGCTGCTCCACGCGAACGGCGTCACCGTCGCGATCCTCGGCTACGACTCGATCGCGAAGTACTACAACGCGGGGTCGTCGACGCCGGGCAGCGCGCGGCTGACGAAGCGCTCGTTGCGCCGTGACGTCGCGCGTGCGCGCGCGGCCGGGGCGGACGTCGTGATCGTCTATCCGCACTGGGGCACCGAGTACGACCCGACGCCGTTCGGCGGCCAGCGCTCGCTCGCCCACGACGCGATCGACGCCGGGGCCGACATGGTCATCGGCAACCACGCCCACTGGGCGGGGGCGGTCGAGATCTACCACGGTCGTCCGATCTGGTACGCCCTCGGCAACTTCGTCTTCGACCAGACGTGGTCGGAGCCGACGATGGAGGGGATGACCCTCGAGCTGACCTTCCGAGGCCGTCAGCTCGTCCAGGCGTGGATGCACCCCCACCTCATCCTCGGCGGCGCCCAGCCGAACTTCCTCGACCCGGCCGGCGACGGCCGGGTGGTGATGGGCCAGGTCTTCGCGGCCTCGAAGGGCCTCCTGCCGTGGTGATCGCCCGCTCCTGAGGGCCCAGGACGACCGCCGCCATCGGGAAGAATGGCCCTCCCGCCGGCCACGTTCGGATGGCTACTGTCGATCCGATGGCCGTCCGTGGACGCCTGTTCCCTGCCCGGGACCTGCCGGACCCGACGGCGCCCCATGAGACCCGCGCGAACGGCGTCCTCCGTCCGGTCGTCTTCGGCGCGAACGACGGGCTCGTGTCCAACCTCGCGCTCGTCATGGGCGTCGCGGGCGCGAACCCCGCCCCGGGGGTCATCGTCCTCGCCGGTCTCGCCGGCCTCCTCGCGGGCGCGTTCAGCATGGCTGTCGGCGAGTACGTCTCCGTCCAGAGCCAGCGCGAGCTGCTCGACTACCAGCTCGCGTTCCAGCGCCGCCAGCTCGAGGAAGTGCCGGAGCAGGAGCGGGCGATCCTCGCCGCGATCTACGAGGAGCGCGGCTTCACGACCGACGAGGCGCATCACTTCGTCGACCGCGTGTTCGCGGACCCCGAGCACGCGACTCGCCTGCTCATCCACGAGGAGGTCGGCCTCGACGAGCGCTCGATCGGCTCGCCGGTCGCGGCCGCGCTCGGCTCGTTCCTCGCGTTCACGGCCGGCGCGCTCGTGCCGCTCCTGCCGTACCTCGTCGCGTCCGGGGTTCCCGCCTTCGCCACCAGCCTCGGGGCGAGCCTCGGCGCGCTCTTCCTGCTCGGAATCGCGATCAGCATCCTCACCCGCCGGTCGACGGTCGCGACCGCCGTTCGCCAGGTGCTCCTCGGCGGGGTCGCCGCCGCGATCACCTACGCCGTGGGCACGCTCGTCGGCGTCCGCGTCTGACCGAGGGAGAGTCCGGCGGCCGCTCGGTCGATCCCCGCGAAAACGTCCGCCTCCGGCAGCGCCGTCTCCACCCGGGACTCGCGCAGCACGAACGCCTCGCGCGGCCAGTATTCGCGCCAGCCCTCGATGCCGAACCGCAGGAAAGGCGCCCGCGGGCTCATCTGGGTGACGTGGCGGGTGAGCGCCCGCCACTTCCGCGCGAGCGGCTCGCCCGAGACGTCGACCCACGTCGTGATCGCGTCGTCCGGCACGAGCATCCGGGCCATCCGCGCCTCGAACTCCGCCAGCTCCTCGGCGGTCGCGCCCTCCGGCGGCGACCACCAGCTCTCGCCCTCGGCCTCCATCCGCTCCCGCATCGCCTCCCGGGTCGAGGCGGGGATCGCCGTCTCGTAGAGCTTGAGCGGCGCCCACGGCGCGAGGCCGCCGGCATCCAGCGATGGCCCGGTCCCGCCGTGCTCCGGCGCGAGCTGCTCGGGATACCAGGCCGGGTCCCCGGCCCGGGGCCAGGCGCGGACGGTGACGTCGTGCGTCCGGATGTGGTCGGGATGACCGTAGCCGCCAAAGTCGTTGTAGGTCGTGACGACGTGGGGCCGGTAGAGCCGCATCAGGTAGACGAGCCGACGCGCCGCCTCGTCGAGGTCGGCCTGCCAGAAGGAGCGGGCGTCGACGTTGCCGATCCGGCCCATCATGTCCGAGTCGCGGTATCCGAGGTTCTCCCACTCGGCCACGCCGAGCTCGCCCATCGCGTCCTCGAGCTCACCGGCCCGGATCTCGCCGAGCCGCCGGTGGTTGTCGGGGGTGTCGAGCTCGGGCACGACGATCTCGCCGAGCTCGCCGCGGGTGCACGTCACGAGGACGACCCGCCGGCCCTCGAGCACGGACTTCGCCATCAGCCCGCCGGCCGAGATCGTCTCGTCGTCGGGGTGGGCATGGACGGACATCAACGTGAGTCGAGCGTCGGACATGACCCGATCGTAGTCGCGGGCGCTCTGTTAGGCTGCGACCGCGAAAAATCGAGGGGAGGCATCGTGGTCTGCCCGTCATGCGGCACGCCGAACCAGCCCGGCGCGAAGTTCTGCGTCGAGTGCGGATCGCGCTTGTCGACCGCCTGCCCGAGCTGCGGCGCCACGAACCAGCCCGGCGCGAAGTTCTGCGCGGAATGCGGGACGCGACTCGCCGCTGACGGCAGCCAGGCCGGCGCAACCGCACCGTCGGCCGCGGCCCGTCCCGTCCCGGGCGTCGTACCGGGCGGGACCGAGCGTCGCGTCGTCTCCGTCCTGTTCGCGGACCTCGCCGGGTTCACGGCGCGTTCGGACGGCGCCGACCCCGAGCGGGTGCGCGAGTTCCTCGCGGCGTACTTCGACCTCTGTCGCGAGACGATCGAGCGCTATGGCGGAACCGTCGAGAAGTTCATCGGCGACGCGGTCATGGCCGTCTGGGGGACGCCCGTCGCGCGCGAGGACGATCCGGAGCGCGCGGTCCGGGCCGGCCTCGACCTCGTGGACGCGGTCAAGCGGCTCGGGCGGGACGAAGGGGACCCCGACCTCGCCCTGCGGGTCGGCGTCCTGACGGGGGAGGCGGCCGTCAACCTCGACGCGAGCGGGCACGGCCTCGTCGCAGGCGACCTCGTGAACACCGCCTCGCGCCTCCAGTCGATCGCCCCGCCCGGGAACGTCCTCGTCGGCGAGTCGACGTACCTCGGCGCGAACCGGGCGATCACGTTCGAACCGGCGGGCGACCAGCTGCTCCGCGGCAAGGTGGCGCCGGTCTCGGCCTGGCGCGCGCTCCGCGTCGTCGCCGAGCGGGGCGGCCTCGGGCGGTCCGAGGGCATCGAGGCGCCGTTCGTCGGCCGGGACGACGAGCTGCGGCTCCTCAAGGACGTGCTTCGGGCGACGTCCCGAGAACGCCGCGTCCGGCTCGTGTCGGTGACCGGCCAGGCAGGAGTCGGCAAGAGCCGGCTGGCGTGGGAGTTCCTCAAGTACATCGACGGGCTGCTCGAGCCGATCTACTGGCACCAGGGCCGCTCGCCGGCCTTCGGCGAGGGGGTCACGTTCTGGGCGCTCGGCGAGATGGTCCGGCGGCGGGCGAAGCTCGCCGAGACCGACGACGAGGCGACGACGCGGCAACGGATCTCCGACAGCCTGGCCGAGTACGTCTCGTCCGAGGCGGATCGACGTCGCCTCGAGCCGGCGCTGCTCTTCCTCCTCGGCGTCGGCGAGGCGCCCGCCGGCGGGCGCGAGGAGCTCTTCGCCGCCCTGCGGACCTTCTTCGAGCAGATCGCGACCCAGGGCACGACCGTCCTCGTGTTCGAGGACCTCCAGTGGGCCGACGCGGGCGTCCTCGAGTTCATCAACCACCTGAGCGACTGGTCGATCGGCTATCCGATCCTCATCCTCACGCTGGCGCGCCCCGAGCTGCTCGAGCGGCACGAGGGCTGGGGCGGCGGCCGGTCCGATCTCGTCGCGTTGCCGCTCGGCGCGCTGCCGGAGGCGGCGATGCGCGAGATGCTCGCGGGTCTCGTCCCCGACCTGCCGACCCGAACCGTCCGGGCGATCCTCGACCGGGCCGACGGCATCCCCCTCTACGCGGTCGAGATGGTTCGGATGCTCGTCGCGGACGGACGGCTCGAGGAGGGCGAGGGGTCGTACCGCGTCGTCGGCGATCTCGGCGACCTGCGCGTCCCGGCGACGCTCCAGGCGCTCATCGCGGCCCGCCTCGACGCGCTCGAGCCTGCTGACCGGGCCATCCTCCAGGACGCGTCCGTGCTGGGACAGACGTTCGCCGCCGCGGCGCTCGCGGCCGTGCGCGGCGAGGCCGAGGGCGAGGTCGAGCTGCGCCTCCGCGCGCTCGTGCGACGCGAGATCCTCGCCCTCGACACCGATCCGCGGTCGCCCGAGCGCGGCCAGTTCGGGTTCACCCAGGCCCTCGTCCGGGAGGTCGCCTACTCGACCCTGGCGAAGCGCGACCGACGGACGAAGCACCTCGCCGCGGCCCGCCACTTCGAGTCGCTCGGGGACGACGAGCTCGCGGGCGTGCTCGCCACCCACTACATCGACGCCTACGAGGCGGCGCCGGAGGGCGCGGAGGGCGAGGCGGTGGGTGCCCAGGCCCGCATCGCCCTGCGCGCCGCGGCCGAGCGGGCGACGGCGCTCGGCTCGCACTCGAGCGCGATCGCGTATCTGGAGCGCGCCCGGTCGGTGACGAACGACCCGGCCGAGGACGCCGAGCTCCTCGAGCGGATCGGGCTCGCGAACCGCAACCTCGGCCACTACGACCTCGGGATGCGCCAGCTCGAGGAGGCCGTCCGGCTCCACCGCGAACGCGGCGATCGACGAGGGGTCGCCCGGGCGACGGCGGGGCTCGCGTCGATGCTCACCCGAACCTGGCGGCCGAGCGAGGCGATCCCCATCCTCATCGAGGCCGAGCAGGACATCGCCTCGGATGCGCCCGACGCGCTGCTCGTCGAGCTGCGCAGCGTTTTGGCGCGAGCGTTCAGCGGCGCGGGCGACGCGGAGGCGACGATCCAATGGGCCGACCGTGCGCTCGTCGACGCCGAGCGGCTCGAGCTCACCGAGATCACCGCCGACACCCTCGCGACGAAGGGATCGCTCCTCGCGACCGTCGGACGAATCCGCGAGGGGGAGGCCCTGCTCGAGGCCGGGCTTCGCCTCGCCGAGGCGCGCGGCTTCAGCGTCATCGCGGGCCGCGCCGCGATCAACCTCTGCGTCGCGCTGCATCTCGACGATCCGCGTCGGTCGGTCGGGTTCGGACGGCGCGGGCTCGAGCTGGCGCGCCGCTACGGGTACCTCGGCGGCGTGATCTCGGGTCTCGGGAACGCGATCGAGTCGTCGCTCCCGACGGGCGACTGGGACTGGATCGACGACGAGCTCGAGGCGATCGGGCTCGACGAGCTCGAGGCGAACGATCGCTCCACGCTGCTCGTCGGGCAGGCGGAGATCGACGCGGTGCGAGGTCGGGACACGACGGTCGCGATCGACGAGCTGTCGGCGCTGGCGGCGGGCCGCGACTACGACGAGGGCGGCCGAGCCGCGATCGCGATGGGGATCGCGCTCGTGCGGCTCGCGGAGGGCCGCTTCGAGGACGCGATCGCGAGCGCCACCCAGGCGGCGACGGACGCCCTGAACGGCCCCGGCGCGCTCGGGGTCCTGGCTCGGGCGTCGATCCTCCGTGCCGACGCCCTCGGCGCTCGCGATGCGGTCGATCGCCTCCTGGCGCTCGGCGCACGCGGCCGCGCCTTCACGGCGAGTCGGCGCGGTCTCGAGGCCGGCGTCCTCGCCCTCGAGGGCCGCTGGCCCGAGGCGGTCGTCGCGTACCGCGACGCGTGGAGCCGCCTCCGCGAGCTCGGTCTCGAGCTCGAGCTGGCCCAGGCGATGCTCGACTTCCTCGCGGTCGCGCCGGCCGCTGCGGACGGCCGAGCCGCGATCGAGCGCGAAGCGCGCGAGATCCTCGAGCGGATCGGGGCGCGCGCGTACCTCCGTCAGCTGGACGAGCTGACGAAGCCGTCACTCGCGAGCGCCGGGCAAGCGAGGTCTGCCACCGAGTCGGTGGCGCTGGCGACCGAGGCGGGGTGAGCGAGCCCTCGACGACGCGGGCCATCGAGGCGATCGAGCGGGCCGGCGTCGCCCACGGCGTCGTCCGCACCGAGCCCGCCCACAGCGCCGAGGAGAGCGCCGAGCGGCAGCGGATCGAGCTCGGGGCGCTGCTCCGGACGATCGTCGTCCGCCGCGGGGCGGATGACTACGTCTTCGTCCTCGTCCCCGGTGGACGGCGGTTCGACTGGTCGAAGCTTCGGTCGCTCCTCGGGGTGAGCCGCCTGTCGCTGCCCGACGCCTCCGAGGCCCATGCCGTGACCGGCTACGAGCGGGGCACGATCACGCCGTTCGGCGCTTCGCGCCCGTGGCCGGTGATCGTCGATGCCGCGGCCATGGACCACGATCGCGTCGCGATCGGCGGCGGGGCACACGGCGTCAACCTCCATCTCGCCCCGGCCGATCTCGTCGCCGCGCTCGAGGCGACGGTCGCGGACGTCACGGCGCCCGAGGGCGAGGCCGGCCGGTGACGGGTCCGCTCGATGGCCTCGTCGTCGCCGACCTCTCGACGGTCCTCGCCGGGCCGTACGCGACGATGCTCCTCGGAGACCTCGGCGCGGACGTCGTCAAGGTCGAGCCGCCCGAGGGCGACGCGACGCGGGGCTGGGGGCCGCCGTGGATCGGCGAGGACTCGGCCCGCACCGCCGCGTACTACCTTGCGGTGAACCGCAACAAGCGCTCGATCCGGCTCGACCTCCGACGTCCGGGGGCGCAGGCCGTCCTCGGACGGCTGGTCGGTCGCGCGGACGTGCTCGTCGAGAACCTCCGGCCGGGCGGGCTCGACCGGATTGGCTTCGACGATGGGCGCCTCGTCGCGCTCAACCCGCGCCTCGTCCACGTCGCGATCAGCGGCTACGGCACGAGCGGCGATGCGGCCGGCCGCGGCGGCTACGACTTCGTCGTCCAGGCCGAATCCGGGCTCATGTCGATCACGGGCTTTCCCGACGGGTCGGGCGGCGGGCCGACGAAGGTCGGGGTGGCGATCGACGACGTCGTCACCGGCCTCCACGTCGCGGTCGCGGTCCTGGCCGGGCTGCTCGGGCGTGAACGCGGAGCCGGCGGCGGCCAGCGGATCGACGTGTCGCTCCTCGGCGCCGCCCTCTCCGCGCTCGTGAACCAGGCCCAGAACGCCTGGGCTGGCGTCGTGCCGGGCCGGCTCGGCAACGCCCATCCGAACATCGTCCCGTACGAGACGTTCGCGGCCGCCGACGGGGAGCTGGCGATCGCCGTCGGCAGCGAGCGCCAGTGGCGGCGGTTCTGCGAGGCCCTCGGCGCGCCCGAGCTGGCCGACGACCGCCGCTTCGCGACGAACGGCGACCGGGTCGTCCATCGCGACGTCCTCCGGCCGCTCCTCGCGCAGCGGTTGGCGACGCGCACGGTGGCGGAGTGGCTGGCGGCGTTTCGCGCCGCGGACGTGCCGGTCGGGCCGATCCACGACGTCGCCGCAGCGCTCGACAGCCCCGAGGCCCGGGTCCTCGGCGCCACGACCGTCGTCGGCCATCCCGTCCTCGGCGAGATCCGCCAGGTCGCGCCGGTGGCGCGCTACGCGGCGACGCCCGCGACGATCCGCCGTCCGCCGCCGCTGCCCGGGGAGCAGCGGGACGAGATCCTCCGCGAGCTGGGCTTCGAAGGCCCGGCCGCGGAGGCGCTCCGGTCGAACGGGGTTCCGTGACCCCGAGCTCCACCTCGTCTCGTTCCTCGTCCGCCGCGAGCGTCGCCGACCTGCTGGCGGCCGCCGCCCTGTGGGGCGGGATGTATGTCGTGAGCGCGGGCACGTTCTCGCGGATCCCGCCGGTCACGCTCGGGCTGCTTCGGCTCGTGGTCGGCGTGGCGGTCCTCGCACTCGTGCTGCGATTCCGGCTCGGCCTCGGTCGGAGCGAGCTGCCGCGGATCGTCGCGGCGGGGGCGATCGTCGCCCTGACGCTCGTGCTCCAGTTCGTCGGCACCGGGCTCACCGGGGGTGCGGAAGGCGCGTTGCTGACGACCACGACACCGGCGTTCGTCCTCCTGTTCGGGGCGACGCTCGAACGGGAGCGCGTCCACCCCGCGGCCTGGCTCGGCGTCGCGATCGCGCTGGCCGGCGTGGCGGTCGTCGCCGGTCGGAACGTGACTGGGGCGGCGGTCGAGTCCGAGGTCGCGGGACTGCCGTCGCGGCTCGTCGGGGACGGCCTGCTCGTCGGCTCCGCCGCCACCTGGGCCCTCTACTCGTCGGTCGGGCGGCCGCTCGTCCACGCCGTCGGAGCCGTCCGGGCCATCCTCGGCTCGAGCGCGGTCGCGATCCTCCTCGTCGCGCCGCTCGTGCCCGTCGAGCTCGCATCGGCGACCATCCCGCCGCTCGATCCGCCGGCGATCGCGGCGGTCGCCTATCTCGGCGTCGGCGCGACCGCCGTCGCCTGGTCGCTCTGGTATCGCGGCTACGCCGCGGCTCCTCCCGCCGTCTCCGCCGCGGCGTTCTTCGCCCAGCCCGTCGTCGGGGCGGCCCTCGGCGCGCTCGCCCTTGGCGAGCCGATCGACCCGCCGTTCGTGGCCGGTGCGCTCCTCATCGGCGCCGGGACCGTTGCCCTCGTCGTGCCGGACGTGCGTCGGGCTTCGGCGACCCTCGAGAGCCCCTGACGACTGCGCGGCCCCGGGCCTCCGGTCAGAGCTCCTCGCGTTCGAAGACCGCGATCGACGCGCCGACGACGGCGACGACGAGGACGATCGCGCCGGCGACGGGCCGCCAGTCGGGCTCGGGCAGCCCGAGGGCCACGGTCCGCGCGGTTCCGGCGAGGCCGGTCGGGATGACGGCGCCCACGGTCGGGATCGCGCTGAGCACGCCGAGGACGATGAGGAGCGCGAAGCCGAGGCCGGCCGCAGCGAGCACGCTCCGCGAGATCGTCGAGCCGAGGAACGTCAAGGCCGTGAAGACGAGCAGCTCGAGCCAGAGGAGGATGCCCGCGCCGGCGAACCCGGCCGGCGACGGCGTCGTGAACAGGATCGCCGTGTAGAGCCAGGCCGTGGCGACCGCTCCGGCCACGGCGAGCGCGAGCGTCAGCGCGAGGACCGCGAGCTTCGCGACGAGGAACGCCGTCCGCGACGCCGGTCCGACGAGGAGGAGCGCCGCCGTGCCGCGCTCTCGCTCGGTCGCCACGCTGCCCATCGCCAGCAGGATCGCGACGAGGATCCCGAATTGCGTCCCGTTCTTGAGGAGCTGGTCGACGGCGTCGGCGGCGGTCGGCGGCGGCAGGCTGATCGTGAACTGGTCGCCGGCCAGGGTCCGGACGAGCTCGGGGGTGAAGCGGGCGAGGACCGGCGAGCCGAAGCCGATGATGAGGAAGACGACGACGAGGATCGGCAGCCGGAGCGTCCGCCACTGCTCGTGAAGCTCCTTGGCGAGGAGCGAGCGGAGGCCCACGAGGACGCCATCACCGGTAGCCCTCGCCGCGGCGCTCACGCGTCCCGCTCCGTTCGTGGCCGGACGAACCCGCGACCGTCGAGGTCCTCGGGGACCGGATGCCCGACGAGGTCGAGGAAGACGTCCTCGAGCGTCGGTCGGACGTGGGCGAACGCCGCGGGGGCGACGCCCGCTTCGAGCGCGAGCCGAAGGATCGCGACGCCGGCGCCAGGGTCGTCGGTCACCACGAGGAGCGCCTCGCCGGCCTCGCCCGCGCGCTCGACACGCCGCGCCCACGACTGGCCACCAAGGGCGTTCTCGAGCGCCGCGACCGCCGCCCCCTGGCCGGGCTCCGGCTCGAGCCGGAAGGCCGTCGTGGCGTGGTCGGCGAGGAGCCGCTCGAGCTCGCCTTCGGCGACGAGCCGGCCGCGATCGAGGATCGCCACGCGGTCGCAGACCCGCTCGACGTCGGACAGGACGTGGGTCGAGAGGAGGACGGTCACGCGGCCGCGGAGGCCGGCCACGATGCGCAGTACCTCCCGTCGGCCGGCCGGATCGAGGGAGCTGACCGGCTCGTCGAGGACGAGCAGGTCGGGATCGTGGAGGAGCGCCTGGGCGATGCCGAGCCGCTGACGCATCCCGCCCGAGTACGTCCCGACCGCGCGGTCAGCCGCAGCCGCCAGCTCGGCGTCGCGGAGGGCCGCCGCGACCCGCTCGGTTCGCTCGTGCCGGTCGGCGAGGCCGTGGAGCCTGGCGACGAGGTCGAGCAGCTCCCGGCCGTGGATCCAGTCGTAGAAGCGCGGCTCCTGCGGCAGGTAGCCCACCCGGCCGGCCCGGACGACCTCGCCGGCCGCGACCCCGAACAGGCGAACGGAGCCGCCTGTCGGACGCGCGAGCGCGGTGAGGAGGCGGATCGCCGTCGTCTTGCCGGCGCCGTTCGGGCCGAGCAGGCCGAAGACGGAGCCGACCGGGACGTCGAGGTCGAGCCCGTCGAGGGCGACGACCTCCCCGAACCGCTTGCGCAGGCCCCGCATCCGGATCGCGGGGGTCGCAGCGGGCGCCGCCGCCGCGATCGACGATCCGACCGCGACGCTCATCCGCCCGCCCCGCGCTCATCGCGCCCGACGAGGAAGTAGACGATCGGCCCGATGACGTTGACGAAGACCACGATGAGGGCCCACACGATCTTGCTCCCGCCGCGGACCCGACGGTCGGAGCGATCGAGATCGATGAGCGCTGCGACCATGAGACCGAGCTGGAGGATGATGATCGGGGCCAGGAGCGCGGCGATCTGCAGCGTCGAGAGATCCGACACGGACCGATCCTAGGCCTGCCTGCCGGCGCCGGGGAGGTGCACCGGAGGCGCCTCGGTCAGCCGCCGATCGTGAGCGGCTCGGACACCTGCCACGGTCCGCGGATGAACGGCTCCGACGCCCAGGCCGCGGTCGCGCCCGTCAGGGCGACCGCCCGGTCCGGATCGAGCGTCACCACGAACGAGGCCGCGTGACGGCTGGGATTGCCCGGCGTTCGAACGCCATCCGGGGCGAGACACGCGCCGGTCGTCGGTTCGCAGATCGGGCCGGCGTTCGGCCGCCGCAGGTGGACGTTGCGCGGTTCGGCAGGCGGCGTGAGCACCGTGGCGTCGACCGCATAGCGCACGTCGCCTGTCGTGACGACGACCCGGAGCGCAGCCTCCGAGGTCCCGTCGGCCATGCCGATCGCGAGGCGCCAGACCTTTGCGTCGGGATCGGCGACCGTGACCTCGTACCGATCGCCGCCGAGCGGCTCGACGGAGACGTCCGGGTGCCCGGGTGTCGTCTCGCCGGTCGCCGGGAGCGTCGAGGACGGGGCGGACGAGGCAGCCGCCGACGGCGCGGCGGCGGCAGGCGTGGAGGGCTCGTGGCTTACGCTGCTCGGGCTGACGTTCGTGGCGCCCGACGGCGCCGTGCAGGCCGCCGCGAGCGCGAGCGGGACGAGGAGCGCGAAGTGGCGCGGCAGGCGTGTCACGTGTTCCCCAGGTGAGCTCCGATCGATCTCGATCGGCTGGCACCCCCAATGACGCATAGCTTCGGCCCGATGGTGCGCGTGAGCCATGGACATTCGGACCGTCGAAGGCGCGACAGATGTCGCAACCTCGGGGCATCCGCGGCCGCTGCTAGATTCGCCGGGGGTGTGGAGGAGGGTCTCGGGATGGCCGACGAACGCGAGCGCTGGGCGCTGATCCTCGGTGCCTCGTCCGGGATGGGCGAGGCGACGGCCCTCGCGCTGGCCGCGGCGGGCTACCGGATCTGCGGGATCCACCTCGACTTCCGGGCGGCTCTCGCCCACGTCGAGGAGATCAAGGCGCGGATCGCCGCGGCCGGCTCCGAGGCGCTCTACATCAACATGAACGCGGCCGACGACGAAAAGCGGGCGGACGCGCTCTCGCGGCTGCGAGCGCGCTTCGAGGAGCGCCGGGCCGAGGGCGTCCAGCCGTACGTCCGCGTCGTCATGCACTCGCTCGCGTTCGGTTCGCTCGTTCCGTTCATCGCCGACGACCCGAAGGCGGCGGTCGACCGCAGGAAGATGGAGATGACCCAGGACGTGATGGCGAACAGCCTCGTCTACTGGGTCCAGGACCTCTACCGCGGCGGGTTCCTCGAGTCGGGCTCGCGGATCTTCGCCATGACCTCCGAAGGTTCGGCGCGCGTCGTCCCGTCGTACGGCGTCGTCAGCAGCGCCAAGGCCGCGCTCGAGTCGCACTGCCGGCAGCTGGCCATGGAGCTGGCGCGACTCCGGACCGGGATCGCCGTGAACGCGATCCAGGCCGGCGTGACGGTCACCCCGGCCCTCATGAAGATCCCCGAGCACGACGAGATCATCGCCGCGGCGACGGCGCGCAACCCGAGCGGGCGGCTGACGACGCCGCAGGACGTGGCGAACGCGATCGTCGCCCTCTCCGGCGAGGGGTTCGATTTCGTCACCGGCAACGTCATCCGCGTCGACGGCGGCGAGTTCGTCACCGGCAGCTAGAGGGTGCCGGGCCGTGTCGTCGTCGTGGGCTCGGTCAACGTCGATCTCGTCGTCTCCGGGGAGCGGCTGCCGGCCCCGGGCGAGACGGTCACCGGCGGCACCTTCAGCCGGCACGGGGGCGGCAAGGGCGCGAACCAGGCGGTGGCCGCGGCGCGGCTGGGCGTGGAGACGATCCTGGTCGGCGCGGTCGGCGACGACGACCTCGGTCGCGCCGCGAGGGCGGTGCTCTCGAGTGACGCCGTCGACACCCGCTTCGTCGAGACGGCGCCGACGGCGACCGGCGTCGCGCTCATCCTCGTCGGGGCCGGCGGCGAGAACCTGATCAGCGTCGCCCCCGGCGCGAACGCGACCGTGCGTCCGGAGGCCGTCGCCCTGGCCTTCCGGGAGCTCGGGTTGACGGCCGCCGACGTCGTCCTCGTCTCGAACGAGATCCCCGGCGAGGCGGTCGTCGCGGCCCTTTCGTTCGCCCGGAGCGCCGCTGCCAGGACGATCCTCAACCCGGCGCCTGCCTCCGGGATCGGCCGGGAGGCCCTCGGCACGGCGAGCATCGTCACCCCGAACCGGGGCGAGCTGGTGGCGCTCGCCGCGGCGCTCGGGCTCGAACCCGCCGACCACGATCCGGCGACCGTCGCCCGGGCGCTCCTCGAGGCCGCCCGGCTTGCGGACGCGGTCGTGGTGACCCTCGGTCCGGCGGGCGCGCTGCTCGTCGACCGATCGGGCGAGGCGAGGGCCCCGGCGCCGACCGTCCACGCGACCGACGCGACGGGGGCGGGCGACGCATTCAACGGCTGCCTCGCCGCATCCCTCGCGACCGGGCTCGGGCTTCGCGACGCGCTCCGGCGCGCCGTGGTCGCGGGCGCGATCGCGACGACTCGCACGGGCGCCCGCGATGGGATGCCGACCGCGGCTGCGCTCGACGACGCGATCGCCGCGATGGGAACGGCCTGAGCCGAACGGCCCGGTCGCTTGTGACCGCCGGCAGTCGCGGGAGCCGGAGGCACGCCGCGATCGTCGGACGACCGCCGGCCGAGCGATTCGGGCCGGCTGCGTACGATGGATTGCCCCTGACGCCACCGGAGACCCATGGCCTCGTCGAACCGCACCCGTTCCACGACTCCCACCCGCCGCGAGCGGCGCCGCGCCGAACGCGCCGCGCGTGCCTCGACCCAGCCTGTCCGGGGGCGGGCGGGTGCTTCCGCACGGTCGGGTCCCTCGCTCGGGATCATCGCGACGGCCGTCGCGATCGTCGCCGGTCTCGTGCTCATCGCCGTGGTGGCGCTATCGCAGGGCACGCCCGGGGGCGGCGGGGCATCGAACGCCGCCGGCGGCGAGCTCGTCGCACCGAGCTTCACCGTCCCGGGCGATCTCGGCGACACCCCGGCGCAGCTCGGCGACCCGAACGCGCCGATCCAGATGGAGGTCACCGAGGACTTCCAGTGCCCGGTCTGCGCCCGGTTCACGAACGAGCAGCTGCCGCGTCTCGTCGACGACTTCGTCCGGCCGGGCCTCCTCCACATCACCGTCCACGACGTGGCGTTCCTCGACTACACCGGGACGGAATCCATCGATTCGGCGACCGCCGCCGCCTGCGCCGGCGAGCAGGGTCGCTACTGGGAGTACCACGACTGGGTCTACGCGAACCAGCGCGGCGAGCGCCAGGGGGCGTTCGCGCCGGACCGACTGCGCCAGATCGCGGAACGGATCGACCTCGACCTGACCGCCTACGACAGCTGCGTCGCCGGCACGACCGAGAAGGCCACGATCACCGCGGCGACGAACGACGCGATCTCGAAGGGCATCAACTCGACGCCGACGTTCGTGATCAACGGCGGCCAGCCGATCCCGGGCCTGCCGACCTACCCCAAGCTCGCGGACTACCTCCGCTCGCTCCTTCCGTCGGGCGCCGCGTCGCCGAGCGCCAGCGGGTAGCGACGAGGCAGCGCCGACCCGGCGATGGAAGTCCTCGCGTTCGTCACCGTCTGGTTCCTCCTGTTCGGGCTCGTCTCCGCGGTCATCGCGAACGCCCGAGCGCGGGAGCCCCTCACCTGGTTCGTCGTCGGCGGGATCGCGGGGCCGCTCGCCGTCGTCGCCGTCCTCGTCCTGCCGCAGGGGAGCGGCGCGCCGCCGACGAACCGCTACCTCGCCGCGCTCCGCCACCCGGCCGCGCTCCTCGCGGGTCTCGACCTCGTGGGCCTGACGATCGCGTCGTACCTCTCGACGGTCGAGCTGTCGGGCAACCTCCCGGCCTGCGGGCCGCTCCACGGCTGCCAGGAGGTCGCCCAGAGCGAGTACGCCCGGATCGGCGGGATCCCCGTGGCCGTCTTCGGCGTGATCCTCTCGCTCGTCCTCTTCTCGCTGGCGGTCGCCTGGTGGCGGACGAACTCGCCGGCGCTCCTCGCCGCCCACTACGGGCTCTCGCTCGCGGGCGTCATGTTCGAGGGCTACTTCACCTACCTCGAGCTGTTCGTCATCCGCGAGGTCTGCGTCTGGTGCGCCTCCTACGGGATGAGCCTCGTCGCCCGCTTCCTCGTCGCCCTCTGGGTCTGGACCCACCGCGACCGGTACGCGCCGGGCTGATCACGCGCCGGCTCGAGCTCATGGCTCGCTGCGAAGCGCCGCCAGCGCGAGCCCGATGACGCCGAGCACAGCGGCGAGGGCGAGGGCCAGGCCCGCGGCGACGACCGCCGATGCGCCGGTCACCATACCGACCGTCACGAGCGCCGCACCGGCGTTGAGCGCCGCCAACCGGAGCTCGGACCCGCTCCCGAGCGCGGCGCGGAGCCGGCGGTGCGCAAGCATGTCGCCGGGGCCGACGGCCGGCAGGAGGTGCGTCGCCGATCCGACGATCGCCTGGGCGGCCCAGCCGATCGTGACGGGTCCGATGACGAGGGCGAGGTTCCAGGCGGTCGGGCTCGCCCCGTAGACGAGCGCGGGCACACCGGCGCCGAGCGACCCGACGACGAACCAGCAGACCGCCCCGACGAGCGAGCCGAGCGTGAACCGGTGCCAGCCGAGATCCGTCGTCCAGCGCCCGTGGTCGCGGACGATCCCGATCACGCCGAGGACGAGGCCGCCGGCGCCGACGAGCAGGGCCAGCGCGCCGATCCGGACGATGAGATCGGCGGCGAAGGCAAAGCCGGCGGCCCCGAGGGCGGGTCCGGCGGCGAGCGCGACGAGCGCCACGTCGAGCGGGCGGCGGCGAACGATTCGGGTGCCGGCGATCGTGGGCAGGAAGTGGACGAGCGTGGCGGCGATGACGAGCGACACGAACCCGAGCACGTTGAGCCAGGCATGCGCCGGCTTCAGGAGGCCCCAGTCGGCGACGGCCTGGCGCTCCCCCGCCAGGTCGGCGACGGCGAGGCTGATCCCGATCGCGACCTCCACGATCGCCGCGCCGTAGGCCGCCCAGATGAACGGGCGCGACGTCGCGAGCGACTGGCGGAGAGGCAGAAAGGCCGCGGCGAAAAGCCCGACCAGGCCGACCACGGCCGCCAGCCCGCCCACGACCGCGAGGCCGGCGAGACCGGCCGGCCGGCCGATCGCGACGAGGCCGACGCCGCCCGCGACGAGGAGAATGACGGCCGCTCGCAGGCCGCGCGGCGCGGGTGGCGCCGCCGCGAGGGCCGCGGTGAAGAACGGCATGACGCCGGCGATCGCCGTCAGCGTGGCGCCGGCCAGGGCGAGGTGGATCGGGAGCCAGGCGCCGAGCCGAACCTCGCTCGGGAGGAGCGCGGACAGGGCCCCGAGCACGAGGTAGCCGGCGGCGGCCGCGATCGCCGCGACGGTGATCCAGCGGTCGGCGCTTCGATCTGCGCGAGCTCGCCGCGGCTCGAGGGGCAGGACCGGGGAGGTCGTCATGCCCGAATCGTGGCAGAGAACGACTCGCGGTAGCGAACGACCTCGTGACAGGGAACGACGCCCGGTCGGGGGTCAAGCGACCGGGCGTCGTCTCGGGATGCGCGGCCTCGGGCCGCGCCGGTCAGTTCTTCGGGTCGCCGTCGCCGGCCTGGAATACGCCGACCGCTCCGAGGTTGACGAAGTTGAAGGCGTGGGTGACGAACGGGTACATCCCGTCCTCGGCGGTCTTGAACTCGATGATCGCCGCCTGCGCCGGTGAGAGGTCGACCGCCTGGCTCGCCCAGCCGCCGTTCGTGGCGGCGTCCATCAGCACGCCTTCCTTGCGGACCTGGTCGAAGATCGTGCCGACGACGTGGAACGAGGAGTCGACGTTCGGGCCGGCGTCGAGGACGAACAGGCGGATCCGCTTCCCGGTCGGGACCTGGATCGGCTCGTCCTTGTACTGGTTGGCGACGCCGTTGAAGACCACGAAGTCCGGTGA
>DASTSC010000018.1:0-3250 GCA_035760905.1 Candidatus Limnocylindrales bacterium | reverse complement strand
CACCGCGTTCGTCTTCACCGGCGTCCTCGCCCAGACCCTCTGGCAGTCGGCGACGATGGGGCTCGTCTCGCTCCTCTCCGATCGCGAGGAGGACTTCAGCCAGGAGATCTTCGTCTCGCCGGTGTCGCGCTACGCGATCGTGGCCGGCAAGATCATCGGTGAGGCGCTCGTCGCGCTGCCGACCGGCGTTGGGATCGTCATCGTCGGGGTCCTCATCGGGGCGCCGCTCTCGCCGGTCGTGCTTCTGGCGATGATCCCGGTCGCGGTCGTCGTCGCGATCTACGGCGGCGCCTTCGGGCTGCTGCTGCTGTCGAACCTCTCGACCCAGCGCCAGGCGAACCAGGTCTTCCCGTTCCTGCTGCTCCCGCAGTTCTTCCTCGCCGGCGTCTTCAACCCGATCCACAACCTGCCGGGTCCGCTCGCGGTCCTCTCGGCGATCTCCCCGATGCGATACGCGGTCGAGTTCACCCGGAACGTCGTCTACGGCCTGCAGCCCGGCGTGCCGGCCCCCGAGATGACGCCCCTGCCGATCAACGCAGCGGTGATCGCCCTCTCGTTCGTGGGCTTCCTCGTCGTCGGCACGTTCCTGTTCGTGCGCGCCGAGCGCAATCGCTGAGGTCCGTTCGGGCATCCTTGGCGCGGCCCGGTTCTTCGCAGCCAGCCGAGGGGGTGACCGTGGACGTCCAGAGCAGCCCGTCGCGTTCGCTCGTGCCGGTGGTCCTCGCGTCGATCGTGGCGGGCGCGGGCCTGGCCCTCGTCCTCTTGCTGCTCGTCGCACGCCAGGGCTCGGAGCCGCTCGTGACGGGCTCCGTGCTGGTGGCCTTCGGGCTCGGGTGGGCGCTGATGGCCTTCCTCGCCGAGCGGTACGCCGGCCAGCCCCAGCGCTGGATGTTCGTGCCGGCGGCCGCGCTGCTCATCACGGGTGCGGGCCTCGTGGTCCTTCAGCCGGGACCGTCGCTGATGGATCTCTTGAGCTGGGTATGGCCGGTGGGGCTGGCGGCGCTGGCAATCTGGACGTTCCTCGAAATGCGACGCGACGTGCCCGGGCAGAGCCGCTGGCTCGTCGGGGCCCTGATCGCGGTGCTCCTGCTGATCGCGGTCGCCGGTGCGCTGGCGACGGTCGGTGCCGCCCTGACGCCGCGCGCCGCGGGAAGCGGTCAGCTCGTCGACGTGGGCGGCCGGCGGCTCTACCTCGAGTGCGCCGGCTCGGGCAGCCCGACGGTCATCCTCCAGGCCGGGCTCGGAGGCTCGGCCACCGCGTGGGAGCGCATCGCACCGACGGTCGCCCAGTCGGCACGGGTGTGCGCCTACGACCGGGCCGGGCACAACCGGAGTGACGAGGCGCCTGGTCCGCAGGACGGGGTCGCGGTCTCGAAGGACCTCCACGACCTGCTCGGGAAGGCCGGCGTCCCGGGGCCGTACGTGTTGGTCGGTCACTCGTCGGGCGGCCCCTACGTCCGCGACTACTTCGCGTCCTACCCCGACGACGTCCGGGGCATGGTCTTCCTCGACTCGCAGCCGCCCGACGCGTTCACGGCCCTGCCCGAGTATCCGGGCTTCTACCAGTACTACTCGCTCCTCGCAGGAATGGCGCCGAGCCTCGCCCGGGTGGGCCTGCTCGGCCCGGTCCTCGGCGTGTCCGGGAGCGATGCGACCGTCCCCGCGGCTCGAGGCGGCCGCGACGAGGTCCGCGCGCTGCCCACGGTCCTCGCGCAGGCCGCCGCCGTCACGAGCATCGGCGACCGGCCGCTGATCGTGATCTCGGCCTCACCGGGCGACCAGCCCGGCTGGATGGAGGCGCAGGCCCGGCTCGCCGGCATCTCCACGAACGGCGTGCAACGCGTGCTCGATGCGACCCACGAATCGGTGATCCTCGGCGACGACGCACCCGCCTCGGCCCAGGCGATCCTCGACGTCCTGGCCGCCGTCCGCGGCGGAGGCCGGGTCGCGCCCTGACGGCGTCGGCTACTCGGCCGGCTGGTAGACCCCGAGCTCGTTACCCTACGGGTCCGCGAACGTGAACCGCCGGCCACCCGGGTAGTCGTGCAGCTCGACCACGACTCGACCGCCCGCGGCCTCGACGCTCGCGAGCGCCGCATCCGCATCGTCGGCCCGCGCGAGCGCCAGGACGCCGGTCCCGCGCGATGACGGCGAGTGCAGGTTCAGCCCGCCGAACTCCTCGCCTGGGTGCCTCGGGTCCTGGATCCCGGCGTAGTCGGGACCGTAGTCGGTGAACGTCCAGCCGAGCGCCTTGCCGTAGAAGGCCTTCGCCTCCTCGACGTCATCGACGGCCAGCTCCCCGGAGAAGCGCTCTCTACCGAAGGGCGACAGCTACTGACCGAGTCCGGCTCGATCTTCGTGCAAATCGGCGAGTCCTTCGTCCGCGACGATCGTCCGCGGCTTCAGTGTGTCAGCCACGGCTTATCGCCCGATAGCCCACGGCTTGGCGAGCCCTCCGGTCGGGATGCAGGAAGTGGATGAGGACGATCGCGACGAAGCCGGCGGCGATGAAGCCGAGCAGCGGCCAGACGTAGAGGTGCTGGTACGTGTCGTTGATCGCCTGCTGCGACGCATCGCACGAGGCCGACCGCCCGACGAGACGCATGCACTGGAGCAGGAGTGGAGGCTGGCCGGGCTCGAAGAGCAGGAGCCAGCCGGCGAAGAGCATCCACCCAATGGCGGCCGCGCTGGACCTCATCCGTGGAGCGCCGGCAGCGAGGACGGGGCGCAGTCGGAGCGCCGACTTATCTGGTGGTCGCAGCACCCGATGATCTGGCGTCCTGGACCGTGACGATGCCGACGACGTCCTGGTCCGGGTGATGCTCGTAGACGATCAGCATCCAGCGCCATGGACCGAGGACGAACCTGTAGCCGGACCAGCGACCGCTGAGTGGTGCCCCGATCGACGGGAATGCTGCGAGCGGCTCGATCGAGGCCGCGAAGCGGCCGACGGTCGAGGCTGGAAGCGAGTGCGTCTCGATCAGCCGCTCGAGATTGCGCCGTGCCCTCGGCGACACGAGCACGGACGCCATCGATCAGAGCTCGTCGATCGGGATGCCCTTCCCGGTTCGGATCTCTTCGGACCCGGCCATTGCGTCGGCCCACGCGCCCGGGATCCGATCGAGGATGTCGGTAATCGTCCTGGGGTCCGGATCGGCATCGTCCAGCGCCGTCGAGAGGAGCGAACGCGCCAGCGTGCCCGGGCTCGTGTGTGTCCGCTCCGCCAAACGGCGCAGCTTCACGCTCCGCT
>DASTSC010000017.1:0-1029 GCA_035760905.1 Candidatus Limnocylindrales bacterium | reverse complement strand
CCGCGCTGCGCGAGCGCGGCCTCCGGGCCGAGGCGGTCGCCGTCGACGTCGCGGATCCGGCGTCGGCGAGGTCGATGGTCGAGACGACCCTCGAACGGCACGGCCGGATCGACGTCCTCGTCAACAACGCCGGCCTCGACGCGCCGCCCGGACTCGCCTGGGAGGTCGACGAGGCCCACTGGCGGCGCGTGATCGACACCAACCTGTCGGGCCAGTGGTGGTGCACGAAGGCCGCGCTGCCCCACATGATCGAGCGGCAGGGCGGCCGGATCGTCTTCATGAGCTCGATCAGCGCCCGCGTCGGCGACCCGGACATCACGGTCGCCTACAACGCCGCGAAGGCCGGCCTCATCGGCCTCACGATCGGGCTCTCCGTCCACCTCGAGCGCTACCGGATCCGGGTCAACGCGATCGCGCCCGGCTTCACCGGCACCACTGGCACGCCGATGACGGACCGGCAGCGGGCCGAGATCGAGGCCGGCCCGTTCGGGCCCATGGGCCCGGGACCCGTGGCCGACGCCTGCCTCTATCTCGCCCGCCCGTCGGGGGATTTCGTCACCGGCACGGTCCTCAACGTGAGCGCGGGAGGGTGGCGCGGCTGACCCTGCTCGGCGGCCCGCAGTGGCCGCCTGACCGCTGCGATGCCCGCTTCACCCGGGCTCGCTAGACTCCACGTCCCGCTCATGCCCACGGTCACGATGGATCCGGCCGGAGCCGGGCGCGACACGCGATCCGCTTCGGCCGCACTGCTCTCGACGAAGCTCCGCGTCCCCTCGTCGGCGCCCGGCCATGTCCCGCGACAGCGCCTCGTGGAGCGGCTCGACGCGGGCGTGGACCGCGGGATCGTCCTCGTCACCGCGCCGGCCGGATCGGGCAAGACCGCGCTCCTCGCCGAATGGGCGGACGGCCTCTGCCGACCGGCGGCCTGGCTCGCCATCGACGACGCCGACGACGAGCCGGATCGCTTCTGGCGGTATGTTCGCGCGGCGCTCCGGGAGGGCCTCACCCCCGACGAGTCCGATGCGCCCA
>DASTSC010000016.1:0-15493 GCA_035760905.1 Candidatus Limnocylindrales bacterium | reverse complement strand
CGATGCGCCGGAACCACCTCGCGTACGAGGCGAAGCAGAAGCTCTGGCGGCCCAGCCGGAAGGCTCGGCCCTGGGGCTCTGACGGCGTGTAGCGCACACGACCGAAACGGGCCTCCGGGCACGGAGGCTCCGAGGGCCGCGGACACATCGGTGACCGCGGCTCTTTTGATTCGTACGCGAATCGAAGAGGCGAACCTCCGTCCGGCAGGCCCTCCACCAGGAGGGCAGCAGATGACCACCATCGTCTTCGGCGACGGACCGCTCGGCCGGGCGATCGCCGCCGGGCTCGATCCGGGCGGAGAGCGTCCCCGACTTCTCGGCCGGCCAGCTACCGGACGCCACGCGCCAGCGGACCTCGATGGGGCAGACCTCGCGATCGAAGCCTCCACGGGCGGGTCGGTCGCCACCAACGTCGAGGCCTCCCTCAGCGCTGGCTGCCGCCGCTTCGTCATCGCGACGACCGGCTGGGGCGCCGACCGCGCTCGCGTCGAGGAGGCGCTCGTCGCCCATGACGCCAGCGCCGTCGTCGCCGCGAACTTCAGCCTCGGCGCGGCGATCCTCGGCCGCATCGTCGCCGACGCCGCCGACGCCTTCGCCCGCGTCGGCGGGTTCGAGCCGTTCATCGTCGAGTGGCACCGGCGAGACAAGCGTGACCGCCCGTCGGGAACGGCCCTGGCGCTCGCCGACCGCCTCCGCCCGGCCACCGACCGATCGCGCGAGCTCGAGATCGTCTCGGTCCGGGCCGGCGCCTCGCCCGGGATGCACCTCGTCGGCTTCGACTCGCCGGGCGAGTCGTTCGAGATCCGGCTGACCGCTCGCGACCGGCAGGCCTACGTCGCAGGGATCGCGACAGCCGCTGCCTGGCTCGACCGCGGCCCGCGCCTGCCCGGCAGCCATCCGTTCGACCGCGTGATCGACGACCTCCTCGCCGACGCCGCGACCCTGCCCGAAACGGAGACCCTGACGGCCGCCTGAGGCCGGGAGAGGAGCACGAGATGATCCGCATCGCCAGAACCAGCACCACCAGCCGGCCCGCGCTTCGCGGCGCCCTCACCGCCCTCGTCACGCCGTTCACCCCGGACGGGGAGCTCGACGAGCCAGCCTTCCGGCGCCTCGTCGCCCGCCAGGTCGTCGAGGGCATCGACGGCCTCGTCCCGCTCGGCACCACCGGCGAGAGCCCGACGCTGAGCGTGGACGAGCGGGACCGCCTCATCGCGGCGACCGTCGACGTCGTCGCCGGTGGCCCGTCGAGGCACCGCGTCCCCGTCATCGCCGGCACCGGCACGAACGACACCGCCGCGACGATCCGGATGACCCGCCGCGCGGCCGAGCTCGGGGCGGACGCGGCGCTCGTCGTCGGGCCCTACTACAACCGGCCCGACCAACGGATGCTGCTCGCGCACTTTCGGGCCGTCGCCGACGAGGGCGACCTCCCGATCGTCGTCTATAACGTCCCGTCGCGGACCGGCTCGAACGTGGAGGCGGAGACGTTCCTCCGGCTCGCCGAGCACCCGCGCGTCGTGGCCGTGAAGGAGGCGTCCGGCAACCTCGACCAGATCGCCCGGATCTGTCGCGACCGCCCGCGGGACGTGGCGGTCCTCGCCGGCGACGACGCCTGGACGCTCGCGGTCCTCGCGATGGGCGGCGACGGCGTGGTCTCGGTCGCCTCGAACGAGATCCCGGGCGAGATGGCCGAGCTGTGCGCGGCCGGTCGGGCGGGGGACTTCGAGACGGCCCGTCGCCTCCACGCCCGCTGGCTGCCGCTCTTCGGCGCGAACTTCCGCGGGGCGCCGAACCCGGTGCCGGTCAAGGCCGCGCTCGGGCTCATGGGCCTCCTCCCGTCGGACGCGACCCGCCGGCCGCTCCTGCCGCTCGATGACGGCGGCCGTGAGCGGCTGACGGAGACGCTTCGGGCCGTCGGCCTGCTCTCGGCACCGGCGCGGGTCGCGGAGGCCGTGGCATGACCGCGCTCGACGTTGCGCGGCAGGCCGAGCCTGGCCGCACCGCAGAGGACATCCTCTCCGACCTCGACGCCGGTCGGCGCCGGGCGGCCCGGCCGGACCCTTCAACGCCTGAAGGCTGGCGGATCGACGAGGACGTCCGCTCGGCGATCCTCGAGCGCTTTCGCGACCGAGCGAACCGGGAGTGGGCGATCGAGGACGTCCTCCGCTTCCGCGACCGGGCCGGCCTGCCGACGAAGGTCCTGTCGGACCCGAGCTGGCGCGTCGTCCCGGGCGGCTCGTCGATCCGGGCCGGCGTCTTCCTCGGGCCGGGCGTCGTCGTCATGCCCCCGTCGTTCGTGAACGTCGGGGCATGGGTCGGCGCCGGGACGATGATCGATTCGCACGTTCTCGTCGGGTCGTGCGCCCAGATCGGCGCGCGCGTCCACCTCGCCGCGGGCGTCATCGTCGGTGGCGTCCTCGAGCCGGCCGGTGCTCGACCGGTCATCGTCGAGGACGACGCGTTCGTCGGCGCGGGCGCGCAGCTGCTCGAGGGCGTCCTCGTCCGGACGGGCGCCGTCATCGGGGCCGGGGTCAGCCTCACCGGGACGTCGCGCCTCTACGACCTCGTCGATGAGCGGGTCCACACCGGCACGCCCGAACGACCGCTCGTCGTGCCGGCCGGCGCGGTGGTCGTGCCCGGCAGCCGGGCGCTCACCGGCGACTTCGCCGTCGCCCACGGCCTGGCCGCGAGCGTGGCCCTCGTCGTGAAACGCCGCGACGACCGAACCGACGCGCGGACGGCACTCGAGGAGGCGCTCCGATGACCGCCGAGCCGCTGCCGGCCGACGAGCCCGGACGGCCACGCGGCCGGCCCCGCGGTCGCAACGAGGTCATCCGGAACGGGACCGTGGCCGGCCTCGACCCTGAGGCGCTCGCCGCGCGCTTCGGCACGCCGCTCTACGTCTACGACCTCGACGTCGTCGAGCGCCAGGTGCGCTCGCTCGCCGCGGTCCTGCCGCCGTCGGTCGACCTCGCCTACGCCGTCAAGGCGAACCCGGCCCTCGGCGTCGTCGCCCATGTCGGCTCGCTCGGACTCGGCGCCGACGTCGCGTCCGGTGGCGAGCTCGAGACCGCACTCGCCGCGGGCGTGCGGACGGACCGGATCGTGTTCACGGGTCCCGGCAAGCGCGACGAAGAGCTCCGGCTCGCGGTTCGCCGCGAGATCCGCGCGATCACCGTCGAATCCCTCGGCGAGCTCGATCGGCTCGCGTCGATCGCCCAGGCCGAGGGTCGCCGGGCGCGGGTGCTCCTCCGCGCGGCCGTCTCGCGGGCCGCCCGCCTCGAGCGGGTCAGGCTCGTCGGCGACGACGGGGCCGGCAAGTTCGGGCTCGGTCCGGACGAGCTCCGCGTCGCGGCCGAGCGGGCGGTGCGCTCGCCGCACCTGGAGCCGCTCGGGCTCCATGCCTTCGGCGCCTCGAACGTCCTCGACGCCGGCGCGCTCGCCGACCACGTCGCGACGACGGTCGCCGCCGCCGCGGCCCTCGCTCGCGACACGGGCTTCCCGCTCCGGCTCGTCGACGTCGGGGGCGGGATCGGCATCCCGTACGAGTCGCACGAGGAGTCGTTCGACCTCGTCGGCTTCGGGCGTCGGATGGCCGAGCTCGTCGCGGCCTGGACGTGCGACCCGGTCCTCGGCGACATCCGCCTGCTCCTCGAGCCCGGGCGGTTCCTCGTCGGACCCGCCGGCGCCTACCTCGCCCGCGTCGTGGACCGCAAGACGCTCGACGGTCGTGACGTGGTGATCGTCGACGGTGGGATCCACCACCTCGTCCGTCCGGCCCTCGTCGGCCAGGAGCATCGCGTCCGTCGGTTCGGCTCGCCGAGCGCGGGCCCCGCGCGGTTCGCCCCGGTCACGATCGCCGGTCCCCTCTGCTCCGGCCTCGACGTGCTCGCGACCGAGGCGATGATCCGGACGCCCGAGGTCGGCGACCTCGTCGCGGTCCTCGACGTCGGCGCCTACGGCTTCACCGAGTCGATGCCGTTCTTCCTCTCCCACCCTTTGCCGGCGGAGGTCGCCGTTCGCGGTCGTCAGGCGGCGCTCCTGCGGCCACGGCTCGAACCCGCGACGGTCCTCGGCTGGCAGCGCCTGCCGGCCTGGACCGGCGAGGACGGCGGAACCGGGTGATCGGGGTCGGCATGGGATAATCGACCCGTCATGGGAACCGTGGAACAGGTGAAGATCGCCCGCCGGACCGGGTTCTGCTATGGCGTGCGCGAGGCGATCGACAGGGCCAAGGAGTCGCGCGCCGCCGGCCGCGAGACGACGACGCTCGGCCAGGTCGTCCACAACGAGGGCGTCATCGGCGACCTCCAGCGGCTCGGGATCCGGAACGTCGAGTCGCTCGACGACGTCGACCACGGCTCGGCGGTCGTCATCCGGGCCCACGGCGTTCGGCCCGAGGTCATGGAGCGGGCCCAGGCCCGCCACCTCGACATCATCGACGGGACGTGCACCTGGGTCGTCCAGGAGCAGCGCGAGATCGTCCGGCTCGTCGAGGACGGCTACACGATCGTCCTGCTCGGGACGCCGAAGCATCCCGAGGTCGTCGGCCTGCTCGGCTTCGCGCCCGACGCGATCGTCGTCGACGACGAGGAGGAGTGGGAGGCGAAGATCCCCCGCAAGAAGCGGATGGCGCTCATCAGCCAGAGCACGCAGCCGCCGTGGAAGTTCGAGAGGCTGGCGGCGTTCCTCGTCTCGCGAAGCCACGAGCTCAGGATCGTCAACACCGTCTGCCCGGTGACCATCCGGCGCCAGGAGGACACGCTCGAGGCGGCCCGCGAGGTCGACTTCATGGTGGTCGTCGGCGGGCGCTCCTCGGCCAACACGAAGGAGCTGACCCGGCTCTGCGAGATCGCCGGACGGCCCGTCGTCCAGATCGAGGCGGCGCGCGACCTGACCGATGCCGGGGTGTTCGACGGAGCGCGGATCGTCGGCGTGACCGGCGGGACGTCGACCCCGATCGAGGACCTCCGCGACGTGGCCCGCCGCGTCCTCGAGCTCGCGGGCACGGACGAGGTCCGGACGCGGTCCGTCGAGCTCGCCGAGGCGGCGCTGGCGGCTGCGGCGACGCCCGCCGGCCGGACGACCTCGCTCGCCACGCCCGCGGCAGTCTGATGCCCGCCGCCGCGTCCGCGCGGCGCGAGGCGGCCGCCGGGCTTCCGATCGTCGCGATCGTGGGCCGACCGAATGTCGGGAAGTCGACGCTCTTCAACCGGGTCGTCGGCGAGCGGACGGCGATCGTCGAGGATCGGGCCCGCACCACCCGCGACCGGATGTACGCCGACGCCGAATGGAACGGCCGGCGGTTCGTCGTCGTCGACACCGGCGGGCTGGAGCTCGACCCGGACGATCCGATCGAGGCCCGGGTCCAGGACCAGGCAAGGCTCGCGATCGCCGAGGCGGACGTCATCGTCTTCGTCGTCGACGCGATCAGCGGGCTCACGCCACCCGACGAGGACGCCGCGGAGCTCCTGCGGACGGCGAAGGCGCCGGTCCTCGTCGCCGTCAACAAGGCCGACAACCAGAAGCGCGAGCTCGAGGCGGCCGAGTTCTACCGGCTCGGCTGGGACGAGACCCACCCGATCAGCGCGACCCACGGCCGCGGCGTCGCCGACCTGCTCGACGTCGTCGTCTGGTCGCTGCCGCCCGAAAGCTCCGAGGAGCTCGCCCGCAAGGCCCGCGAGGCGGAGGCCGACGCCTTCGAGCGGGAGATGAGCGCAGGCCGCCTCGAGCCGTTCGTCGTCGGCGAGGCGGAGCCCGACGTGGACGAGGACGCGGTGGAGTCGGAGATCGACGCGACGGCGCGCCGCTGGGACGCGGAGATCGCCGCCGCGACCGAGGAGGAGACGCCAGCGATCGCGCTCGTCGGGCGGCCGAACGTGGGCAAGTCGTCGCTGCTCAACGCGCTCCTCGGCGCCGAGCGGTCGATCGTCTCGGACGTGCCCGGGACGACCCGCGACGCGATCGACACCCGGATCGCGTGGGGGCGGAGCGAGATCGTCCTCATCGACACCGCCGGCATCCGGCGCCGGGGCCGGGTCGCGTCCGGTCCCGCCGCGGAGCGGTACAGCACGCTCCGTGCCCTGCGGGCCATCAGTCGGGCCGACGTCGCGATCCTCGTCATCGACGCCGTCGACGGGCTGACCGCCCAGGACGCCCACATCGCCGGCTACGTGGTCGAGGAGGGGAGAGGGCTCGTCGTCGCGGTGAACAAGTGGGACCTCGTGGCCGAGAAGAGCGACCGCACGTTCGACCAGTACGTCGAGTGGATCAGGCGCGAGGCGCCGTTCCTCGACTTCGCCCCGATCGTCTCGATCTCGGCGAAGACCGGCCAGCGGGTGTCGCGCGTGCTCGAGCTCGCGGTCGACGTCTGGGGCGAGCGCCGGAAGCGGGTTCCCACGGCCGAGCTCAACCGCCTGCTCCGCGACGCGGCGGAGAGGCAGCCCGCCCCCCTCGTCCGCGGCCACCGGCCGAAGATCCTTTACGGGACGCAGGCGGCCGTGGCGCCGCCGACGTTCGTCCTGTTCGCCTCGGACGCCGCCTCGATCCACTTCAGCTACAAGCGCTACCTCGAGAACCGGCTGCGGGCCGCCCACGGCTTCGACGGAACGCCGGTGCGGCTCGTCTTCCGGGAGCGGAACCCGGAGCGGCTGCGCCGCGGAGCGGGGCGGACGAGGCGGCGGAGCGGGGAGCGTCGTCCGGCGCGACGGCGGTAGCCCGGGCGGCGGAGCTCGCCGCCGCTGCTATGCTGGCCGCCTCGGGGCGTGGCGCAGCCTGGTAGCGCACCTGAATGGGGTTCAGGAGGTCCCGCGTTCGAATCGCGGCGCCCCGACCACGACTCCTCCCACCGGCGATGACTCGGCGCGACGTCAGGGCTACGGCCGGGCGCCGGCCGCGAGCCAGCGCCGGCCGCCGGCCACCCGGAGTGAGAGCGACGGGCCGATCCCCAGCACCAGCACGAGGCTGACCAGGATCAGGCCGAAGCCGCCGAGGAGCCCGATGCCGACCGGCTCGGCCAGGGCGAGCGACGCCCAGGCGAGGGCGAACGCCGGAACGACGAACGTGACGGTGCTCGCGGCCGTCACGGTCGTGCGGCGGAGCACCCGGAAGAAGACCGGCCAGGCGAGGGCGGTCGAAACGGTGCCGACGAGGACGAGCGAGACGACGCCATCGATGCTCGGGACGCCTGGCGGGCCGGACAGGACGGCGACCGGAAGCGCGAGCACGGCGCCGCCGACGACCATCCCCGTCGCGAGCTCGAGCGGCGGGACGTCGCCGAGCCGGGCCCGGACGAAGTTGCCGGCAACCGCGTAGCTCGCCGGCGCCCCGAGGCCGGCGGCGACCGCGAGGACGAGCGTCGAGGACGGCTCGAGCGGCGACCAGCCGACGAGCGGGACGACGGCGATCATCCCCACGAAGAGGCCGGCGGCGACCCGGGGCACGATCCGCTGGCCGAGGAAGGCCGCGCCGACGAGCGCGGTGAAGAGCGGCGTCGCCGCGTTGAGGAGCGCCGTGAGGCCGGCCGGCAGCGTGAGCGTCGCGAACGCGATCAGGGTGAACGGGATCGCGGAGAAGAGCGCTCCGACGACGACGAAATCGCGGATGCGACCGCGCGCCGCGGCCAGCGTCGACCCTCCGGCGAGCGCCGCGAGGACGACCGCGCCGATCGCCAGCCGGATCTCGGCCGCCCAGACCGGCCCGACCTCGGGCGCCGAGACGCGCATGAAGAGGAACACGGCACCCCAGACGGCGCCCAGGTAGAGCAGCGAGAGGAGGTCGACCGGAGAGAGCGAGCGAGGGGTGTCGAGACGGCGTGCCATGGCTCGATCATCGTCAGGAGCGATCGTCACGTCGCCGGGCGCGCGTCCCGTCGACGGCTACGTCATTCCGCCGAGCGGACATGGACGGAGCGCCGATGACCGGGCCGCCCGCCGAGAGGAGACTCGCGAGAGCCGGTCGCCTCCGTGCCGGCGCGTGGAGAGCGACGTGAGCCTTTCACTCGGGAGCAGAGCGCGGATCGCGTGGCCCGGTGCCAAGAGCGCCGACCGGCGACCGTCGCTTGCGGTTCCCGCCGAGGGCGCCCGGGCGCCGGATCCGGGCGGCGGCCTCCGGCCGGTCTCCCTCCGCTTCCGCGACGCGGCCCTGGAACGACGCTACCAGCGCGAGGCGGGCGCCGAGAGCGTCGCCGGGTTCCGGATCACGACCGCCACGGCGGCGACGATGTGGCTCCTGGCGGCGGCCTTCGTTCCCGCCGGGACCCCAATCCCGGCCGAACGAGCGCTCCCCGTCGGCCTCGCCATGGCGCTGTTCAACGCCCTCGCGTTCGCGGCCTCGGGCTGGGCGAGGACCCTCGACCGCCAGCACTCGATCGTCTCGGCCCTGACCGGCGTCAACAGCGTCGTCATCCTCTGGTTCGCGTCGACGGGCGGCGTGCTGGCCGGATACGGGATCAGCGCGATCATGCTCCTGTTCATCTTCGGGTTCGTGTCCCGCACGGGCTTCGTGTTCGCCGCCGCGCGTTCGGTCGTGATCGTCGTCGCCTTCGCCGCCTTCGCGACGTCCTACGCCGGACGGGGCCGGATGCTCGTCGACTCGTTCATCTTCGGTGCCGCCGTGATCGGCGTCCTCGTCGCGCTTCGGCTGCTCGAGCAGTCCCGGCGGCGGGTCTTCTACCAGGAGATCGTGATCAACGAGCAGGCCGGCGCGGTCCGGGTCGAGAAGCAGCGCGCGGACGCCCTCCTGCTCGAGCTGCTCCCGCCGCCGATCTCCGCGCGCCTCCTCGACGGCGAGCGGACGATCGCCGACGAGTACCCGGTAGTCACGGTGCTGTTCGCCGACATCGCCGGGTTCACCTCGATCGCCTCGCGGCTCCCCGCGGCGGAGGTGATCGAGCTCCTCGGTCGACTCTTCGGCCGGTTCGACGAGCTCGTCGCGGCGCGCCGGCTCGAGAAGATCAAGACGATCGGGGACGCGTACATGGTCGCCGGAGGGCTGTTCGAGCCGCTCGACGACCAGGCGGTCCGCGCCGTCGACCTCGGGTTGGCGATGCTCGAGGTCGCGCGCGAGGAGGCGTCCATCGCCGGTGGGATCCGGCTCAGGGTCGGGGTCCACTCCGGGCCGGTGATCGGCGGGGTCATCGGTCGCGGGAAGTCCGCCTTCGACATCTGGGGCGACACCGTGAACGTCGCGAGCCGGCTCGAGTCGCAGGGCACGATCGGTCGGGTCCAGGTCAGCGACGCGACGTGGCGCCAGCTCGAGGACCGCTTCGAGGCCGAGCCGTGTGGCCCGATCGACCTGCGTGGCCACGCGCCCGTCGAGACGTATCTCGTCACCGGCCGCCGCCGTCCGGGGCTCTCCTGACGGCATCGCGCTACAGTCGGGCCCGGCGCCGCCTCGAGCCAGCCCCTCGCCCAGTCCTCGGGAGGCACGTCCTGATCGTTCGCGTCCTGACCGCGCGCGTCGCCCCGAACAACGTCGGCCAGTTCAACGTGCTCATTCGCGGCGAGCTCGACGAGCTCCGCGAGCAGGCCGGCCTCGTGTACGCGAAGCTCGCCCGTCGCCTCGACACGCGGGGCGGCGAGGAGGTCGTCCTGTTCGAGGAGTGGCGGACGCCCGCCGACCTGTGGGCCTGGACCGGCGGACGGCTCAACCAGCCCCGGCTGCTGCCCGGCACCGAGGAGCTCGTCGAGAACCTCGAGATCAGCCACTACGAGGCGCTCGACCTCGACCCCTCGGACCTCGACCTCACGGCGATCACCTCCGTCTCGGCCCGGTTCCCACCGAACCTCGTCCAGCGCCGCACCCAGGCCCCGGAGGTCCGGCCGGCCGAGACCCCGGCGCTCCCGAATCCGGCGGATGAGACCCGCGGCAACGGCGGGAACGGCGGGAAGGGCGAGGCCGGCACGGCCTAGGAACCTGGAGGCGCTCAGGGCGCGAGGGCGTCCGCGACGAGGCTGGCCATCAGACGCGCGCCGTCGCGGTTCGGGTGGACGTCGTCGGGCGCGAACAGCTCCGGACGGCCGGCGCTCGCGGCGTGCCAATCGACGAGCCGGACGTTGCCGTGGCGGGCCGCGTACTGGGCGATCAGGCGGTTGTTGTGGTCCTGCCACTGGCGTGGCACGGAGACGTTCACCCAGACGATCGTCTGGACGTCCCGCAGCTCGTCCATCGCCTGGTCGGCGTCCCGCGGGTAGATCGGGCCGTTGTTGCCGATGTTGAGGATGACCGTTTGGCCGAGCCGGCCCTGCGCTGCGCGCTTCCGGATCGCCGCGACGTCGTCCGGCACCTGGCGGCCGACCGCCGCGTCGACCGCGAGCGGGCCCACGACGCGGGCGAGCGACGGAGCGGCGGCGATCAGGACGGACTCGCCGACGCCGACGACGGGCCCGGCGACGGGCACGCGACGGAGGCGGATCCCCGATGCGGAGTCGGTGGCCGACGGTGAGGGACGGCTCGTCCCGGCCGGTGGGGCCGTCGCCGCGCCGCCCACGGCGCTCACCGGAACCGAGACGGCGTCGCTGCCGGTGCCGTCGCCCGGCCCGGGCGGCGGCGTCACGAGACCGTCCATCGCGGTCACCGGCAGCTCCGCGGGCGCGGCCGGCGGCGGGGCCCCGGCGACGTCCGCCAGGAGGACCGCGACGACGCCGGCGCCGGCGACCACCAGGCCGGGGCGCGGGTCGGGGATTCGCGCGAGTCGGGACCGGTCGGCGGCCCGCCAGCGGGCCCACGCGCGACCGAGCGCGCCGCCCCGGATCGGCCGCTCGACGAGTCGGTAGGAGGCCTCCGCGAGCGCCGCAGTGGCCAGGAGCCGGAGCGCGATCCCCGCGGGCCCGTCGACGGGCAGGTCGAGCCCGGGACGGGTGAAGACGAAGATCGGCCAGTGCCAGAGGTAGACGGCGTACGAGCGCGTCCCGAGCCAGCGGAACGGCTGCGTCTCGAGGACGGCGGCGACGAGACCGCCGGTCGGTCCCGCCACCGCCGCGATGAGAACGAGCGTCGCGGCGTCGATCGCGAGCATGCCGGCCGGGAAGAGCCGGGCGTCGGTCTCGTCGAGAAAGGCGAAGGCCGCGACGATCGCCGCGAGCCCGGCGATCGCGGCAAAATCGGCGAGGAGGCGCCGCCGCACCGACGGCCGCGAGGTCACGCCCGATCGGCCCGGGAGGACGACGAGCGCGAGGAGCGCCCCGGCGAGGAGACCAGCCGCGCGCGTGTCGGTGCCGTAGTAGACGCGGGACGGGTCGGTGTCCGGGACGTACAGCGCGACGGTCGCCGCGGCCGAGGCGACGATCCCGGTCACGGCCAGGAGCAGCGCGCCGCGGCGGCCGGCGAAGAGGAGCACGACGCCGAGGACGACCGGCCAGACGAGATAGAACTGCTCCTCGATCGCGAGCGACCAGAGGTGGAGGAGCGGCGAGGGCCGGCCGACGGTCTCGAAGTACGGCTGCTGGGCGACCACGAGATACCAGTTCGTCACGTAGCCGAACGCCGCGAGGGCATCCGTCCGGAGCCGGGCGAGCTCGCCCGGGTAGGCGATGGCGGCGACCGCGCGCGTCCCGAGCAGGAGGGCGAACAGGGCCGGCAGCAGCCGGCGCGCGCGCCGCGCCCAGAACCGCGGCAGCGAGATCGAGCCGGTCGCGCGCCATTCGGCGAGGAGGAGGCCCGTGATCAGGAAGCCGCTGATCACGAAGAAGACCTCGACGCCGAAAAAGCCTCCGGGCGCCGCGCCGAGCCCGAGGTGGTAGACGACGACGGCCGCGACCGCGATCGCACGAAGCCCATCGAGCCCACGGAGGCGGCCGAGGCGGTGCGGGGCGGACGCGAAGGTCACGAGACGGCTCGCCAGGCTGTCGCGAGGTGGTTGGTGGATCGAATCTACCGAGCGCTGCCCGGGGTCGTGCCCGCTTCATGTAAACGCTGCGTTGCAAGCGCAGCGTCCCGGCCCGGGAGGCATGATCTCGCCGATGCCCGACGACGTCCGCGACATGACTCCCGACGAGTTCCGCGCGGCCGGCCACCGCGCCGTCGACCTCGTCGCCGACTACCTCGAACGGGTCGAGTCGTTCCCGATCCTTCCACCGGTCGAGCCCGGGACGATCGGGCCGCTCTTCCCGCCTCATCCGCCGGAGGCCGGCGCACCGATCGAGGCGATCCTCGACGATGTCGAACGGCTGGTCGAGCCGAACGCGACCCATTGGCAGCATCCGGCGTTCTTCGCCTACTTCGCCACGACGGCATCCGGCCCGGGCATCGTCGGCGAGCTGCTGACCGCGGCCCTCGGCCAGAACCCGATGCTCTGGCGGACCTCGCCCGTCGGCACGGAGCTCGAGACGGTCGTCGTGGGCTGGCTCCGCGAGGCGCTCGGGCTGCCGGCGGCCTTCGACGGGCTCATCACCGACACCGCGTCGACGTCGTCGCTCATCGCGCTCGCCGCCGCGCGCGAGGCGGCCGGGGTGGGCGCCGCGCGGGAGGGGCTCGACGGGCGTGGCCTCGAGGATCTCGTCGTCTACGCCTCGAGCGAGGCGCACAGCTCGATCGAGAAGGCCTGCATGACGCTCGGCCTCGGCGCCGCATCGCTCGTCCGGATCCCGGCCGACGACGCCTACCGGATGCGGGTCGACCGCCTGCGGGCTCTGATCGGGGCCGATCGGGCGGCCGGCCGCCGGCCGATCGCCGTCGTGGCCACCCTCGGGACGACGTCGTCGACGTCCGTCGACCCGGTGGCCGAGATCGCCGACGTGGCCGCGGCCGAGGGGCTGTGGCTCCACGTCGACGCCGCGTATGCCGGCTCGGCTGCGATCGTGCCCGAGCTGCGGCCCGCGTTCGGGGGCTGGGAGCGGGCCGACTCGATCGTCGTGAACCCGCACAAGTGGCTCTTCGTCCCGCTCGACGCGTCGCTCCTCCTGAGCCGCCGGATCGATCAGCTGCGGGCCGCGTTCAGCCTCGTTCCCGAGTACCTCCGAACGCTCGATCGGCAGGCCCCGGTGCGCGACTACAGCGAGCTGACGCCGCAGCTCGGCCGACGTTTCCGGGCTCTCAAGCTGTGGGTCCACCTGCGCTGGTTCGGGCTCGAGCGACTGCGGGCCGTGGTCCGCGACCATGTCGCGCTCGCCCGCGAGTTCGAATCGTGGGTCGCCGCCGAGCCGGGCTGGGAGCTCCTCGCGCCGACGCCGTTTTCGACGGTCTGCTTCCGGTTCGCGCCGTCCGGGTTCGCCGACCTCGACGCGCTCAACGAGGCGCTCCTCAACGCCGTCAACGCGACCGGCCGGGTCTTCCTCTCGCATACCCGGCTGGGTGACCGGTTCACGCTTCGTCTCGCGATCGGCAACCTGCGGACCGAGCGTCGCCACGTCGAGCTCGCCTGGCGACTGCTGCGGGAGCACGCCGCACACGTGCGCGAGCGGGCCCTCAGAACGGCTTGACGACCATGAGGAAGACGATCACGAGCACGATCGCGACGGTGACGACCCCGAGCAGGGTCGACCGCCGTTCGGCCGCCTCGTAGGCGGCGCTCGTGGGGTCGGTCTCGGCCGCCGCGAGCTGGCGCCGGATCGCGGGCGCGTAGAGGGTGATGCCGAGGATCGCCACGGCGACGTAGAGGACGATCGCGGTCGCGATCCAGCCGGTCTCGAACGAGTAGAGGCCGCCGGCGACCATGAGCACGCCGGTCACGAACAGCACGGCGTAGGCCGGGTTCGCGACCCGCATCTCGAGGCGGTGGATCGTCTCGATCGTCCAGACGAGGCGAGTCCTGTCCCGACCCGCCTGTCGCAGCCAGAAGGCGTAGGTCAGGTTCGAGCCGACCGCGGTGATGGCGGCCAGGACGTGGACGAGCTTGAGGAGGATGACGAGGGACATCGAGGGGCCTACCCGAGGAGGAGCCTGATGGCGACGAACGTGCCGACGACGATGATGACCCCCCGAAGGACGAGGGGCGAGAGGCGCCGGCCGACGACGGCGCCGAGCTGACCGCCGACGATCGAGCCGGCCGCGAGGACGATCGCCGCCGGCCAGCTGACCGGGGCGATGAGGATGAACAGGACGGCCGCGACGGCGTTCACGAGGAAGGCGAGGACGTTCTTGAGGCCGTTGAGCCGCTGGATGTCCTCGCTCACGAAGATCCCGAGAAGGGCGATGAGGATGACGCCCTGCGCGGCCCCGAAGTAGCCGCCGTAGATGCCGGTCAGGTAGACCGTCGCGAACAGCGGCACGAGGTGCTCGTGGCCGTCCGCGCGCCGGCGGGCCATCGCTGCCGACAGCCGTGGCTGGAGCGCGACGAGGACGACCGCGCCGAGGATGAGGAACGGGACGACGGTCTCGAACGAGCTGGCCGGCAAGGCGAGGAGAAGGACGCCGCCGGTCAGCCCGCCGAGGACCGACGCCGCGCCGAGGCGGACGGCGCGCTCGCGCTGGCCGGCGAGCTCGCGGCGGTAGCCGATCGCGCCGCTGAGCGAGCCCCACAGGAGCCCGACGGTGTTCGACACGTTCGCCACGACCGGCGGATAGCCGAGCGCGAGGAGCGTCGGGAACGTGATGAGCGAGCCCGAGCCGACGATCGTGTTGATCGTCCCGGCCGCGAGCCCGGCCGCGAGGATCGCGACGATCTCGAGGGGTGCCACGAATCCCTAGTCTCGCTGATCCGGTGCTAGCCTCGCCCGGCGAACGGCTCGCGGAGCAGGGGAGCGTGATGGCGGTCGAGGTCAGCAACGACGTCCGGATGTGGATCGGCGGCCGGGCCGTCGAATCGGCATCCGCTGAGTGGCTCGAGGTCCGGAGCCCGGCCACCGGCGAGCTCGTCGGGCGGGTGCCGGCAGGGTCGGCCGCCGACGTGGACGCGGCCGTCGTCGCGGCGCGGGCGGCGTTCGATTCGGGCGTCTGGAGCCGGGCCCTCCTGGCCGAGCGATCGGCGGTCCTCCTCCGGCTGGCCGACCTCCTCGAGCGCGATTCGGACGACCTGGCCCGGCTCGAGACGCTCCAGACGGGTTCCGCCTACAAGCTCCGGCGCGACTCGGACCTGCCGTTCACGATCGACAACCTGCGGTTCTTCGCGACCGCCGTCCGCCATCTCGAGGGCAAGGCCGCCGCCGAGTACAGCGGCAGCCACACCTCGATGATCCGGCGCGAGCCGATCGGGGTGATCGGTCAGGTGGCGCCCTGGAACTACCCGATCTGGATGGCGGCCTGGAAGCTCGGACCTGCGCTCGCCGCCGGCAACGCGGTCGTCATCAAGCCGGCGTCCGCGACCCCGTTCACGACGCTCCGTTTCGCCGAGCTGGCCCGGGAGGCCGGGCTGCCCGACGGCGTCCTCAACGTCGTCACCGGCCGCGGCGACGTCGTGGGTTCGGCGATCGCCGCCCACGAGGGCATCGACCTCGTCTCGCTCACGGGCGACACGGCGACCGGGAAGCGGATCATGGCCGGCGCCGCCGGATCGCTCAAGCGCCTCCACCTCGAGCTCGGCGGCAAGGCCCCGTTCGTCGTCTTCGACGACGCG
>DASTSC010000015.1:0-1352 GCA_035760905.1 Candidatus Limnocylindrales bacterium | reverse complement strand
CTCGATCCCGGTGACGAGGTCGCCCGACCGCCGGACGCAGCCGTACGGCACGGTGTGGACGTACCGCCCGACCCCGATCGTCACGACGTCGCCGCGCTGGCGATGGCGATCGACCATCGCGCCGACATCCGCCTGGGTGACGAGGTCGCCGTTCATGACGAGGAGCGGATGCGTCGGCGGCTCGGGCAGGAGCGAGATCGGCCCGCCGGTCCCGAGCGGCCGCTCCTCGCGCAGGTACTCGATCCGGCAGCCGAACCGGCTGCCGTCGCCGAAGTGCTCCTCGATCATCTCGCCCCGGTAGTTGATCGCGAGGAAGACCCGCTCGATCCCGTGCGAGACGAGGTGGAACACGATCCGCTCGAGGATCGGCCGCCCGGCGACCCGGAGCATCGGCTTCGGAACCGCCTCGGTGAGCGGGCGAAGGCGCCGGCCCTCACCGCCGGCCATGACGACCGCCCAGTTCGGCCGGCGATCCACGCCGACCATCTCGTGGAGAAGATGGAGCCCGACGACGGCGCCGTCCGGGTCGAGGACCGGCACCTGGGCGATCCGGCGGGCCTGCATCAGGTCGAGGACCTCCCCGCGCGACGCTCCGGCATCCACCGCGACGAACGAATCGACGAGGTGCGGGGCGAGCGGCCCGTCGAGCGAGGCGCCGCCGAGCAACGCGCGCCGGATGTCGCCGTCGGTCAGGACGCCGACGAGGCGATGGCGGTCGTCGACCGCGAGGGAGATCCCGGTGCGGCTCCGGTCGATGGCCGTCATCGCGTCGCGGAGGCAACCGGTCGCGTCGACGACGGCGCTCGCGAACGAGGTCATCGCGTCATCCGTCGTCCCGGACACGGGCCGGGTTGCCGACGACGACAGCACCGTCGGGGACGTCCGCCACGACGACCGCGCCCATGCCGACCGTGGCGTTCCACCCCACCGACACGTGGTCGCGGACGAGGGCGCCGAGCCCGATGCTCGCCCCGGCACCGATCCTCGCCCCGCCGCCGACGACCGCGCCGGGCCCGACATGGGCGTGGGCGCCGACCGTCACGTGATGCTCCACGACCGCATGGGAGTTGAGGATCGCATGCGGCCCGACGACCGCGCCGGCGTTCACCGTCGCGCCTGCGAGGATCACGCTGCCCGGCAGCAGCCGCGCCGAGGGCGCGATCCAGGCCGCGGGATGGACGACGGTCGCGAACGGGACGCGGGCTGCCTCGTAGCGGGCGACGAGCGCCTCGCGCAGGGCGCGCGCGTCCGGCGCGAGCCCGACGAGGGCCGCGATCACGGACGTGCCCGCGACGCGGACCGGCCCGGCCGCCGCGAGGGCGTCGTCGTCGGAGCCGAGCCACCGCAGGTCG
>DASTSC010000014.1:0-17031 GCA_035760905.1 Candidatus Limnocylindrales bacterium | reverse complement strand
GCGGCTCGGGATCCTGTCCGTCGAGGAGCAGGAGCAGGTCGCCGCCACGTCGATGGCCGCGTCCTTCGTGCCGAACGTGTCGGACGTGCCACCGCCGCGCCTCGTGCCGGCTCGGCGGGAGGTCGTCGAGCGCGAGGAGGCCTGATTCCTCGGGCCGATGCGCTCCACCGAGCGCGTCCTCGGGCCGATGCGCTCCACCGAGCGCATCCTCGGGCCGATGCGCTCCACCGAGCGCGCTCGGCCCTCGGAGGGTGATTACCCGCGCGGCGGGGAGGGTGCCGGCTCCGTGAGGTGAGCGGCGGTCACCTTCTCGCCCCGCAGCGCCGGCTCGACGACCCGGTCGACGAAGCGGACCGTCGCCTGGCCGTCGGCGACCGTGAACCAGCGCCGGGCGAAGGCGATGATCGCCGCCTCGTCGACCTCGCCGGCCCGCAGCCACGCGGCGACGGCCTCGGTCGTCGCGAGCACCGGTCCCGGCAGCGTCCGGATGTCGATGTAGAGGTCCCGCTCGCGCTCGTAGGCCTCGAGATCCGGCGCGTAGACGACGATCGGACGGCCGAGGAGGGCGAACTCGAACACGGCGCTCGAGTAGTCGGTCACGAGGACGTCGCTGGCGAGCATGAGCTCGTTGATCTCGGGCGCGTCCGAGACGTCGACGAGGAAGTTGTCGAGGCCCGCGGGGATCTGGAGTCGAGCGCGGACGAACGGGTGGAGCCGGACGAGCACGACGTGGTCGGCGGCCAGCGTCGCGGCCAGGGCCTCGAAATCGAGGAGATGATCGGCCCGGGCGTCGACAATCCGCTCGCCCCGGAAGGTCGGCGCGTAGAGGACGACGCGTCGGTCGGCCGGGATCCCGTAGCGCTCGCGAACGCGCGCCGCGCGGGCCTCTCGGTCGGCGCCGAACAGGAGGTCCGTCCGCGGGATGCCCAGGCTCGAGACGAACGACTCAGGCGGCAGGCGGAACGCCTCGGCGTAGAACGGCGTGGCCGCCTCCGACGAGACCAGGCAAAGGTCGTAGTTGGCGTGGATCCGGACCGCGGCCACGAGGTCCTCGTCCGCCCCGAACGTCTTGCCGAGGACGCTGTAGCCGAACTTCTTGAGGGCTCCGCCGGCGTGCCAGACCTGGGCGACGGTGGTCGTGGGTCGCGGCCGGACGACGTAGAGCGGGAAGAAGTAGTCGTCCACGACGAGGACAGCGGCGCGGGCGATCGCCGCCCCAGCCCGAACGTGGAAGGCGAGGGCCGCCAGCCGGCCGCGCAGCGACCGGCGCGGCGCGTGAACGAGGACGACCGGCCGCCGGCCACGCCGGCGGACCTCGGCCGCGATCAGCGCGAGGTTGCCGCTCAGCCGGTCGGCATGGGCCGTCGCGAGGACGACGCGATCGGCCGGTCCCGTCAACCGTCCGGCGGCGAAGCCGAGACGAACGGCCCACGTCCGGGCGGTCCGGAGCAGTCGGTGCATCGCCCCAATGATGGGCCGGCCGGGCTCGTCTGCTCAGCCGTTGAGGATCAGCTGGTCGATGATCCGATCGGCGGCCCCACCCTCGAGGTGGTCGAAGCTCCGTTCGACGAAGCGATCGAGCCTCTCGCTGCCGAAGTCCTCGCGCCGGATCGCGTCGACGAGCTCGGGGAACGACCGGACGATCCGGCCCGGGACCCATTCCTCGTAGGGCACGTAGAAATCGCGGGCGGACACGTACTCGTCGAGGTCGTGGGCGAACAGGAGCACCGGACGCCGCAGGGTCGAGTACTCGAACACGATCGACGAGTAGTCGGTGATCAGCAGGTCGGTGGCCAGGAGGAGGTCGTTGGTCTCGACGGGCCGGTCCGTCGCATCGACGATCCGGTCGGCCAGGTCCGGCGGGATCGCGAACCGATCCGCGACGAACGGGTGGAGACGGATGACGAAGACGGCGTTCTTCTCGACGCACAGGTCGTGGAGCGCGGCGAGGTCGAGCAGCGAGGTGTCGTAGGTCGCGGTCCTCGCGCCGCTGCCCCGGAACGTCGGCGCGAACAGGATCGTCCAGCGGCCGACGGCCTCCGGGACGGCGTCGTAGACAGCCCCTCGGCGGCCGGGATCGCGAGACGCGGCAACGAACTCGTCCATCCGCGGCACGCCCGTCGGCACGACGCGTCGCTCCGGGATCCCGAACGCCTCGGCGTAGTGGGGAACGTCGTTGTGGGAGCCGACCGTCGCGTACGTGTAGTTCTTGTGGACCCGCGACCATGGGCTCGGTCCGCCCGGCTTGCCGACCCGGCTGTAGCCGACCGTCTTGAAGGAGCCGTAGGCGTGCCAGACCTGGACGATCTTCACGTCGCGGTCCTGGACCCTGTAGATCACCGGCTGGTAATCGTCGACGACGACGACGTCGGCCCGCGCGAGCAGCCACGGCAGCCGGAATCGGTCGCGCCACGTCCGTCGGGCGCGGATGCCCGGCTTGAACAGCGTCATCAGCTCGTAGCGGCGGTCGATGCCTCGCTCGACCATCCGGTCGTGGATCAGCTTGAGGTTGCCGCCGAGCTCCGACCGCGAGTCCGAGGTAAACAGGATCCGGCGGCCGTTCCTGACCGCGGCGATGCGGAACAGGTTGAAGGCGAGCTGGAACGCTCGGGGTCTCGCCCAGCCGATCGGGGGTCCGGCCAGCGCCCACAGGAGCCGCCGCGCACGGTCGCCCGCCAGGCTCGCACGCGACGCGGTTCGGTGGGCTGCCGCCACCACCTCGCCGCCGGCGTCCACGTCCGCGCCGCCGTCGTCACCGTCGAGACCTGCGTCCTCGGCCGGCTCGTCGGGTGAGCCCGGGACACGATCCGATGGCGGGTCGAGGCGGACCTCGAGGGCCAGCCGGCCGCGGCCGTCCACGGCCGGCTGGGCGACGTACGTTCCGCGTTTGCCGACGGGAAACTGCGCCCTCGACGACGGCGTCGCGATCGGTCCCGGATCGGCCACGATGAGCGGCCGGACGCCGCGCGACCCATCGGCCAGCACGACGTCCCATCGACCCGGGGGAAGCGGGACCGCGTCGGGACCCTGCATCGGGTTGAAGCGAACGACGAGGCAATCGGCCTCGAGGCTCGCCCTGGCGGGGGCAACGAGACGATGGCGACCGGTCGGCTCGCGCAGGCGGACATGATGCGGGTCGACGACGCCGCCGTCGACCGTGCGCGCGCAGAGCGTCCACTGGATCCGCGTCCAGGTGCTCGACTCGATCGCGATCGCCGACCCGCTGGCAGGTTCGGGTCGATCATCGCGTGGGGTCAGGCGCGATCTCCTTTCGGCTGTCCTCCCGGGCCGGGATGATAGCGGCGACCTCAGCCCGGCCGTTTTTGCATAGGCTTACGCGACACCAGCGGCCCGAGGCACCACCTGACGTTGAGACGAACGCACGCGATCCTCCTGGCCGGCGGGGACGGCAACCGGTTCGGAGCCGACATCCCCAAGCAGTTCGTGCGCCTGGCCGGGGAGCAGATCCTTACCCGGAGCCTGCGGACGATCGCGTCGGCCGGTGTCGACCGGATCGTGGTCGTGGCCAATCGCAACTGGGTCGTCGAGACCGAGGCGCTCGTCGCCGGCGAGGACCTCGGCCTGCCGATCTCCGTCGTCGTCGGTGGCGCGACCCGGAACGAGAGCACCCGCAACGGGCTGGACAGCCTCGTCGACGCGGCCGACGACGACGCCGTGCTCGTCCACGACGCCGTGCGTCCGCTCGTCCCGCTCGACGTCGTCCGGCGCGCGATCGAGCCGGTCGTCGAGGGTCGTGCCGAGGCCACCGACACGGTCATCCCGAGCGCCGACACCCTCGTGATCGTCGACGGCGAGCGAGTGATCGAGATCCCCGATCGGGCCCGGTTCCGGCGCGGCCAGACGCCCCAGGTCTTCCGGCGCGACGTGCTCGTCAGGGCCTTCGACGCCGCGGAGGCCGTCAACGACCTGACGGCGACCGACGACTGCACGCTCGTCCTCCGCTACGTGCCCGGGGCGCGGATCGAGGCCGTCGACGGCGACGAGGTCAACCTCAAGATCACCACCCGGATCGACCTCGTCCTCGCGGACCGGATGATCCAGATGCGGACGCTCGTTCCGAGCGCCCAGCCGCCGGCGCTGCGGACGATGGAGGGCGCGCGCGTCCTCGTCGTCGGTGGCACGAACGGCATCGGCCGGGCCATCGCCGACGAGGCGGCGAGGACGGGGGCGAGGGTCGAGGTCGACGGCCGTTCGCGAGGGCTCGACGTTCGCGATCCGGCGGCCGTCGCCGACCGGGTGGCCGCGGTCGCCGAGCGCCTGGGAGGGCTCGACCACGTCGTCGTGACCGCCGGCGTGCTCCTCGTCGGGCCCGTCAGCGCCACGGCGCCGGCGTCCCTCGCCGAGGTCGTCGACGTGAACCTGACCGGGACCCTCAACGTCGCCTGTGCCGCGTACCCGTACCTGCGCGAGAGTCACGGCACGCTCACGGTCTTCACCTCGAGCTCGTTCACCCGCGGCCGGCCCGACTACGTCGCGTACTCCGCCAGCAAGGCCGGCGTCGCGAACATGGCCCAGGGACTCGCCGAGGAGTGGTCGGACGCCGGGATCCGGGTCAACGCCGTCAGCCCGGAACGAACGGACACGCCGATGCGGCGGCGGGCGTTTCCCGACGAGACGACCAGCGGCATGCTCACGGCCGAGGAAGTGGCGATCGCGACGATCGCCCTCCTCCGCTCCGACCTGACCGGCCAGGTGGTCGACGTCAAGCGCCACGACGCGCTCGCCGCGGCCGCGATGGACGTCGCCGACACCGTGTCGGCCCTGCCAGACTGACGCCGCACGGCGGGCGGCTCGCCCGATGACCCTCCTCGAGTACCGCTTTGCGGCCGTGGTCCTGCGCGTGCTCGCCTGGCTCTTCGACCTGCTCCCGCTCGCGCCACGGCGGGTCGTGCTCGCGACCGCGCGGGTCTCGCGGCTCGAGGGCAACCTCGCGGCGATCGACGCCGCCCTCCGCCGCCGTCATCCCGACGTGGAGGTCGTCCACCTCCTCGAGCCGTACGACTACGGTCTGCGGGGCAAGCTCGCCTACCTCGCCCGCGTGGTGCGCGGGATGTACCACCTCCGGCGGGCGCGGTTGTTCGTCGTCGACAACGCCTACCTCCCGGTGCATGTCGCGCCCCATCGGCGACGGACGACCGTCGTCCAGGTCTGGCACGCGACGGGTGCCCTCAAGCGGTTCGGGGCCGACGCGGCCCGGCCGCTCGCCGAGCCCGAGCGGCGCTTCCTCCACCGCCACTACGACTATGTCGTCGCCTCCGGGGAGCCGGCCCGCGAGCCGTACTCGCGGGCCCTCCGGACGCCCCTCGAGCGTGTCCTCGCCCTCGGCGCGCCGCGAACTGACTTCCTCGTCGACCCCGCGGCGCTCGCGGCGGCGCGGGAACGCGTCCTGGCCGCGCATCCTGCGCTCGCCGGCCGCAAGGTCGTTCTCTACGCGCCGACGTTCCGCGGCCGCGGCCGCGGCAAGCGCGCGGCCGGAACCCTCGACGCCGTCCGGCTCCGGGCGCTCCTGCCACCCGAGCATGCGCTCGTCCTCAAGACGCATCCGAACCTCGACCCGTCGCTCACCGCCACGACGGGCTTCGACGTCGTGCTCGACCCGGCCGCCGAGATCGACCACGCGTTCGCGGCCAGCGACGTCCTCGTGACCGACTACTCCTCCTCGGTCTTCGAGTGGGCGCTGCTCCGGCGCCCGCTCGTGCTCCTCGTCCCGGACCTGGCCGAGTACGAGGCCGACCCCGGCCTCTACCTCGACTACCGAACCGAGCTGGTCGGAACGCTCGCGACCGATACCGACGGAGTGGCCGCGGCGATCCTCGAGGGGCGGTTCGACCTGTCGGCCTACGACGCGTTCGTGACCCGCCACCTCGGGAGCTCGCTCGGGGGCGCGAGCGAGCGGTTCGTCGAGCGGTTCGTCGAGCCGATCGTGGCCGCGGAGCGGCAGCTGGGCCGGCCGGTCTGAGCCAGGCTCGGTGCTACCCTTCCGCCGGCATGGCGGCCGTCAGCAGCACGAGCGTGCGGGTCTACGACGCGTCGGTCACCCCGGGCCCGTTCAGACTGCTCAGGGAGGGGATCGACGACGTCCGATCCCGCATCCCGCTCATCCGCTACCTCGCCCAGGCCGAGGTCAAGAAGAAGGGCGCGGGGACGCTTCTCGGCAACGTCTGGTGGGTCATGGACCCGCTCCTCCAGATGGCCGTCTACGTCATCTTCGTGGAGATCATCGCGCCCCGAAAGACGCCCGACTTCCCGCTCTTCGTGCTGGCGGCGATCCTGCCCTGGAAGTGGTTCACCTCGTCGGTCCAGGACTCCACCTCGTCGGTGGTCAACCAGGAGCGGCTCATCCGGCAGATCCAGTTCCCGAAGATCGTCCTGCCCCTCGCCTCGATCACGTCGGCGGTCGTCGACTTCGCGTTCGGGCTCATCCCACTGGCCGCGATCATGCTGTTCTTCCCGGAGCGGATCACCGCTTTCCCGCTGCTCATTCCGGTCATCGCGGTCGTCCAGTACGTCTTCACCCTGGCGGTCGGGCTCGTGGTCGCGGCCGGCAACGTCTTCTTCCGCGACCTCGGCAACGTCGTCCGGCATGCGCTCCGCCTGTGGTGGTTCCTGTCGCCCGGGCTGTACAGCATCGGGCAGCTCGAGGACGCCGGGTTCTTCAAGGAGCATCGGCTCGTCCGCGACCTCGCCCTCGCGAACCCCTTCGCGACCCTCTTCGACGCCTACCGATCGGTCATCTACGGCTCGGTCGAGGCGGGCGGCAGGACGCTTCCGCCGCACATGCCCGACTGGACCGCCCTCGGCGTGCTCCTCCTCGTGAGCCTGGGCCTGGTGGCCGTGGCGACGATCATCTTCAAGCGCCTCGAGCCGAGCTTCGCGAAGGTCCTGTGAGCGCAGCGGAAGCCGAACCGGACTGGTCGTCCGGACCGCCGCCGGTCGAGGCCGAGCCGTACGCGATCCGGACACGCGACGTCGGCGTTCAGTACGCCCTTCGGTTCAACCGCAAGAAGACCGTCCGGCAGTCCGTCGCCGACTTCGTCAGCCGCCGGCGGGAGGAGCGCTTCTGGGCGCTCCGTCACGCGTCGATCGATCTCGTCCAGGGCGAGTCGCTCGGCGTCATCGGGCCGAACGGCGCGGGCAAGAGCACGTTCCTCCAGGTCCTCGCCGGCATCCTCCATCCGTCCGAGGGCGTCGTCGACGTCCGCGGCCAGATCTCGGGCCTCCTCACGCTCGGCGCCGGCTTCGACCAGGAGCTGACCGGGCGCGAGAACATCCTCCTCGCCGGCGCGTTCCTCGGTCTCGACAGTGCCGTCGTGTCCGAGATCCTTCCCCGGATCATCGAGTTCGCCGACCTCGGCGACTTCATCGACGCGCCGATCAAGGTCTACTCGGCCGGCATGCGCGCCCGCCTCGGGTTCTCGATCGCGACCTCGGTGGACCCCGACATCCTCCTCCTCGACGAGGTCCTCGCGACCGGCGACGCGACCTTCCGCGAGAAGTCGAAGGCCCGTGTGATCGAGCTCGTCCGCGCCGCGAAGGCGGTCGTGCTCGTGACCCACGACATGAGCTGGGTCACCGAGTACTGCAACCGGGCGATCCTCATCGAGCGCGGTCGGATCACCCTCGAGGGCAATCCGGAGGAGGTGGTCGAGCTTCACCGCCAGCACACGGCCGAGGAGAAGGCGCGCAAACTCGCGGCGCTGAGCCAGTCGAACCTCGATCCGCTCGTCGCCGAGCGGATCGAGCGCCGGGCACGGAGGGGACGGGCATGAGCCTCGATCTCGACCTGTCGCCGGAGCACGCGCTCCTGCGGGAGACGGTCCGTGAGTTCATGACCGACGAGGTGGCACCGGTCGTGGACGAGCACGAGCGCGCGCGGCGCTTCCCTTCGGACGTCGTCCGCCGGCTCGGCGAGATGGGCTGGCTCGGGATCCCCATTCCCGAGGCCGAGGGCGGCGCGGGCATGGACACGCTGGCCTACGCGATCGCGATCGAGGAGATCGGCCGGGTCTGGGGTTCGCTCGGGCTCATCGTGGCCGCCCACACCTCGCTCGGCTGCGGCCCGCTCCACCTCGCCGCAACACCCGAGCAGAAGCAGCGCTGGCTCGTCCCGATGGCGTCGGGAGCAGTCGTCGGCGGTTACGGCCTCACCGAGCCGAGCGCGGGCTCCGACGCCGGCGGGACGCGGACGACCGCGCGGTTCGACGCCGCCGGCGGCTGCTGGGTGATCGACGGAGGCAAGCGCTTCATCACGAACGCGGGCCAGGCCGGGACCTACATCGTCACCGCCCGGACGGGCACGACCGACCGCGGCGACGCGGAGATCAGCGCCTTCATCGTGCCCGCCGACGCGCCGGGGTTCAGCGTGCCCCGCCTCGAGGAGAAGCTCGGGCTCCACGCGTCGGCGACGGGCGAGCTCCTGTTCGAGGGCGTGCGGGTGCCGGCCGACCAGATGCTCGGCGAGCGGGGGAGCGGCTTCCGCACCTTCCTGGCGATCCTCGACGGCGGCCGGATCTCGATCGGGGCGCTCGCCCTCGGGCTCGCCCAGGCGGCGCTCGACGCGGCCGTGCCCTATGCCCGGACCCGCGAGCAGTTCGGCCGTCCGATCGGGTCGTTCGAGGGGGTCGCCTTCATGATCGCCGACATGGCGACCGAGATCGAGGCCGCCCGATCGCTCGTCTACCGGGCCGCGTGGTTGAAGGACCAGGGTCGCGACTATGCGCTCGCGGCCGCCCAGGCGAAGCTGTTCGCGTCGGAGGTCAGCTCACGGGCGACGAACGCCGCGATCCAGGTCCACGGCGGCTACGGCTACGTCGAGGAGTACAAGGTCGAGCGCTACCTTCGGGACGCGAAGCTGACCGAGATCGGCGAGGGCACGAGCCAGATCCAGCGGCTGGTGATCGCGCGCCAGATCCTCGGCCTGCGGGTGGTCTAGGGGTCTCCGAGCGCGGGCGGGCGCGGGCGGCGGGCGCGGGCGGCGGGTGCGCCCGCGACGAGACGGTGCCCGCTGTTCGCGGCCGCCCGTGTGCCTTCGCGTCGGGCCCGCTTGCAGGCGTCCGGGTGACCGGCGGTCAGCCGACCCCGACGAGCCTGACGATGAGGCGGTACTGGCTCCGGGCGCCGACGCAGGTCTGGAGCGTCAGGCTCGGCCGCGACAGGGCGGCGTAGGCGAACTCGCCGCGATCGGGCGTCGTGAGCCGCCACCAGGCGACGGCGTAGGTCCGGACGCGGCCGCGGCCATCGGCGTAGACGACCTTCATGCCTTTCCGGAGCCGGCCCGAGACGTAGGCGTCATGGAGCGGCTTGAAGGCGGCGTAGGCGTGGGCGAACAGGTAGACGTTGTTCGCGCCGGCACATCCCCAGCGGTACACGGCGAGGCCGGGCGGCGTACTGCGCGAGCACGGGAACCAGGCGATGGAGCGGTCGACGCCGAGCGAGGGGATCCAGACGTGGTTCGTGCCTCGATAACGGGGCGGAGCCGTCGCGTGGTGAGCGACCTGCCGCGAGGCCGTCTTCGACCCGGCGTGGCGGGTCGAGGCGGTGCTTCGGGTCGAGGCGGCCCTTCGGACCGAGGACGGCTCCGGCGCGGCCTGCGCGGCGAGGGCCGCGGCCGCCGCGGACGGCGAGAACGCGACGTCGGGGCCGGCGTTCGTGGCGATCGCGCGGCCGAGAATCGGACCGCCGAGCGGCCGGAGCAGAGCCGCCACCGCCGCCGCCGACGGCGCGGTGGGCATCGAGCGCTGCGAGGCGGGCTCGGCTGCGGTCGATGGCCGGGGGTCGAATGCTCCGGACGCGGACGCGGGAGCGATGACGGCGAGGGCCACCGACGCGACGGCGAGGAAGCGGATGGGCGGGGCGAAGGAGGACATGCGCCCACCGTCGACCGGCCCACGTTCCGCGGCCCTGGCGCGGTCGTCCCGCGGGCGATGGGAAGGTGGAGCCGTCCCGGTGCCGATCCCGGACCATCGGCCGACCGGGTCCGGTGCGCGGGAGTGCGGTCAGGTGCGGTCGGCGGTGGACGCGGTCGACGGGACGGTTGGTCAGGGTCCGGCGGCCGCCCGCTCGAGGGCCGACCGGACCGCAGCCGTGAACTCGGCGCCCCACGGGCCCGCCGAGGTCGCGACGAGCGGCCGCGCATCGAGGGCGACGTAGTCCTCGGGGTTCGTCACGAAGGTCCGCGCGCACTGGTCGACCTCGGGCCGGAGCCGGTCGTAGGTGGCCCCGTCCCGGAACCGGTAGAGGTGAACGCGCACGGGCGTCGGCTGGTCGAGGCCACTCGCGTCGAACGAGATCGCCGTCGGCGCGAGCGTCCGGTCGTCGCAGCCGGCCTCGCCCGAGATCACGTTGCCGACCGCGACGTGGACGCGATCGAGGTCCGCGACGGTGCCCTCGAAGTCGGCCGGGGAGGGCTCCGCAGTCCCGCCCCCCGCGCACCCGGCGGCCACGAGAGCGAGCATGGCGAGGAGGACGACGAGCAGGATGCGGCCGCGGCCGCGACGAGATCGGGGGGACACCGATCGGCAGGCTAGCACCAGGCCTCGGCCGGGGCCGGGACGGTACGATCTCCCTCTCGCCGTCGTCGTGAACCCCGCGAGAGGGAGCCTGCCCGCCGTGCCCGTCGTCCGACCGTTCCGCGCGCTCCGCTACGACCCGTCGGTCGCCGGCCCGCTCGAGGAGCTGATCGCGCCGCCGTACGACGTCGTCTCGCCGACGGAGCGCGAGGAGCTGCTCGGGCGGAGCCCTCGCAACGTCATCCGGGTCGAGCTGCCGGCGGCCGAGCCGGGCGAGGAGCCCGACGCGAAATACCGCCACGCGGCCCGGACGCTCGCCGCGTGGCGCTCGGACGGGACGCTCCGCAAGGACCCGCGGCCGTCGCTCTACGTCTACGAGGAGTCGTACTGCCCGCCGGGATCCGAGACGCCGCGGTCGCAGCGCGGGGTGTTCTGCCGACTCCGACTCGAGCCGTTCGGCCCCGGATCGGGCGTCCGACCCCACGAGCGAACGCTCTCCGGCCCGAAGGAGGATCGCTATCGGCTCCTCCGCGCGACGGGCACGAACACGAGCCCTGTCGTCGGCCTGTTCGACGACGCCAGCGGCCGCGTCGGCTCCTTCGTCGAGCGAGTCGTCGCCGGGACTCCGGCTGCGGACGCCACCGACGACGACGGCGTCCGGCATCGGCTCTGGGCGGTCGCCGAGGCCGACGACGCCGAGTTCGGAGCGGTGGCGGACGCGCTCGGCGCGGGACCGATCACGATCGCCGACGGCCACCATCGCTACGAGACGGCGCTCCGCTACCGGGACGAGCGGCGGATGACGCGCTCGTGCGAGGAGGACCCGGCCTTCGACTACGTCCTCGCCCTGCTCCTCGAGGCGAGCCAGCAGCTGACGATCCTGCCGACCCATCGGATCGTCCAGGGGTTGAGCGCCGCCGAGCAGGGAGCGCTTCGCGGACGGCTGCTCGAGCTCTTCGAGGTCGAGGACGGTGGCCGGTCGGTGTCCGCGCGCGACCTCGCGGCGGGCTGGCTCGCCCGGTTCGAGACCGAAGGCGGCGGGCAGGGGCTCTTCGGCTTCCTCGGCCCGGACGGAGCGCTGGTGGTGCGCGCCCGCCGCGCGGCGTTCGAGCCGCTCCTGGCCGCGGTCCCGCCTGCGGTTCGCGGCCTCGACGTGACGCTCCTCGGCGTCGCGCTCGAGCGCCTCCTCGGGATCGGGCCCGCCCAGGTCGCGGAGGGCCGGGTCGCGTATACCCACGACGCCGGCGAGGCGGCCGCCGCGGTCGGCGCCGCCGGTGACGTCGCGTTCCTCCTCGCGCCCACGCCGGTCCGGGCGGTGATCGACGTCGCCGCCGCCGGCGCGGTCATGCCCCAGAAGAGCACGTACTTCTACCCGAAGGCGGTAACGGGCCTCGTGCTCAACCCGCACGAGTGGTGAGCGGAACGACGACGTCGCGGCCGGAGGACGGCAGCCGCGCGTCCGACCGGGGCGATGTCGAGCGTGCCCGGCCACTGCCGCCACCGGTCTCGACGCGACCGGTCCGGAAGGACGAGATCGAGCTCGTCGACCGGGGGGTCTACATCGAGTCGTGGCTGCCGGAGCGACGGTCGCGGCGGAGACCGCTCCTGTTCGTCCATGGCGAGCTCGCCGGCTCCTGGGTCTGGGAGAGCTGGCTCCACCATTTCGCCGCGCGTGGGTTCGAGGGTCACGCGGTCAATCTGCGCAATCACTTCTGGTCGCAGGTCGCCGAGACGTCGACGCTGTCGTTCGAGTCGTTCACCGACGACGTCGCCGCGGCGATGGAGCGCCTCGGGCCGTCGGTCGTGGCGGTGGGCCACGGGCTCGGCGGCCTCCTCGTCCTCAAGGCGCTCGAGCGCGAGCCCGCCGCCGGCGTCATCCTCGTCAGCCCCGAGCTGCCCGCGCCGCTCCGGCGTCCGGCCCTGCCCCACGAGGTGCGCGACGTCCCGGATGCCTACGGCAAGGAGCGGATCGGCTGGGCGACGCTCATCGAGAAGCTCGTTCGCGACGAGCGCGACCTGAGCGTCGACGAGGTCCGCCGGATCCAGCACCTCCTCGGCCAGAAGGCGCGCGAGTCCGGGCGCGCCCGGCGCCAGGTCATGGCCGGTGTCCCCGTCGATCCGGGTCCGGCGCGGGCGATCCCGCGGCTCGTCATCGGCGGCGGCTTCGACCGGATCGTCCCCGAGGAGGAGGTCGAGCGGCTGGCCGTGTGGCTCGACGCGGAGTACGAGCCGTTCGGAGCGGCCTCGCACTACGGATTGCTCCTGTCGGGTTCGGGCTCGCCACAGGTCGCGGAGGTCGTTCGAGGCTTCCTCGAGGCGCATCGCCTCTGACGCTCGCCTGCGTGGGCGAGGGCCGGCCGTTGCTTGCCCGGTTCGGAAGGGCGTTGGTATCATCGCGGCTCGCCGTGGAGCGCCCGAGCAGGGTCCTCCGGTGCGCGTGCCGCATTCGTCTAGAGGCCTAGGACACCGCCCTCTCAAGGCGGAGATCATCGGTTCGAATCCGATATGCGGTACCAGTCCTCATCGTCGTGGGCCCCGGTCCGATCGTGACCGGGGCCGCTTCGTGTCACGGGCCGCGAGCAGCCGCGCAGGTTTCGGACCAAGGTCCGATGGGTTTCGCGACCTCGGCCCGTGGCGCCCGCGGCCACCCCGGCCCGAGCATTCGCCCACGCGACGCAGTGGCGCGACGACGACGGGAGGCGATACGAGATGAAGCGGAACAGCCGCATCCTCGCGGCGATGATGGCGATCCTGGCCATGACGGCGTTGGCCGGACCGGTCGCCGCGCGCGACGGCGACGTCACGCGCACCGGTGACTGCAGCGGCCGGGCCGACTGGAAGCTGAAGGGCGGCGCGCGTGACGGCCGGATCGAGGTCGAGTTCCAGGTCGACTCGAACCGCGTCGGCCAGACGTGGCGCGTCCGGCTCTCCGACAACGGCGACGTGTTCTTCCGGGGCAAGCGGCAGACGGACGCGCCGAGCGGCTCGTTCAGCGTCGAGCGGCGGACGGCGAATCGCGCCGGCACGGACCGGATCGTCGGCTTCGCCCGGAACCTCGCGAGCGGCCAGACCTGCCGCGGCGTCATCCGGATCCCGTAAGGACGAGGTCACCGAGGCCGCCGGCCTGCCCTGAGGAGCAGCGACGGCGGCCTCGGGGCGTGCGGAGTAGACCGGCATGCGATCCCTGATCGCGGCCGGCGCATTCTCATCGGGCACCGAGCCTGCCCCCGGCGCGTCCGTGACGAACTCGTAACGACACGGCGTCAGGCTGATCTGATCGCGAGGAGTGCCATGGAGCAGCCATGAGCCCGTCGGCCCACAGCGTTCAGCGGAACGGCGCGACAGCGATGCCGGATCGGCGTCTCGTCCGGCTCGTGTGGCTCATCGCCGCGGTCGGGCTCCTGCCCATCGTCGGGCTCCTCGCGGCCACCGCCATCGCCGGTGGTATCGCCGGCTCCTCGTTCGATCTCCTCGCCGAGCTCACGCTCGCCCTCGGTCTCGCCGTGTTCGTCGTATCGGGCGCCATCATCGTGGCCCGCCAGCCACGCAACCTCGTCGGCTGGCTGCTGATGCTGCCCGGGATGGTCCTCCCGGCGAACGAGATCGCCAACGTCTGGCTCCGCTCGCTCGATCCGATTCCCAGTGAGGTCACGCCCGCGCTCTGGCTGCTCATGGTGTTCACGAGCGCGGCCTGGGTGCTGCTGATCTTCCCGATCCTCCACCTGCTGCTGATCTTCCCGTCGGGTCAGCTTCCTTCCCGGCGGTGGCGACCGATCGTCTGGCTCGAGGCAGGCATGCTCGGGACTCTGGTCATCGTGGCCTCCTTCGGCGCGTTCGTCGTCGTCCTGGACGACGAAGGCCAGGGGGTCTGGTCCCTCCCGAACCCGATCGGCTTCCTGCCGGCCGATTTCTTCACCGGGGGCGTCGCGGCGATCTGGGGCCTCCTCCTGCTCAGCCTCACCGTTGCCTCCGTTGCGGCGTTCGTCCTGCGCTTCCGGCGTGGAACCCGCGACGAGCGACGGCAGCTGAAGTGGCCGCTGCTGGCTGTCGCCCTCTTCGGCCTGGTCTATGGCAGCGCTTCCGTCTGGCAGTCGCTCGCCTCGGGTCCGCTGTTCACGATCGCGATCGCGTTCATTCCGATCTCGGTGGCCATCGCCGTCACTCGCTACCGCCTCTACGACATCGACCGGATCGTCTCCCGAACGGTCAGCTGGCTCCTCGTCACCGCCCTGATCGGCGGCGTCTTCGCGGTCGGCATCGTCCTGTTCTCCACCCTCCTGCGGCCCCTGACCGGGGGCGAGACGCTCGCCGTGGCCGGCTCGACACTTGCCGCCGCGGCCCTCTTCCAGCCGATCCGTGGCCGGATCCAGCGGGCCGTCGACCGCCGATTCAACCGTGTTCGCTACGACCAGCAGCGGATCGCCGAAGCGTTTGCCGCCGACGTCAGAGGTCTCGGCGACGTCGACCGGCTCGCAGCCCGGCTGCGCGACACGATCGATGCCGCCGTCGAGCCGGCGACCGTCGGGATCTGGGTCGGCGTCGAGCGCTCGGCGCGGGATGTGTCGGACGGGTCGGCCGAACGAGCCGCCGAGCGTCCCGGCAGGGGAGGACGATGACGCGACACGTCGTCGAGATCGAGAGGCCGATCGAGGACGTCTTCGCGGTCCTGACCGATGTGACGCTCACCGGTCGCTGGTATCCGGGCGCCGTCGAGGAATGGTGGGTCACGCCGCCGCCCGTCGGTGTCGGATCCGTTCGCCGCGCACGGATCCGCCTGTTGGGGAGGGCGACGGAAAACGACGCGGTGGTCACGGAGTTTCGGCCACCGCTTCTCGCGGCCATGAAGGGCATGCCCCCGTTGGCACCCTTCGAGATCGAGCTCCGCCTCGCCTCGATCGGTGGCGGCACGCATGTGGACGTGGGCTCCACGTTTCAGCTGCGGGGCCCGATCCGACTCATCGGCCCGCTCTTCATCGACCGTTACGAGCGTGGCTGGGACCGCGGCCTGGCGAACCTCAAACGGATGATGGAGGCAGGCGAGCTCTGACCGATCGCGGCGCAGGCCTTTGGTAGACTCCGACTCTTCCGACAGGAAAGACTCTCGACCGAACTCCCCGAACGCCCCCGGACCGCGCCCCGGGGGCGTTCCCCTTTTCCGTAGACTCGGGATCGTGCCAGACCGTCATCGCAGCCTCGTCATCCTCGCCGAGGGCCACTTCACGCCGCACGACGGCAAGACCGCGATGGGGGTGATCCGCTACGGCCCCGACCGCGTCGTCGCCGTCCTCGATTCGGCGAATGCCGGCCGGACCGTCGCCGACGTCATGGGCCCGGGCCCCCGCCTCGACGTCCCGATCGTCGCCTCGCTCGACGAGGCGTTCGCCCTGCCGGGCGAGCCGCCGACGGCCCTTCTCATCGGGATCGCGCCGACCGGCGGCAAGCTGCCGGACAGCTGGCGGGCGACGATCCTCCGCTCGATCGAGCGGGGCCTCGACGTCCTGTCCGGCCTCCACTCGTTCCTCGGCGACGACCCAGAGTTCGAGGCCGCGGCGCACCTGGCGGGCGTGGAGATCGTCGACTACCGACGGCCGCCGGATCGCTTCGAGACCGCCGTCGGTCGGCGGCACGGTCCCGGCAAGCACGTGATCCTGACCGTCGGGAGCGACTGCGCGATCGGCAAGATGTCGGTCGCGCTCGAGCTGCGGCGAGCCGCGCGCGAGGCCGGCCTGTCGGCGTCGTTCGTGCCGACCGGCCAGACCGGGATGATGATCGAGGGCTGGGGCGCCGCGGTCGATCGGCTCATCAGCGACTTCGCCCAGGGCACCGTCGAATGGCTCGTCGAGGAGGGCGAGCGGCGCGGCGACTGGGTGATCGTCGAGGGCCAGGGCTCGCTCGACCACCCGGCCTACAGCTCGGTGACGCTCGCGCTCATCCACGGCGCGACCCCCCAGGCCATGGTGATGGTCCACAAGCCCGGCCTCACCGAGCACGACTTCGACCACCTGCCGGACGTCTCGTTCCCGATCGCCCGGCTGCCCGGATTCATCGCCCTCCACGAGCAGGTCGCGGGGCTCGTGGCGCCCTCGAAGGTCGTCGCGATCGCCTGCAACACCTCGCTCATCGCCGACCCGGAGGAGGCCCGTCGGACGATCGAGGCGATCGCCGCCGAGACCGGACTCCCGGCGGACGACCCGGTCCGCTTCGGCCCGACGGCGCTGTGGGCCGACATCCAGCGGGCCGTCGAGGGGCGCGCGACGCAGGGCCGGCAGGCGCAGGCGACGGGAGCGACGGCGGTGGAGTCGGGGGAGGCGGTCGCCGCCCCTTGAGCATCGAGCTCCTGGCCCGCACGCGGCGACTCGCATTCCGCGACCCGTTCCGGATCGCCCGCTCCCACGCCGAGCAGGGCGCGACCACCGTCCTCGGCGAGCTCCGCTCGTCGCGCCGGCCCGACCTCGTCGGCCTCGGCGAGGGCTACCCGGACGCGTTCTATGGCGAGACTCCG
>DASTSC010000013.1:0-5487 GCA_035760905.1 Candidatus Limnocylindrales bacterium | reverse complement strand
CGGCCTGCGTGCCGAGTGGATCGCCTCCCCGACGGGCCTCGCGTTCACGATCGGGGCCTTGTGCGGAATCGCCTCGCTCGTTCTCGGCGGCGTGCTCGTCGGACCCAGCCTCTCCGAGCAGAGCGCGGTGCAGAACGAGCTTCGCGCGGCGGGCGCCGCGGCAGCGCCTACCGACGAGCAGCGTCGCCGGCTCGATCGGGCGGCCGCGAAGATGCGTCTGGCCGACCGGGTCGACCTTCCGCTCATCCTCGCCGCGGTCGTCCTCATGGCGACCGCCCGGTACCTCTGACAGTGGCCAGGCGGATCGCCCCCGTCGGGTCCCGCTGATCGCCCGAACCGGGCGATTCCGGGATCCCGGTCCCGCGTCCGGCTTCGACGGCTAGAGTTCGCGGCCTGAGGGAGCCACCAGGGTGCCGCCGAAGTCCCACCGCCGCCTCGGCATCTGGCTGCTGACGCTCGTCGCGATCGCGGTGAGCAGCGGCTTCCTCGCCGTACGGCTGGCCGGACCGACCGACGGATCCTCGATCCCCTTCTATGGGGACGCGTGGACGCCCGACGGCGTCCGGATCGAGACGCTCGGGGGATCCCCGAGCGGGCTCCGAGCGGGCGACATCGTCACCGCGGTGGCAGGCCGCTCCCTGTCCGAGTGGATCGACCGAACCCTCGACATGTCCGTCGATCGTTCGGCGCTCGGCCTGCCGACCGTCGCCTACGACGTGCGACGCGACGGTCGACCAGCGCAAGTCGAGGTGAGCAGCGGCGCACACGACACGGCGGCGGTCCTCACCGACTACTGGGCGACGCTGCTCTTCGTCGCGGTCTTCCAGGCGATCGCGGGTTTCGTCCTCTGGCGGCGGCCCGACGCCTCTGCAGCGGTCGCGCTCGCGGTCGCCGCCGTCGGCGTCTCGGCGAGCACGGTGCCGTGGCTTCTCGGGCTCCAGGTCCGCGACCTCGCGCTGGGATCGCCCTTCCTCCTCTATGCGGCGACGGCCGGCGGCCTCTACATGCTCCTGTGGCCGGCGGGCGCGCTCCACCTCCCGCTCGCGTTGTCCTCGATCCGGCCGCCCGGCCGACGTGCGCTCGCCGCCGCGTACGGCATCCCGCTCGTCGGGTACGCGGCGATCCTCGCGGTCACGCGGCTGACGGCACCGTCGCCGGTGGCGTGGGTCGGCACCTGGGGTGCCGCGCAGGGCCTCGTGATCGTGCCGACGCTCCTCGTCGGGATCGTCCTGACGATGCGCCGCTTCCGCGATGCCCCGGCCGCGATTCGCGACCAGACCCGCTGGGTCGCCGTCGGCGGCGGCATCGCGGTCGTCGCGTCGCTCGCGCTGCTCTTCGGGCCGCAGCTCGTGCTCGGCCGCCCGATCGTCCCGTGGAGCGCGATCGGGATCGTGTCGCTGTCGCTGCCGCTCGGCATCGCCGCGGCGATCCTCCGCTATCGCCTCCTCGACATCGAAGTCGTCGTCAACCGGGCCTTCGTCTACGGCGGTGCGACGGCCGCGATCGTCGCGATCTATGTCGTCGTCGTCTCGCTCGTCGGACGGCTCCTCGGCGTCCAGGGCGAGCTGTCCGCATCCCTCCTCGCGACGGGCGTGGCGGCCGTCGTCGCGCTCCCGATCCGGGACGCCCTCCAGCGGATCGTCAACGGCCTGATGTACGGCGATCGGGACGACCCGTACCGCGCGCTCAACCGGCTCGGCGGTCGGCTGGAAGCGGCGATCGAACCCCAGGAGGCACCGGGGGTCATCGTTCGGACCGTCGCCGAATCCCTCCGGTCGCCGTGGGTCGCGCTGCGGATCGGGGCGGATCGCGACCGCTCGTGGACCGTCGAGCATGGCGCCCGCCCGTCCGCGGGCGAGCCGCTCGACGTCCCCCTCGTCCATCGGGGCGAGGTCGTGGGCGATCTGCTCGTCGCTGCTCGCTCTCCGTCCGAGCCGCTTTCGCCTGCCGACCGGGCGCTCCTCGACGCGCTCGCCCGTCAGGCCGGCGCCGCTGTCCACTCGCTCGGCCTCACCTTCGACCTCGTCGAGTCGCGCGCCCGGCTCGTGGCGGCCCGGGAGGAGGAGCGGCGGCGGATCCGTCGTGACCTCCACGACGGCCTCGGTCCGACGCTTGCGGCGATCGGCCTGCGGGCCGAGCTGGCCGCGGACCTCGTCGCCCACGATCCGGATCGAACCCACGCCGTCCTCGAGGAGCTGCGGGCCGAGACGTCGGGCGCGATCGCCGAGATCCGCCGGCTCGTCGATGCGCTCAGGCCGCCGGCCCTCGACGAGCTCGGCCTCGTCGGCGCCCTGGAGGCCCAGTCCGGACATCTCGGGCCGGAGCCGGTCATCGACGTGTCCGCGCCGCGGCCCCTCCCGGCGCTGCCGGCCGCGGTCGAGGTCGCGGCCTACCGGATCGCGGTGGAGGCGATGACGAATGCCGCCCGCCACTCCGGTGCCCATACCTGCCGCGTCCGCCTCGAGGAGGACGTCTCCGGCCGCGCGCTCGAGGTCGAGGTCACCGACGACGGCGCGGGTTTGCCGGCCCAGGTCCGGCCCGGGATCGGCCTCGCGTCGATGCGATCTCGCGCCGCGGAGGTCGGGGGGTCCTGCGAGGTGACGGCGGCGCCCTCCGGCGGGACGCGCGTGCTCGCCCGTCTGCCGCTCGAAGCGTCGCCCGTGATCGTCGCCGGGTCGCCATGACCGACGCTCCGGAGGCGATCCGCATCCTGCTCGCCGACGACCACGCCGGCTTCCGCTCGGGCCTCGCCGCGCTCGTCGGGTCGACGCCCGGCCTGGAGGTCACGGCCGAGGCGGCGACCGGTGAGGAGGCCGTCGCGCTCGCCGCGACGACCCAGCCCGATGTCGTCGTCATGGATCTCAACATGGCCGTCCTCGACGGGATCGAGGCGACCCGACGCATCGTCGCGACGAGCCCTCACATCGCCGTCCTCGTCCTGTCGATGTACGAGTCCGACGACCAGGTGTTCGGGGCCCTCAAGGCGGGCGCGCGCGGCTACCTGCTCAAGGGCGCCGATCGGGCGGAGATCGTTCGGGCGATCCGGGGCGTCGCGTCGGGTGAGGCGATCTTCGGTCCGGGGATCGCCCGGCGGCTGATGGCCTTCTTCGCCTCCCGGCCGGCGGTCGAGCCGACCGTCTTCCCGGAGCTGACCGACCGGGAACGGGAGATCCTCGACCTCGTCGCGCGCGGGCTGAGCAACGCCGAGATCACGAACCGGCTCGTTCTCTCGCCCAAGACCGTTCGAAATCACGTCTCGAACATCTTCAGCAAGCTCCAGGTCGCCGATCGGGCCCAGGCGATCGTTCGCGCCCGCGAGGCGGGGATGGGCGGCGAGTCACGCTCGAGCACGGCGCCCCCCGGCGGCTCGCGACTCCCGCCCGGGTCGTGACCGTGCTCCCATGACGCCGGGACCGCCTGACCGGTAGATCTGCTGTGCTCCCCGGCCCATGCCGGCGGCACAGGAGGTCGGCCGATGCGAACTGCGCTCCGTCAGGTCCACGCGGGCACGAGCTCGCTGCTCGTTGCCGCGATCGTCGTCCAGGTGTTCCTCGCCGGCGCGGCGATCGCGAACCTCGGCGGGTCGGGCGACTTCGGGCTTCACGTCGAGTTCGGCTACACGGCGGTCGGGATCGTCGCCCTCGCCGTCCTGCTGACGGCGGTCGCCGCCCGGGTCGGTCGGCGGGACACGCTCATCGCGCTCGCGCTCCTCGTCCTCTACGTCGTCCAGACGACCCTGCCGGCGTTCCGCTCCTCGCTCCCAGCCGTCGCCGCGCTCCACCCGGTCAACGCGATGCTGCTGTTCGGTCTCTCGGCCTGGTACGCGCGCCGGGCGTACCGGGCGATCGCCGACACGGCGATCGAGAGGCCGGCCAGTGCCTGAACCGACGACGCTCGCCGCGGTTCTCCTCGTCCTCGGCCCGATCGTCGGGGCGATCCCGGTCGCCTACCCGCCGCTCATGCGGGTCTGGTCGATGCCCCGGGAGGATCACGTTCGGACCGTCGCCGCCCATCGGACCGCCTGGCGGTTCCTCAACGGCGGCTTCGTCCTGGCGACGGTCTCGACCGCGGCCGGCCTCGGCGTCCTCGCCCTCGCCGTGGGGGCCGATGACGATGGCGCGTCGATCCTCGTCGCGGCGACCGTCGCCTACTCGGTCGCGGGTGTGCTGTGGTGCGCCGTCCTCGCGATCCGCGCGGTCACGACGCCCGCGCTCCTCGATCTCGGGGCCGTCGACACCGCGCCCGGCGAGGCCGAGCGGCTGCTCGGCGGGGCGACCGGCGCGCTGTTCGCGGCGTTCGTCCTCACGACGGGCGTCACGCTCGTCGCCCTCGGCGCCGGCCTCGCCCTGACCGGGACCATCCCGGCCATCGTCGGGTCGGTCGCGGCCGGCATCGCGGTCGTCGTGCTCGCCGCTGAGCTCGCCTCTGGCGATGCGATCCCGGCGGTCCTCTACCTCCCGACGATGCTCATCGGGATCGCGGTCCTGGCGGGCTGGCGATGAACGAGCGAGTGGCGTCCGGAAGGGCAAATTCGAGGAAGGAAGGGTGGAAGATGAGCGCGAGCAGTGACGGTCTTCGACTCGGGGGCGTGCTCTGGGTCATGGCTGGCGTGGCCTGTGCCGGGCTCCTGATCTTCGTGTTCGTCGCGGAGAGCCTGCTGCTGGAGAACCCGGGCATGTCCGTCCTGGCCCTGGGCGGCGCGATCGCTGCGCTGCTGACGGGCGGCCTGTTGCTCGCCCGACCGGGACCGGGCGTCGTGCGCTGGTCCACGGGCGTCGGGGTGGCCTGGCTGGCGACCTTCGGAGCCCTGGCGGTCGGGGCGCTCACCGGTCCCGCCGTCGACTCCGGTCCCTCGGCCTCGCTCAGCCTCATCAGCGGGCTCGGGATCGCGGGCGCCGTCGTGGCGTACTGGTCCGGAAGGCTCGGGAGCCGCCTCGAATGAGGTACGAACGGGCGACCCAGGACCCACCCTCGCCCCCGGCGGTGCCCATGGACCGGGGCCTCGGCGGTCGCGTCGCCGGGCTCGCCCTCGTGGCGAGCGCTGTGCTCGGGGCCGCCGGAGCGGTCTGCCTCACCGGCATGTTCGTCGGGTTCGCCGTGGACCGGCGCGCCGAGGCGCTCGTGTTCGGTTCGATCAACGATGCCCTCGCCGTCGTGACGTATCCGCTCCTCGTTCCGGCGATCCTCGTGGTTCGGTCGGTGCTCCGCTCGGCGTACGGCGCCGGTGGCGACGTGGCGACCGCGATCGGGCTCGGTGCCGTGGCCGCGATCACGGGCCTTCAGTTCCTCCTCGTCGCCGGCGGCCTGTCCTTCGAACAGCAGATCGGTCCGGTCACGGTCGCGTTCGTCGCCCTCGGCGCGTACTTCGCCCTGCTCGGCTACGCGGGTCGGACGCGCGGGCTCCCGGTCGGGGTCGGCCTCGGCATCGCGGCCGGGCTCTACTACGGCTACCCGCTCTGGGCCCTGCGGCTGGGCCGCCACCTCGCC
>DASTSC010000012.1:0-2847 GCA_035760905.1 Candidatus Limnocylindrales bacterium | reverse complement strand
ACCGTCGACGAGAAGGCGTCGCTCCTCGAGGGCGTGACCCGGACGATGCAGGAGCACGGGGCGACCGTCGGGCTCGCGAGCAGCCGCGTCTGGGACACCCGCAAGTGGCTCGTCACGAGCGAGGGCACGCACGTCGACCAGCACATCGTCGAGTGCGGCGCGGAGATGAACGCGACGGTCGTCGGCGAGAACGAGACCCAGCGCCGGAGCTACCCCGGGATTCGCGGCCAGTACGGGACGCGCGGCTGGGAGCTCGTCCGCGAGCTCGACCTGCCCGCGAACGCGGCGCGGATCGCCGACGAGGCGGTTCAGCTGCTCGACGCGGAGCCGTGTCCGGCCCTCGACGCCACGACGCTCATCCTCGGCTCGGAGCAGATGGCCCTCCAGATCCACGAGTCGGTCGGCCACGCCGTCGAGCTCGATCGGATCCTCGGCTGGGAGGCCGCGTTCGCCGGTACCTCCTGGCTCGACCTCGCCCAGATGGGCTCGCTCCGGTTCGGCTCGGAGCTCATGAACATCACCGCCGACGCGACGCTTCCCGGCGCGCTCGGGAGCTTCGGCTACGACGACGAGGGCACGCCCGCCCATCCGGTCGACATCGTCAGGGACGGAATCTGGGTCGGCGTGCTGTCGGGACGCGACTCCGCGGCGCTCGCCGGGATCCCGGCCGGCGGCGCGGTCCGCGGCGACGGTTACAACCGGATCCCGATGGTCCGCATGACGAACGTCGGGCTGATCCCCGGCGACGACACCCTCGAGGGCATGGTCGACGCGACCGACGACGGCGTGCTCATGGACACGAACCGCTCCTGGTCGATCGACGACAAGCGGCTCAACTTCCAGTTCGGCTGCGAGATCGGTTGGGAGATCAAGGGCGGCAAGCGGACGCGGCTCCTGAAGAACCCGACGTACACGGCGATCAGCCCGCGCTTCTGGGGCTCGATGGACATGCTCGGCAACCGCGACGAATGGACGTTCTGGGGCACGCCGAACTGCGGCAAGGGCCAGCCTGGCCAGGTCGGTCACACGGGCCATCCCGCGGTGCCGGCGCGGTTCCGGGGAATCCGGGTGGGGGTGCGGGGATGACGGCCACGAACGAACGAGCCGCGAGGGGTACCGCCGCCGGAGCCCCGCTCGCGCCGGACGCGATCGCCGAGCGCGTCCTCGAGGTCGTCCGCGGCAAGGCGGCCGATGTCGAGGCCGAGGTCCTCATCCGAACCGGCCGCTCCGCGCTCACCCGGTTCGCGAACAGCTTCGTCCACCAGAACGTCGCCGAGGACGTCTCGGCGGTCCGGCTCCGGGTCGCGCTCGACGGGCGCGTCGCCGCGTCAGGGCTGGAAGGCTCGATCGGCGGCGAGGCGCTCGCGCGGCTCGTCGACGACACCCTCGAGGCGGCCCGCGTCCGTCCGGTCGACCCCGACTGGCCGGGGCTCGCGCCGGCCGTGCCGGCGCCAGGGGTCGAGCACTGGGACGAGGCGACGGCGATCGCCTCCCCGACCGAACGGGCGCGTCACGTCCGGGCGTTCGTCGACGGCGCCGACGGGCTCGAGACGGCGGGCTTCTGCTCGACCGACGGGTTCGAGGTCGCGTTCGCGAACTCGGCCGGGCAGCGGCTGGGCGGCCGCGGCAGCGTCGCGATCCAGCAGGGCATCGCCCGGACCTCGACCTCCGACGGCGGTGTGCGCCTCGCGGACGTGTCGCTCGCGGCGCTCGACTCGGGCAGTCTCGGCCGGGTCGCGGGCGAGAAGGCGCGAACGAGCGCAGCCCCGACCGACCTCGAGCCGGGGCGGTATCCAGTGATCCTCGAGCCGGCGGCGGTCGTGGACCTCCTCCACTTCCTGTTCATCTACGGCTTCAACGGCCGGTCGGTCGAGGAGGGGCGGTCGTTCGCGCGGGTCGGCGAGGCCCAGTTCGACCCGGCGATCTCGATCCGCGAGGACGTGACGGATCCCGGCCAGATCGGCGTCCCGTTCGACGCCGAGGGGACGCCGAAGCGGCCCGTCGACATCGTCGGGAGGGGCGTCACCGAGGCGATCCTCCACACCCGCCGGACGGCGGCGAAGGCGGGCACCACGAGCACGGGCAGCGCGGTTCCGGGCGGGGACGATTTCGGGGCGCTGCCGGAGAACATCGTCGTGGACGCGGGCGACCGGTCCTTCGAGGAGCTGCTCGCCGGGATGGACCGGGGCCTCCTCGTGACCGAGTTCCACTACACCCGGATCCTCGATCCGCGAACGACGGTCGTGACGGGGCTGACCCGGAACGGCGTCTGGCTGATCGAGAACGGCCGGATCGCCCGACCGGTGAAGAACCTCCGGTTCACCCAGTCGTATCACGAGGCGCTCGCGCCGGGCGCGGTCCTCGGCGTCGGCCGCGACCGCTCGCTCGTGCCGGCCGAGTGGGAGCTCGGCGCGTCGCTCGTGCCGGCGCTCCATCTCGCGTCGTGGAACTTCACGGGCGGCGCGAGGGGGTAGATCGTCTGGCGCCCGCGCGGCGGCCCCGCAGGACCGCGCGGCGGCTCCGCAGGACCGCGCGGCTGTGCTTGTCGTGCACGACCGTCGGATGAACGTGCACCGCTCGTCCGCGCATCCGTCGTTTCCTGCGACGTGCCACGCTCATACGTTCGCAGGTCGTGCTTCAGGTACACACGGCGCCGGGACGGGGCGGAGCCTGAGGTCGGATCAGTTCAGCGGTTTGCCAATGTGGTTGGCGAGACAGGGGCGCGCCGAAGCTCTGCCGCCATCGCCGCGGCTCGCAGCCCCACGGAACGTCAACGTCATGGAAATCCCTGGCGGCTAGGAGGCGAGCGACGCCGAAACGGCGTCACCTGACGCCAACGTGATTGGA
>DASTSC010000011.1:0-4208 GCA_035760905.1 Candidatus Limnocylindrales bacterium | reverse complement strand
CGCGATCCCGGCCACGATGCCGACGTGGACGACCGCTTCGACGAGGATGAACAGCCCGACGAAGAAGAAGAGCGTGGTCCACTCGACACGCTCGAACGCGCGATGGGGATCGATGGGCCCGACGATCATGAGCGCGGTCGCTCCGAGGAGGGCGATGGTGGCAGGCTCGAGCCCGACGACGGAGTGGACGAGGAAGCCCGCGATCGTCAGCCCGAGGACGACGAGGGCGCGGATCAATAGCGCTCCGTCGGTGATCGCGGCGCTGGGATGGCGGGCGATCACCTCGGTCCGCAGGTCGTCCGCGACCTCGAACGTCTCGCGGAACGCGAACCACATCGTCGCGAGGAATGTCACCAGGATGACGGTCGTGATCGGCGCGAGATTGAGGAGGAACGCGCCGAAATCGAGCCCGGCCGCCGAGCCGACGAGGATGTTCGGCGGGTCCCCGATCAGCGTGGCGGTGCCGCCGATGTTCGAGGCGAGGATCTGGCTGACGAGGTACGGGAATGGCGAGACGCGGAGCGCACGGGCGATCGACAACGTGACCGGCGCGATGAGGACGACGGTCGTGACGTTGTCGAGCAGCGCCGACATGAGAGCCGTCGACACGGCGAGGAGGACGAGCAGTCGGAACGGCTCGCCGCGCGAGAGGCGGACGGCATGCAGCGCGACGGCCTCGAAGAACCCGGTCTGAGCGAGCCCGCCCGCGAGGATCATCATCCCGGCGAGCAGGAAGATGACGTTGAGGTCGATCGCCTCGAAGGCCGCGTGCTGGTCGATGATCCCGAGGGCGATGACGAGCAGGCCGCCGAGAAGCGCGACCAGCGTCCGGTCGACGCGCTCGGACGCGATGAGCGCGTACGCGACGAGGAAGATCCCGCCGGCGAGCCAGCCGTCCATCAGTAGCCGGCGCCGGAAACGTGTCGCGTGGCGGCCGCTCCGCCCCGATCAGTCGGGTATCCGACCCTCATCCAGCCGGGCCGTCGCTGGCCGCCACCACCAGCGACGTGAGCCCGGGGGCGATCACGTTCATCGTCTCGAGTCGAACCATCGCGCCGGCAAGTCTAGGCACGAACACGGATGACGGTCTTTCCCGTGCGGCGCTCGGTCGGATTGAGCGCGGCGACGGCGTCATCGAGGGCCGCGACGAGACCGACGTTCGTGCGCAGCCGGCCGTCACGCACGCGCTGGGCGATCTCGTTCAGCTGGGAGCGATCGGACTCGACGACGAAGTCGATCGCGAGGCCGTCCTCGGGACGCGCCTCGGCCGGGCCGGTGACGGTCACGAGGGTTCCACCGGCCCGAATGAGCCGTGCCGAGCGCTTCTGGATGTCGCCGCCGATGACGTCGAAGACGAGATCGACCTCGCCGACGTCCTCGAGGCTGTCGTTGTCGAGGTCGACGAACTCGTGTGAGCCGAAGTCGAGCGCCTTCTGACGGTCCGCGGCACGTCCCGTGCCGATGACCCAGGCGCCGGCCTCGCGGGCGAGCTGGGTGACCATCGTTCCGACGGCACCCGCCGCGCCGTGCGCGAGGACGCTCTGGCCGGCCCGGAGCCGGCCTTGGTCGAAGAGGCCCTGCCAGGCGGTGAGGCCCGAGATCGGCAGGCTGGCGCCCACCGTGTAGTCGACGTCGCCGGGCAGCGGTGCGAGGTTGCGCGCCTCGACCGCCACGTGCTCCGCGAGCGTGCCGTCACGATGCCAGTCCGAGATCCCGAACACCCGTTGCCCGAGCGACAGCCCGGTCGTGCCGTAGCCGAGGGCCGTGACCACTCCGGCCAGCTCGTGCCCGAGGACGGAAGGCGGTCGATCATGACCGGCACGATCGGTCCAGGTCGACGGCCAGCCCACCTCGGTCGGGACGAAACCCGCCGCATGAACCTCGACGACCACGTCGTTGATCGCCGGACTCGGCGCGGGACGCTCGACGAGCTTCATCCCGGCCGTGCCCGCGGCCCTGTCTGTCACCACGATCGCGCGCATGACATCGCCTCCGTGTGTGCAAGGAGGGTACGGGCGCGAGCCGGACATCGCCGACTCGCGCCTGGGCTGGCCGACTCGCCCTCGGATCCGTCTCCCGGTCGGCCGGCGCGGTGCCCGGCCGCACCACGTTGTCGTGAGCTGATCGGGCGGGGGCCATTCCACCCGGGCCGTTCGGCAGGGTGGCGGTGCCTCGCGGCCCGTGGTCAAGTTCGATCAACACCCGGATGCTCGAAGGGCAGATCGCCGATCGACCCGTCATGAGGCCACGAACGTCCCGTGTCCACCGACCCGCTCCGCCATCTCAACCCGGGTGCCATCCCGGTCCATGCCGTCCTCGCCGTCGCGTCGCTCGCGATCGGCCTGGCCGAGGTCGTCGCCGCCGGAAGCGGCAGCCCGACCGCCCCGCCCACGGCGGTCATCCTCCTCGCGCTGGCGGCCACGTTCGGCGTCGCCGCCCGGGCGCGCCACGAGGGTCGGTCCGCGGCGGCCGCCCGACTGACGGCCGGCGCGATCCTCGTCGCGACGCCACTCCTCGCCGTCATCTACCCGGCCGAGGCAGGTGTCGAGCTCGGCGCCCCGATCATGTTCCTCGTCCTGCTGCCACACCTCGAAGGCATCGCGACGGTGGCCTTCGCGGCGGCGACGGTCGCGGTCACGGCGTCCTTGCCCATCCTCGGCGCGCTCGACAACGGCGGACGGCCGATCGCTGAGGCGGTCGGCTCGGCCACCGGCCTGCTGACGGCGTCGTCGCTTCTCGTCGCCCTGACCTGGGCGAGCCAGCGGGCGACCCGCGCGGCCAGCCGGCGTTACGAGGACCTCGTGGCCGACGTCCCGGTCGGAATCGCCCGCGTCTCGGTCGACGGGCGCTTCCTCGAGGTCAACGACGCCTACGCGAAGATGCTCGGCTATCCGAGCCGCGAGGCGCTCCTCGCGACGCCGGTCCTGGCCGTCTACGCCGATCCTGCCGACCGCCTCCGACTGGTCGAGGCGGCGAACGCACGCGGCCAGCTCCGGGTGGAGCTTCCGCTGCGGCGACTCGACGGGTCGACCGTCTGGGCGCGGATCGGGACGCGCGTCAGCCGGGACACGGCCGGCAACCCACGCTGGTACGACGGCGCGATCGAGGACATCACGGCCGAGCGCGAGGCGGCCTCGGCTCGCGAGCGCCTCGCGGCGATCGTCGAGACAGCCGGTGACGCCATCTACGCGACGTCGCTCGACGGCACGGTCCTGAGCTGGAACGCGGCCGCCGAACGGATCTACGGCTGGACCACCGGCGAGGTCCTGGGCCGACCCGTCTTCTCGTTCACGGCCCGGTCGGAGCACGGCCTCATCCGGCAGCGCCTCGGGCGCATCGCCCGAGGTGAGCGCGTCGGGCCGCTCGACGCGAGCCGGGTTCGGAGAAACGGGAGTCCGTTGACGCTCTCGGTCGTCATCTCGCCCCTTCGCGACGGAGCCGGCTCCGTGGTCGGCGCCTCGGTCGTCGAGCGCGACGTGACGAAGCAACGCGCGACCGAGGGTCGGCTCGAGCGGCTTCGCCACGAGCGCGCCCTCGTCGTCGACGCCCTCCGTTCGCTCCGCCCGGGGGCGACGGTCGAGGAGACCGCCGACGCGATCTGCACGGAGATCAGCCGGACCGGCTTTGGCCATGCCGTCGTCCTCGGCTGGGAAAGCGCGGATCGTCTCGCGTTCCTCGCAAGCCGAATCGACGGTCGGCCGGCACCAACGATGCGAGGCCTCATCGAGCCCGACCGGGCGCGTCTCCTCGACGAGCGGACCGCCGCCGGTCCCTGGGTCGATGCCGTGAACCCCGCCGACCCGAACCCGCATCGGGCGGCGCTCGCGGGGGCCGGGGTGCGCGCTCTCTCCTACAGCGCGATCGTTCACGAGGGCAAGCGGGTCGGCATCCTCGTCGTCGGCGCCCCGGGGGTCGACGTGAACCGGCTCTCCGAGCGGCTCACGGCGCTCGCCGAGTTCGCGGCGATCTGCGGACAGCTGCTTGGACCCGGTCTTCGCGAGCGCCGGCTACGCAGCCGGGCGCGCGAGGAGATCTCGGCGATCATCGCCTCCGGCGCCTTCGAGCCGGTCTTCCAGCCGATCGTCGCCCTCGAATCGGGCGCCACCGTCGGGTTCGAGGCCCTCACCCGGTTCACCGACGGCCGGTCGGCCGACGAGGTGTTCGCGGCTGCCGTCCGGGCGGAGGTCGGCCTCGACCTCGAGCTCGCG
>DASTSC010000010.1:0-2917 GCA_035760905.1 Candidatus Limnocylindrales bacterium | reverse complement strand
CAACGAGGGCTCGGGCGCGTACGTGACCGGCACGCCGGCCAGCGCCGACCGGGCGATCTCGGTCGCCGCGCTCGACGCGTCCCGGGCCACGGTTCCGGGCGCGCACGCCGTGTTCAGCAACACCGCCGGCACGGTCGACCTTCAGGACTCGAACGAGGCTCCCTTCCCCGAGGGCCAAACGCTCCCGGTCAAGGTCCTCCGTGATGCGAGCGGCGGCGTGTCGCTCGGCTGCGACCCGAAGGAGTACACCGGCGTGACCGGCGCCCTCGTCGTGACGCTGCGCGGCACGTGCGCCCGCGTCGCCCGCGCGATCTACGGCCAGCAGGCCGGCGCGGCGGCCGTCGTCATGATCAACACCGACGCGGCCTACCCGCCGATGGAGGGCACGATCACCTCGAACCCCGACACCGGCGAGCCGTTCGACGTCACGATCCCGTTCTTCGGCGCCCCGGGGACCGCGGCCGCGGCCCAGGCCCTCGTGGCGGCCGACGGCGGGAACGTCACCCTCACCCATACGGATATCGCCAATCCCGGCTACCAGCGGCTCGCGTCGTTCACCTCGGGCGGCCCGCGCAACGGCGACAGTGCCGCGAAGCCCGACGTGACCGCGCCGGGCGTGGCCGTCCTCTCGACGGGCGTCGGCACGGGCTGGGACGCCGCGACGATCTCCGGCACCTCGCAAGCCTCGCCGATGACGGCGGGCGCGGCCGCGCTCATCACCCAGGCCCACCCGGACTGGAGCACCGAGCGGATCAAGGCCGCGATCATGAACACGGCCGACCCGAGCCTCGACAAGTCGTACAACGTGCGGCTGTCGGGGGCCGGCGTCGTCCAGGTTCAGCGGGCGATCGACACGAAGGCCGACATCCTCGCCGGCAACGGCCAGAGCACGCTGAGCTACGGGGCCGAACAGCTCGGGTCCGCCTACAGCGAGAGCCTGCCGATGACGATCGAGAACACCGGCTCGTCGGCGCTCACCTACCAGATCACCAGCCAGTTCAACGGGAGCGCCCTCGGCGCCGCGATCTCGGCCTCGCCGTCGAGCGTCACGGTCCCCGCAGGCGGGACCCGGACCGTCCAGGTCACGCTCTCGCTGTCCGCGGCGCAGGTCGCCGCGCTGCCGGCGGCCGAGACCTCGACCTTCGGCACCATCGTCACGATCCGGGGCGTCGTCCTCGCCACGCCGGCCAGCACCGGCGCGGGCGTCTACCAGCTCCGGGTCCCGTTCCTCGTCGCGCCGCGCGGCATCTCCGACGTCGACGCGAGCAAGGCGAGCGGGACGCACCCGACGGCAGGCGCCGGAAACAAGGCGACCAGCGTCGTCGTGACGAACTCCGGGATCCACGCGGGCAACGCCGACGTGTACGCCTGGAACATCGCCGACCCCCAGGATTCCGACCGCTACGTCGACGTGCGGGCCGCCGGCGTCCAGTCGCTCCCGGGTGCGGCGCTCGGCGGCTCGGCCGACGACCGCGCGCTCATCTTCGCCGTGAACATGCACCACGCCTGGTCGACGCCGGACGTGATGGAGGTCGACATCCCGCTCGACACGAACGGCGACGGCTCGGCCGACGCCTACGTGATCGGGATCGACTTCGGCCTCGTCACCGCCGGCGACGACAACGGCCAGTACGTCGCGCTCACCACCGATGCCGACTTCAACATCATCGACGCCTGGGTCGCCGACGCGCCCATGAACACGTCGACGATGGAGCTGCCGGCGCTGGCCAGCGAGCTCGGCCTGTCGGCCGCGCATCCGTCGTTCGCCTATGCCGTCGCGTCGTTCGACCGTGACGGCCCGGCCACCGACGCGACCGCCGCCGGCTTCTTCAACGCCTGGCATCCGGCGGTCTCGACCGGCGCGTTCGAGGCGCTCGATCCGGGCGACTCGGCCACGATCGGCCTGTCGTTCAACCGACCGGCCGCCCAGACCAGCAAGACCAGGGGCTGGATGATCGTCACGCTCGACGACCCGTCCGGCGCCGCCCAGGCGGAGCTCGTGAGGCTCCCGCCGCACTGACCCTCGTCCGTCGCAGCAGGAGGGCCCGGCGCGAAGGCGCCGGGCCTTCTTCGTGTCCGTTGGGGCCGTCGCCCCGTCTTTGGGGCCGTCGCCCAGGTCCCGGATCGCACGCGCGCGCCCGAGCGCCGGCCCGCCGGCCGCCTGCTCGGGTTTGCCGGCTGCCTGCCGGCCAGCCGCCTGCCGCCTGCCGGCCCCGCCGGCTTCGCTCGAGCCTTGTCGCCCTCGATTTCACTCCCAGTGAAATATCGTGCACTGGCAACGCCCGAAGCCCGCTTTGCGTGGGCTCGCGCGCTCGGGGCGACCGGTCGTCCCGCAGGAGGGTGCCGGTGGGGGTGCCCGTGGCGCCCCTTGTGGCCCCACTTGCCGCCGTTATTTCGGTCCCAGTGAAGTCGCCGCCGGGAAGGGCTTCCCGCCAACGGAAGGGGCTACCCGCCAACGGCCCGCTGCGAGACCGGTCCCGAACGGCTGGTTGGTTCGGGGCATTCGGCCCTACCCCGCGGGGGCGACGAACGCGAGCGTTGGGGCAAGGGCGGCAGAACGGGAGGCCCGCGATGGCGACCCAGACCATGGAGACGAGAACGAGCCCGGCCGAGGGAAGGCGCGTCGGGATCCACGGCATTCGGGCGGCAGGCGCCGCGTTCGTCGTCGTCGGCGCCGGATTCCTCACCGGGATCATGCTCCTCGCGTCGATCGCGCCGACCTACGACTACGCCGGCGGCGCGATCAGCGACCTCGGCGTGATCGGCGAGACTGCCGTCCTGTTCAACGTCATGCTCATCGGCGTCGGCGCGCTCAACGTCGCCGGCGGCGTCCTGTTCGGCCGGGCCCACGGACGGACGTGGCTGACGACCCTCTACGTCGTCGCCGGAATCGGCGCGATCGGCGCCGGCCTCTTCC
>DASTSC010000009.1:0-2200 GCA_035760905.1 Candidatus Limnocylindrales bacterium | reverse complement strand
GGCAGACGGCGCACGCTGCGACCCGGAGCCGGAGCTCGCCGGAACCGGGCTCGGGGTCCGGGCGGTCCTCGATGCGCAGTGGCGCATCGGCGATCGGGCGGGGTTCGTGGAGGACGGCCGCGCGCATGGCGGAATGCTAGGGCCGCGTCGGTGGGGGAGGCCGACGGGCCGGGCCGAGCGGCCCCCCGAACGCTGACGACCGGCCCTGCCGGGCGGCTCCGTGGCGTCGATACCGTCGCGATGGACGCGACTCGGTCGCAGGCGTGAGGACTGGAGCGATGCCCGAGACGACGACGGCGACTGCGCCGGCGGGGGAGACCCTCGCCGCGCTCGATCGAAGCTGGTTCGGCGCCGCCCTCGCGCCGGACACCCAGGTCCGCCTCGCGGAGCTCGCGACCGTCATGCGGCTGCCCGCAAACGGGATCCTCTTCGCCGAGGGCGAGCCCTGCCGGACGTTCGCGATCGTCCTGAGCGGCCGCGTCGCCCTGCGGATGCTCGTCCCAGAGCGCGGCAACGTCACGATCCTCACGGTCGAGACGGGCGACGTCCTCGGCTGGTCGGCGCTCGTCCCACCGCACCGGTCCACGGCCACCGCGGTGGCCGTCGAACCCGTGGCGCTGCTCGCGTTCGACGCGGAACGCCTCCGGGAGCGGCTGCGGACGGATCACTCGCTCGCCGCGAGCCTCTACCCGCGAGTCCTCCAGGCCGCGAGCCGCCGCCTGACCGCGACCCGGCTCCAGCTCCTCGACCTGTTCGCGTCGCGCCAGCCGAACGAGGTGGCGCCGTGGTGACCGCGGAGCGCCTGCCGATCGCGCCAACGACGCCGTCGGACGCGATCCGCGTCGATCTCCGCGACGCCGGGAGCGGGCCTCGCTTCCTCGACCGCGGCAGTCTCGCGGCGCTCATCGATGCGCTCCGCGCGGACGGCCGGACCCTCATCGGGCCGGTGGTCGAGGACGGCGTCATCGGCCTCGGGCCGATCGAGACCGTCGAGGAGCTGCCGATCGGTCGGTCGGCCGAGGCGGTGCCGGGCGGCTACCGCCTCGGCACGGGCGACGGTGACCGCGCGTTCGGCTACGCGGTCGGCCCGACGAGCGCGAAGCGCTGGACCTTCCCGCCGGCGGTGCCGCTTCTCCGGGCGCGCCGCGACGCCGCCGGTCAGACCTCGTTCGAGGCCGTCGAACCGGACGCCGGCCCGGTCGCGTTCATCGGCCTCCGGCCGTGCGACCTGGCCGCGCTCGCCGTCCAGGACCGGGTGCTGCTCGGCGGCCCCTTCGTCGACGACGACTACCGGGCCCGCCGCCGGGATCAGCTGATCGTCGCGGTCGAGTGCAGCGTCGCGCAGTCGACCTGCTTCTGCACATCGATGGACACCGGTCCGGACGCCCGGGCCGGGTTCGACCTCGCGCTGACCGAGCTCGACGACGGGTTCGTCGTCCGGATCGGCTCGCCCCGCGGGGCCGCGCTCCTCGAGCAGGTTCCGACCCGCGCCGCCACCGACGAGGAGCGCGAGACCGCGCGCCGGGCGGTGGCCGACACGGCCGCGTCGATCGGCAACCCGATCTCGACCGAGGGCCTCGCCGAACGACTCATCGCGAGCCACGACAGCCCGCGCTGGGCCGAGATCGCCGAGCGCTGCCTCTCGTGCGCGAACTGCACGCTCGTCTGCCCGACCTGCTTCTGCACGAGCGTCGTCCAGCGATCGGACCTGGCGGGAACCGACTCCGTCTCCGAGCGGACGTGGGATTCCTGCTTCAACCCGGGCTTCGCCAAGGTCGCCGGCGGCAGCTTCCGGAGCCGGCCACAGGACCGCTACCGCCAGTGGCTGACCCACAAGTTCGGCACCTGGGTCGAGCAGTTCGGCTCGTTCGGCTGCGTCGGCTGCGGCCGCTGCATCGCCTGGTGCCCGGTCGGGATCGACGTCCGGGCGGAGCTCGCGGCGATCGCGCCCCCGCTCGAGCGGATGCTGCCGCGGACGCTGCCCGCCGCGATCGCCGGGTCGCCGGCGCGGATGTCGGTCGCCCGCCTCCGCGAGCGGCGCCAGGAGACCGCGGACGTCGCGACGCTCGTCCTCGACGGTTCGGACGCCCTGCTCGCCACGCGGCCCGGGCAGTTCGTCATGGTCGAGCTGCCGGCGTTCCCGCCGCTGCCGATCTCGGTCTCGCGCGTTCGCCCGGATTCGATCGAGCTGACGATCCGG
>DASTSC010000008.1:0-14804 GCA_035760905.1 Candidatus Limnocylindrales bacterium | reverse complement strand
GGGCTCGTCGCGACGACCGCCGCGACCGGCTCGCCGACGTAGCGGACCTTGTCCGCGGCGAGCAGCCGGATGACCTCGGGCCGGAGCATCGGATGGACGACGTCCTGGAGGGCCTTCGCCGGCGGGAACCAGGTCGGGTGCGGGAAGGGACCGTTGAGGGCGCCGAGCGTCTCGGCTGTCTCGACGGCGACGACGCCTGCCATCGCCGCTGCCGCGTCGGTCCGGATGGCCGTGATCCGGGCATGGGCGTAGACCGCCCGGACGATCGCGACGTGGAGCGCACCGGGCTGGCGGACGTCGTCGACGTACTCGCCATCACCGACGAGCAGGCGGGGATCCTCGACGCGCTTGACCGGCGTTCCGAACGTGGGCATCCGGGCCTACTCTCCCCTGCCCTCGCCCTCGCCGGGGGCGAGCGCGGGCCGGTCGGCGGGCCGGTCGCGGACGGGGCCGCCATCGACGAGCAGCCAGCTCGGGCCCGGCGTCGGCTCCGGCTCGGGCGCGCCGACCCGGATCGACGGCCCGCCCGGCGCGACGTTGACCGCGAGCTGGAAGATGTCGAAGCGCTGGTAGTCGCCGGCGTAGTCGTGGACGATCTTGCGGGGGACGATCGCGCCGATGTCCGCGTCGGCGTAGAGGATCCCCTCGCCGCCAGGGAGCGGCCCGGCGAGGACCCGCCCACCGGGGGCGTAGATCGCGGTCCCGCCCCTCGTCGCCGCCGTCTCGATGTGCTCGCGGTCCTCGTCCGTCGCCGGCAGCCGCTCGATCATCTCCGGCGACACTGCCCCGATCACGTTGAGGACGAAGCACGAGTTCTGGTACGCGATCGCCTTGCCCGCGACCTCGGCGATCGCCTGCATGTCCACGCTCCGGTTGAAGAAGCTCGGCCAGCTCGCGACGTGGACCCGAGCCGAGAGGGCCTGCATCGTGTAGGTCAGAAGCGGGTTCGAGTTCTCGCCGCACATCAAGCCGCTGACCGCGCCGAACTCGGTCGGAAAGACCCGGACGCTGTCGCCCGAACCGGCGCTATGGACGATCCGCTCCCCCACCGTCGGCACGATCTTGCGGCGGGCGCCCTCGATCGTGCCGTCCCGGGCGATGACGAGCAGCGAGTTGTACATCGTGCCCATGCTCGAGGCCGTCTTCTCGCAGATGCCGATGACGACGTGACAGTCGGCCTCGCGGGCGGCCGCGCAGAGGGCGTCGGTCTCGGGGCTCGGGACGACGACGGCATTGTCGAAGAGCTCCCGCGACAGGCGCATCGAGACGGGGCTCGTGGCCGCGTGGAAGTGGAACCAGAGCGGGTGCGCGGGCACGTAGCCCTCGGGGAAGCCGATGATCCGGGCGCCGTTGCGGCCGGCCTCGCGGATTGCGGCGCAGGCCTTTTCGATCGTCGCCTCGCGGTCGAGAAAGACCGGCGCCAGCTGCGCCGCGGCGACGCGGACGGTCGGGTACGTGTCGCTCACCCCGTGATCCTCGCTCCGGGAGACCGTGCAGCGGGGACGCAGCTGCGATCTGGCATCGGCGTCAGCAATGTATACGAAAATCGACGTTCCGCGCTCGCGTTCCCGCTCGAGAGGCGCCGCCCTCGCCGAACCGCGACACTAGCGGGCATGCCAGGCGCGAGCCCCTCGACGATCGGCCGGGAGCAGTGGTCCTCCCTCGGTGCGGTGCTCATCGGCACGTTCATGGTCGCGCTCGACCAGACGATCGTGGCGATCGCGCTGCCACAGATCGGCATCGAGCTGCAGGCCTCGGGCGGCATCGAGTGGGTCATCACGGCCTACCTGCTTGCCCTGGGCATGGTCCAGCCGGCGACGGGTTGGCTCGCCGATCGCATCGGCCGCAAGGGTGTCTTTCTCGGCGGCCTGACCGTGTTCACGGCCGGCTCCCTCCTCTGTGCCCTGGCGCCGAACCTCGCCTTCCTCGTCCTCGCCCGGATCGTCCAGGGGCTGGGCGGGGGGACGATCTTCCCGGTCGGCCGGACGATGATCTTCGAGCACTTCCCGGTGGACCGGCGGGGCATGGCGATGGGCATGTGGAGCCTCGGGATCGCCGCCGCGCCGGCCGTCGGCCCGGTCCTCGGCGGCTTCATCGTGACCCATTGGGACTGGCGACTGCTCTTCCTCGTGAACGGACCGATCGGCGTCGTCGGCCTGATCGTCGGCTGGCGAGTCCTTCGCTTCGCCGGGTTCCGCCAGCCGCGGCCCTTCGACCGGCTCGGGTTCGCCCTCATCGCGCTCGGGCTCGTGACCGGCCTGCTCGCGCTCTCCGAGGCCAACGACTGGGGCTGGCTCGCGCCGCCGACGGTGGGCCTGTTCGCCGTGGCCGCGACCTCCCTCGCCGTCTTCACGTTCCACGAGCTCCGGCGGGACGAGCCGCTCATCGACGTCCGCATGTTCGCCATCCCGGGCTTCTCGATCACGCTCGCTGTCGTCGGCGGCCTCGTCATCGCCCAGCTGACGGTGCTCGTCCTCGTCCCGCTCGAGCTCGAGGCCCTCCGCGGCCTGAGCCCGCTCGAGGTCGGCATCGTCCTCACCCCGGCGGCGCTCGCCGCGGCCGTCGCCGGCCCGCTGGGGGGCCAGCTCGCGGACCGGATCGGCGCCCGTCCGCCCGTGCTCGTCGGCCTGACCTGCGTCGCGGTCTCGACGCTGCTCCTGTCGCAGGTCCGTGTCGACACACCGCTCGTCGCCGTCCTCGCGATGGTCACGCTGCAGGGCTTCGGCAACTCGATGGCCCTCCCTCCGAACACGCTCGCCGGGCTCAACGTGCTGCCACAGGCGCTGCTCGCCCGCGGCTCGGCCCTTCGCTCGACGGTTCGACAGGTCTCGGGCTCGTTCGGTCTGGCCGCCGTGACCGCGGTGGTCGTGGCCCAGGCCGGAGCGCTGACCCCGGCCGGCGATCCTGTCCTCGCGGCTCGGCTCGAGGACGCCTACGGGACGGGCTTCCTCATCAGCGCCGGGATGATCGTGCTCTGTCTCGTCACGGCGCTCTTCCTGCCCGGCGCGACCCAGATGCGAACCGATCGGGCCAAGCGGGCCGTCGAGCACGAGCGCCTGATGGCCGAACGGAAGGAGGCCTGATCGGCCCGGAGGTGGACGAGCAGGTTCGGCCCGGGCGTGGCCCGCCGGTCAGCGGCGGCGAACCCCCTCGAGGTACGCCACCGCCTCGTCGAGCGGGACGACGTCGGCGTACTTCTGGTCGAGGTCGAAGAGCGTGATCGCGTGCGGCGCCTCGTGGCGGTCGAACACCGCCTCCTCCGGGATCAGGACCGACAGCCGGTTGGCCCGGGCGTCGACGGCGGTCGCCCGAACACAGCCGCTCGTCGACTCGCCGACGATCACGACGGTGTCGGCTCGGAGGTGGCCCAGGTACTGGAGCAGCGGCGTCCCGGCGAAGCCGCTCGGCGCGACCTTCGTGATGACGGGCTCGCCATCGATCGGCGCCACCTGGTCCATGATCCGGTAGCGCTCCGGGTCGGCCGGGATGCGCGACGCGGTTCGGGGCGTCTTCACGCCCCAGCCGGGCAGGTCGGTTCGACCGGTCAGGTGGACGACCGGGATCCCGGCCGAGCGGGCGGCCTCGAGCGCGCGACGCGCGTGCGGCAGCGCCTCCCACGCCGCGAGCCCGCACGACGAGGGCCAGCGCTCCATCGACTCGAGGAGCGGCAGCGGGCGATCGCCGAAGGCGGCCCGGTACAGGTCGCACATGATGAGGACGGGTCGCTCGCCGGCGCCCTTGCGAGGCGCGGGATGGGCGGCGACGGCCGCCTTGTCCTGCTCGGTCAGGTAGCGGTCCCAGACGCGTGCCCGTGCCGGCGCCACCGCCGCCATCAGCCGGCACTCCCGGCCGCGGCCCGCTTCGGGTCGATCCAGCCGGCCTCGATGGGCCGGCCCTCCTCGTCGAGGATCCGCCGCGGCGTGTAGCCCTCCGGCCAGATGTCGGTGAAGAAGTAGCGGATCCCGAACTGGATCCGGAGCAGGCGGTAGCTGTGCTCGCCGAGGTTGTAGTGCTCGTGGACGGCGAACGACGGCGGCACATGGAGGACGTCGCCGGCGGCCCAGCGCTCCTCGACCCCGTCGACCTCGCTGTAGCCGTCGCCGTCGAGGACGTAGAGGACGGCCTCGAGGTGCTGGTGCCTGCCGGCGTGGTAGCCGGCCGGCTCCTCGAACACGTGGGTCATCGCCACCTCGCTCGGCCACGAGAAGCCGTTCGGGCGCATCTGGAGGTAGCGGACGTTGTAGTGCTGGTTCCTGTACGCGGCGAGCGACGCGGTCGGCTCGTCACCGGGTTCGGTCGGCGCCTCGTCGAGATGGATGATCACGCGCCGACCCGTCGGCAGGCTGTGGCCGGCCTCGGCCGGAAGCGCGAGATCGGCCGGCGTGTTCGGTCCCCAGTCCTCGAGCTGTTCGAGCGAGGCGAGCTTGACGAACCGTTCGAGCGGAAAGGCGAGCGCGGACACGTACAGGAGCGGCTCCGCGCCCGTGTTCACCAGCCGGTGGTCGGCCCGGTACGGGACGTGGACCGCGCTGCCGGCGCGGACGTCGAAGCGATGGCCGCCGATGTCGACGAAGCCGGCACCGGAGACGACGAAGATCGCCTCCTCGCCGTGGACGTGACGGCCGGTATGGGCGCCGACGGGGATCTCCGCCTTGAGGACGACCCCGCCCATCATCGGGAAGCCGAGCTCGTCGGCGAGCATGAGCTTCACCTTCGCGTCCTGGCGGCTCTCCTCCCACGGCCGGTCGGCGTCGTGCGACACGCCGGGGGAGCTCCGCATCGCCTCGGCGAGCTCGTCGCCGGTCTTCAGCCATGCGTCGTAGAAGCCTGCCATCTCGCGCCTCCTGTGAACTCAGCCGACAGCGAGGCCGACCGTCGCCGCTCGAACCTCCGGAATGACCCGCTCGGCGATCAGCTCGAGGCTCTCCTCGAACCGATCGAACTGGTCGCGCAGATCGAAGACGAAGTGGTCGAACCCGCGCCGGTCGTACTCGAGGACCGCCTCGACGATGTCGCCGGGCTCGCCCGCGAAGAACGCGCCCCGGACGTCGTCGAGCGTCTCGTAGCCGCCCGGCCGTGGCAGCCAGTTGCCCGTCATCTCGTGGAACATCCGGCCGACGTTCAGCCCTGACCGGACGGATTCGCGATCGCGGCCGATCCGCATTCGCGGCACCGCGTTGAGGATGAGCCGCCGGCCCGACTCCGCCTGGACCTCGCGGAGGAGCGCGAGGCGCGTGTCGAGCGTCGTCAGCGGGACGATGCCGGCGATCCAGCCGTCGCAGTGGCCCGCGGCGATCCGCACGGCCGACCTGGACGGGCCGCCGAACAGGATCGGGAACTGCGTCCGGGGCTGGGGCCGGATCGTGATGTCCTCGAAGCGGAAGATCTCGCCGTCGAACGAGACGTGGTCCTCGGCCCACAGGCGCCGGACGAGCTCGACGGTCTCGATCACCGTCTGGCGACGCCGGGCGGGGTCGACTCCCGACGCGACGAGCTCCGCGACCTCGTGGCCCGCGCCGATGCCGACGTGGACCCGCCCGCCCGTCAGGTGGCCGAGCGTCGCGAACTCCTGGGCCAGCCGGAGCGGCGATCGGACCGGGATGAGGACGGACGTCCCGACGACGATCCGGCTCGTGACGGCGCCGACCGCGGCGAGGGTGACGAGGGGCTCGAGGAACGTGACGTCGGCGCTCTCCTCGTGCCCGTGGGGGTGCCACAGGAGGTGGTCCCGGCACCACGCCGCGTCGAAGCCGAGCCGCTCGATCGTCCGTGCGCCGTCGAGGACCCGGGCGGCGCTGGCGTGCGTCCCGAAGTGCGGCATCAGCACACCGAACGACATGCCGCGCTCGGTTCGGGCGAGCGGGCTGGTCCACGTCTGGGCGCTCGAATCCACGGCCGGTCCTCTTTCGCTCTCTGGTGGCGGGATCGGGCGACGATCCCGGCGGCGGCGCTAGAACACGGTCGGGCGCCACCGGGAGAAGCGGCGCTCGACGAACCCGGTGAGGAGCACGAGCACGACGCCCATCACCGTGCAGACGATCGCGCTCGAGAAGATCCGATCGGTGTTGAGGGTGATCCGGGCGGCCCGGAGGAGCTCGCCGACGCCCGGCAGCCCGACGAGGTACTCGGCGATGATCACGCCCACGAGCGCCCGCTGGACACCCAGGCGCATGCCCGTCGCGATGAACGGGATCGAGCCCGGCAGCAGGATCTTCGTGAACATCTGGCGGCCCGAGATCCGGAACGACCGGGCGACCTCGTCGAAGGTGCTCCGGCTGTTCCGGACGCCGTCCGACGTGGCGATGATCAGGAGCGCGGTGGTCGCGGCGACGACGCTGGCGATGACGAACTCACGCTCGATGCCGAACCAGACCACCATGAGCGGCACGAACGCGATGCGCGGGATCGAGTAGTAGGCGGCGAGGTACGGCTCGACGGCCACCGCGAACAGCCGATACCGCCCGACGAGCATGCCGATCGTGACCCCGACCACGAGCGAGATCGCCAGCCCGATGAGGAGCGAGTACGTCGAGTCCCAGACGAGGGTGAAGAGCTCCTTCTGCGTCACGAGCGGCCCGAAGTCCGCGAGGATCCGCGTCGGCTGGGAGTAGAAGTCGGGCGCGACGGCCCCGGCCAGCTCCCAGGCGACGAGAAAGACGATCGCGCCGGTCGCCTGGAGCAGCCGGATCCGCAGATTGGGCGACGCCGCGACGCGGGCCCGAACCGCCGTCACGCCGCCTCGACCTTCCAGGGCGTGACCGCCCGTTCGAGCATCCGAATGCCGACCGAGATCGCGATGCCGACGGCGGCGACCGTGAGCAGCGAGGCGAACAGCTGCGGAATGTGGAAGCTGCCGCCGGCGTTGAAGATGAAGCCGCCGATCCCGTTGTTCTCGAGCAGGAAGCCGGCGACGACGACGCCGACCATTCCGTGGAGGAGCCCGAGCCGGAGCCCGGTGATGACGTACGGGATGGCGGCCGGCAGGATGACCTTTCGGAGCATGACCTGCTCGGGGATGCAGTACGAACGAGCGACCTCGACGAACTCGGCGTCGATGGTGCGGACGCCGTTGCGGACCGTGAAGAAGATCTCGAAGAAGCTGAACAGGAAGATGAGGACGATCTTGGCCGGGTCCTGGTAGCCCAGCCACAGGGCGATCAGGGGCAGCAGCGCGACCCGCGGCGTCATGAAGAGGGCGGTGGTCACAGGCTCGAACAGCCGGTCGACCGACCGGAAGCGCCCGAACAGGAGGCCGAGGAAGATCCCGCTCGTCGACGCGAAGACGAGCGCGACGACCATGATCCCGAGGCTCTCGGCCCAGACGGCCCACAGCTCGCCCGATGTCGTCAGCGTGACGAGGGCGTCCGCCGTCCGGCCCGGGGAGGCGAAGATGACCCGGGGCAGGATCGTGCCGAGCAGCTGCCAGACGCTGAAGAAGACGATGGCGGCGACGATGCGCACGACCCACTCGCGCGACACGGGCCAGCGTCGGGTCGTCGGCGCGGGAATCGCGACCGGTCCTCCGTCAGCGTCCGCGCGCACGGTCGTGGTGCTCATCGGTCACCCCCGGCGATCGCCCAGAGGGGTCGCCGCTCGCGGTTCGGTGCGGTCGAAGATCGCCCCATTGTCGCTCCGATGACGAAAGGCCGCGGGCGGCCGGACTGCCCGGCGCCCGCGGCCTTCACCGCTGGACCCTACTGCTGTCCGAGGATCTGGACTGCCTGATCCTGGTACTTGAACGAGACGAGGTCGTCCGTCGCGTACAGCTTGTCGGTGACCTTGAAGTCGAACGAGGTCTGGAGGGTGCTGTCGCAGAGGGCTCGGTCGAGGCTTCCGTTGACCGGCCAGTTGTTGAGGTCGACCACCAGGGTCTGGTAGTCGATCGCGCCGGCCTCGGCGGTGTAGCCGTCGATCGTCTTCTGGGCGAGCGCGATCCACTCGTCCTTGTTCGCCTTCGCCCAGCGCGCCGATTCGAGCGACGCGATGTTGAGCGCGAGGGCGATGTCCTCGTTCTGGGACAGCCACGTCTTCGTGCCCATCCAGATCGAGCTGATCTGCGGGTTCGCCTCCCAGCCCTTGCAGAGGACGGTGTAGGCGTCCTGGCCGTCCTTGAGGTAGAGCTGCGTCAGGCGGAAGGTCGCGGAGATGGCGCCGGCCACCTGGCCGGTCTGGATCGCCGTCGTCGTCTCGCCCGTGTTCGACAGCTTGAGGAGCTGGACGTCCTTCTCGATGTCCAGGTTCGCCTGCTGCAGGCACTTGCGGGCCGTCTGGCCGGTGATCTGGGTCAGGTTCTGGGTCACGCCGAACGGCTTGCCCTTCAGCTGGGCCATGTCGGTGATGGCGCTCTTCGAGGCCACGACGAACGTGTTCTTCTGGTCGTCGCCGCCGAACCCGATGAGGTCCGCGCCGGCCGAAACCGCGCTCGCCTCACCGGCGAGCGAGAGCTGCCCGATGTCGACCTGGCCGCTGATGAGGGCCGCGACGAGCGGATCCGAGTCGAGGAGCTTGAAGTCGACGTCGAGGCCGAAGTCGGACTTGAGGAACTCGACGGTCTTGAAGGCGCCGGTGATCGACGCGTTCGGGAAGGACGACGTGCCGATCGTGACCTTCTTGCCGTTGAGCTTCGCCTTGAGCGCGGCGATCTGGGCCTGCGCGTCGCCACCGGACGCCGGAGCGCTTGCGCTTGCCGCGGTCGACGGGGCCGTCGACGGAGCGGTCGAGGGGGCCGTGCTCGCCGGGGGCGCCGACGTCGCCGCCGGCGTGCCGCTACAGGCCGCCAGCATCATGGTCGCGACCAGCCCGACGAGGAGCCGGGCTACTGGGGAATGAGCACCGAGACGGGATCCCATTTGCCCTCCTCCAGAGTGCCCGGAATGGCACTCCATGGCATGCCGACGAACTCCGGCTGAGCCGGGAATGTATACCAAATGCAGATCGCGCCGCAACCGGTTTCGGTCCCCTTCCGGCGCCTCGTCAACGGTCCTCGGCGACGGCCGGCGCGACCTCCGCCCCGATCAGGCGGAGGAGCTCCTCGAGGTCGTCGGGCCGCTGGCGGAGGTCGAGCACGACCTGGTCGACGCCACGCTCCTCGAGCGCGCGGAGATCGTCGACCGCGTCGTCGACGGTCCCCGCGATCACGATCCCGCGGAGGTCCTCGGCCCGCCGGAACTCGCCCATCCAGCGCCATGACGCCTTGCCCCGCGCCTCGGTGAGGATCCCCTCGACGTTCAGCTTGGCGAGGGCGGTGTCCCGGTCGCGGTCGATCGAGACGAGGGGCATGAGACCGACCTTGAAGCGGCGGCCGAGCTCGTGGCCCGACGCGTCGAGCCGCTCGAGCAGCCGGTCGAAGACGGGCAGCGGCAGACGGCCGGGGAACCAGCCGGTCGCGTATTCGACGGTCAGCCTGATCGCGCCCGGGCTCGTGCCGCTGAACCAGATCTCGAGGTCCTCGGGCGGCGCGGGGTCGAGCGTCAGGTGCTCGAAGGACGCGTACCGGCCGTGGTAGGACGCGTCCGGGTGCTGGAGCGCGCGGATCACCTCGATCGTCTCCCGGAACCGATCGTGGCGCTCCTCCCACGGGATTCCGGCGAGGCTGTAGAGCCGGGGGATGCCGCCGAGCCCGATCCCCAGCACGTACCGCCCACGCGACGCGAACGAGAGCGCCCCGACGACCTGCGCAGTGAGGAGCGGCGGCCGGATCGGGGTGAGCGTCGCCGTCCCGATGAGGAGGTCGTCCGACCGGGCGGCGACCGTCGCCAGGGCGACGACGGGGTCGAGGAAGAAGGTCCCCGGCTTCTCCCAGGGCAGCCCGCCGCGGAAGCCCATCTGGTCGCGGGCCCAGACGCTGTTGATGCCGAACCCGGCCAGTCGGGGAGCCAGCTCGAACAGCCGCTCGTACGATGCGCCGGGGCCGAAATGCGGGAGCATCAGGCCGAGCTTCACGATCGAGCGACCTCCATTTCGTATACCATCGGCCGGCGGACGCATCGTACTGAAACCGAGGCCGGCGGAGATGGGAGCAGCGTCGAGACCGCTTCGCGTGGCCGCCGTACAGGCCGCGCCCGTCTTTCTCGACCGGGCCGCGACGACCCGCAAGGCGGTCGAGCTGATCGAGCGGGCTGGAGCCGAGGGAGCGGGTCTCGTCGCGTTCGGCGAGGGCTTCCTGCCCGGACATCCGGTCTGGTTCCACCTCCACCCGATCACCCACCCCACCTCGATCGCGCTGAGCACGACCCTCATCGACCAGGCGGTCACGATCCCCGGCCCGGAGGCGGATGCGCTCGCCGACGCAGCGACGAGGACCGGGGCCGTCGTCGTCCTCGGCGTGGTCGAACGCCCCGATGTCCGCTCGAGCGCCCTCTACGACAGCGCGCTCGTCGCGACGCCGGACGGATCGGTCGCCACGCGCCGCAAGATCGTGCCCGCCGTCGGCGAGCGGATCGTCTTCACCGCCGGCGCCGGCGAGGACATCCGGACCTTCGACACCCCGTTCGGGCCGCTCTCGGTCCTCCTCGGCGGTGAGAACACGAACCCGCTCCTGACCGCCGCGCTTCGGGCCATGGGCGCGCGGCTGCACGTCGCCTGCTGGCCGCCGCATTTCAACAAGCCCCGGCTCATGCCGGAGCTCATGACGATCACCGGTCGCGCGGTCGCCTATCAGAACACCGCCTGGGTCGTGTCCGTCGCCGGCGCGACGAGCGAGGCGTCGATCGACCGTCTCGCGACGACCGACGAGCAGCGGGCGCTGCTCGAGGCGACGACGCGCGACCCCGCGTCGGCGGTCTTCGCACCTCGCGGCGCGCCGTTCGCCGGCCCGCAGCCCGGCGGCGACGGGATCCTCTACGCGGACATCGACCTCGCGGAAGGTGCCTGGGCGAACCTCGTGAACCGCCACTACGACCGACCCGACCTCCTCCGCCTCGTCGTCGACCGAAGCCCGCGGCTGACGGCGATGACGTTCGTCAGGGAGGCGCCGAGCGAGGCGCCGGCGACCGACGACGGAGATGCGGACGCGGCCATTCGCCGGGAGATCGTCGATCGGTTCGGCGATCGCCTCTCATCCGCCGAGGTCGACGAGCTCGTCCCGTACGTCCGCGGGATCCGCGCCACCGGCGATCGCCTCGCGGCCCTCGGGCTCGACGCCGTCGAGCCCGAGGCGCCCGCGGCGACCGAGCCCGCCGAGCGAGCTGCGGACCGGAATGCCTGACTTCGCGTCCCGGACGATCGCCGAGCTCGCGCCGGCGCTTCGGTCGGGAGCGATCTCACCGGTCGACGTCACCGGCGCCGTGGTCGACCGGATCGAACGACTCGAGCCGGTCCTTCGGTCGTACGTCCTCGTCGACGCCGAGGGCGCCCTTCGGGCCGCGGAGGGCGCGGAGCGGGAGATCGCCGACGGCCGCTGGCGCGGACCGCTCCACGGCATCCCCGTCGCCATCAAGGACAGCCTGGCCGTGGCCGGCTGGCCGACGACGAACGCCTCGCCGCTCATGGCCGGCAACGTCACGAACGAGGACGCCGCCGTTGTCGAGCGGCTGCGCGCCGCCGGCGCGACCGTCCTCGGCAAGAGCAACCTCCACGAGTGGGCGATGGGCGGGACGTGCACCGGGATGCCGGCGGGAACTGTCCGCAACCCCTGGGCGCTCGACCGGGTCCCCGGCGGGTCGAGCGGCGGGTCGGCGGCCGCGGTCAGCGCCGGCCTCGCCCTCGGGGCGGTCGGCACCGACGGGATGGGCTCGCTCCGGACGCCGGCGTCGTACTGCGGCATCGTCGGGTTGAAGCCGACGCCCGGCCTCGTGCCCCGCCGCGGCGAGCTGCCGGCGAACACGTCGCCGCTCTACGCGATCGGGCCGCTCGCGCGCGACGTGCGGGACAGCGCGATCCTCCTCGCCGCGATCGCCGGCCACGAGCCGACGGACCCCACGTCGCGACCCGCGCCCGCCGGCTGGCGGGTCGATCCCGACGCGCTTCGGCCGAACGTCGAGGGTCTTCGCGTCGGCGTGCCGCGGGCATTCTTCCTCGACGACGCCACCCCGCCCGTTCGCGCGGCGCTCGAAGCCGCGGCGAGTCTCCTGTCCGGGCTCGGGGCATCGGTCCGCGACGTCGAGCTGCCGCAGATCGAGCATGCCGGGCTCGTCCTGCCCGGGCTGCAGAGCGAGACCCAGGACTTCCTCTTCCCGCTCGCGCTCGCCAACCCCGACGGGTTCGCGAGCCGCGACATCCGGAACCGGATCCTGGCCAACGACTTCGTCCGCGCCGTGGACGCGCGCCGGGCGCTTCGGCTCCGCGCGCGGATCCGGCGCCTCGCGGCGGCGGCGATGGCCGACCTCGACCTGCTCCTGACGCCCACGAACTCGACCCAGGCATTCCCGATCGGGGCCGACGAGGTCGCGATCGGCACCGACGGAGGGAACGTCTCGATGCGCGCTCGCGGTGGTCAGTCCCGGGTGACGACCCGCCTCACGCTTCCGTTCAACGTCCTCGGCCTGCCGGCGATCTCGATCCCGGCCGCCCCGCCCGATGAGAGGCCCGAGGCGGGTGCGGACGGCGCGGCCGCGATCCCGCTCCCGATCGGGCTCCAGCTCGTCGCCCACCCCTGGCACGAGGCGACGCTCCTCGAGGCCGCGCTCGCGCTCGAGGCGGCGACCGGCGCGGGGTTCCGCGAGCCGCCGCTCGCCAGCGTCCGCGCGGCGGCCATCGATCCCGACGCGCTTCCGGTCGCGCCGGCGCTGGGCGCCACCCGATGAGCCCGACCGTCCTCGAAGTCGCCACGTTCGCCGGCGCCTCGTCGCTGCCGCTCTTCGTCGCGAGCGAGCGCGGCCACTTCGAGCGCACCGGCCTCGACGTCCGGCTGACGACCGTCAAGAGCAGCGACCAGCTCATGAACGGCCTGCTCGACGGCACGTTCGCGATCGTCCACTCCGCGCCCGACAACTTCATCGCCTGGCGAGATCGGACCGGCGCCGAGATCCTGGCCTGGATCGGGGGGGCCGGCGGGCCGCTCGCGCTCGTCGGCGGGCGCGAAGTGCCGGACCTCGAGGCGCTGCGCGGCCGCTCGGTCGCGGTCGACAGCCCCGAGAGCGGCTTCGTGAGCACGCTCCGGCTCATCCTCCGCGCGGCCGCGATCCCCGAATCCGAGGTGAGCCTCGACCCGCTCGGCGCGACGTCGCTGCGGTACGGCGCGCTCATCGAGGGCCGCACGAGCGCGACGATGCTCACGCTGCCGTGGTCGCTCCTGGCGGTCGAATCCGGCTGCCGCGTGCTCGGCGAGCAGGCCGACGTGATCCCGCGCCTCCAGGGCTCGTGCGGCGGCTCGCTGGCCGGCTGGCTGTCGACGAACGCCGACGTCGCCGACGCCTACCTTCGGGCGCTCGTCGCCGCCCTCACCGACCTCTACACGGGATCGATGCCGGGCGAGGCGGTGCGGCGCCTCCTCGCCGCTCGCTACGAGATCGAGGACCGCCACGCCGAGACCGTCCGTCGAGCCTTCGTCGATCCCGTCCGCGGCTGGCCGCCGTCAGCCCTCATCGACGCGGAAGGGATGGAGGCCGTCTGCCGGCTCCGCTCGGACGCCGGTCGGGCCCCGAAGTCGCCGCCGAGCACCTACTACACGTTCGAGCCCTACCTGCGCCTCTTCGGGGCGAGCACACCGGCGCCCCGATGACGACCGCGGAGGCGCCGCTCGACGTCCGCTTCGAGCGCTTCGAGTCGGACGAGTACGCCCGGCGCTGGGACGCGATCGAGCGAATGCTCGACGAGGCCGGCGCAGACGTCATGGTCGTGTTCGGCAACCAGAACGCCCGGGCGGACATCCAGTACCTGACGGCCTGGGCCCCGCGCCAGGACAGCTACCTCGTCGCCGGCGGCGGCCGTCCGCCGGCACTCCGCGTCCAGCTCTACAACCACGTCCCGACGGCACGGCTCATGTCCGTGGTCGAGGAGGTCGAGTGGGCCGGCGCGGACTCGATCGCGACAGTCGCCGAGGACCTTCGCGCCAGGGGCCCGCTGCGGAGGATCGCCCTGCTCGGGCCGATGCCGTGGCAGGCCCACGCGCGGCTCGCCGCGGCGCTCGGCGACGTCAAGCTCGTCGACCTCGGGTCACGCTTCCGCCGCCACCGCCTCGTCAAGAGCCCGGCCGAGATCGAGTGGATGCGGCGCGGCGCCGAGCTCTCCGACGCCGGGATCACCGGGCTCGTCGAGGCGGCCCGGCCCGGCATCCGCGAGCACGAGCTCGGCGCCGCCGTCGAGGCCGCGTACGAACGGCTCGGCGGCCAGCACGGCATCTGCTTCATCGCCGCGGCGCCGATGTCCGGCGGCGGCCGAGTCGTGCCCTCCCAGCACTGGTCGAGCCGACGGCTCGAGCGCGGCGACGCGGTGATGATCGAGCTGAGCGCCGGCGTCGGTGGCTACACCGGCCAGGTCCTGCGGACGGTCGCGGTCGATGCCGAGCCGCCGGCCGAATACCGGGCGCTCCACGATGTCGCGAGCGAGGCGTTCGCGGCGATCGTCGACGCGATCCGGCCGGGGGCCACGGCCGCGGAGATCGAGGCGGTCGCGGGGCTCATCGACCGCGCCGGCTACAGCGTCTGCGACGACGTCGTCCACGGCTACGGCGGCGGCTACCTCCCGCCCGTGCTGCGGACGCCGGCGACCGCCCATGGCCCGGCGCCTGACCTCGAGCTGCGACCGGGGATGATGCTCGTCGTCCAGCCCAACGTCATCACGCTCGACGGACGGCTCGGCGTCCAGACCGGCGAGCTCGTCGTGGTGACCGACGACGGCGCCGAATCGCTCCACCACGCCCCGCG
>DASTSC010000007.1:0-1861 GCA_035760905.1 Candidatus Limnocylindrales bacterium | reverse complement strand
GAGCCGCCGCGCTTGCCGAAGAAGCGGACGAGCTGGCGGCGGACGGCGGCCATGAGCGTCGCCCGGTCGAGGCCGGCGTCGGCCGCGAACGGGGCGACCCGGAGGAATACGCCGGCGAGCGCCACGCCCTGCATCCGGACGACGAGGTCCGGTCGCGGTGAGTGCTCGCGCGCGAGCGAGGCCGTGTCGAGCGCGACGACCCGGATGTCGCGGGCCTCGATCTCGTCCCGGGCGGCCTCGGGGATCGACGCCCAGATGGCCGCAGGATCCGCGAACGGCGACTGGACGAAGACCGTGCCCCCGTCCACCAGCCCGTCGAGCGGGGCGGCCACGGAGAACGCGGCGGCGCCGTGGACCGGCACGAAGTCGACCCGCCGCAGCTCGGCGTGCGTCCGGACCGGCTCGTCGGCGATCGTGAGGAAGAACGTCGTAGGCAGCCCCTTCTTCTCCGAGCCGTAGCGCGGGTAGGCCTGGACCCACTTGCCGAACAGCTCGCCGACGAGCGAGGCGAGAAGCTTGTTCGTCGTCACCGAGCCGAGTCCGCCGATCGAGTGGCCGCGGACGCTGTACGCGCCCCGCGGGCGGACCTCGAGCGGCGAGCGCGGCAGCGCGAGCGGGTGGCGGATCCCGAGCACGGCATGGCGCGCCGGACCCTCGAGCCGCCCGTCGAGCCAGTCGAAGACCGACGCGAGGTCGCCGGTCGCGACGTCGCGCGAGCCCAGGCCGGCGGAGACCGAGCGGACCTCCGGAACGCGCTCCCCGGACGCTGCCAGCGCGTAGAGCGCGGCCTTCGTCTCGCGGGTCAGCGGATTGTCGGCCGCGGCCGGCTCGTCCGTCCGCTCGACGATCGCGACACGGCGCGCGCCGCGCAGCGCCTCGGCCAGGGCGGCGGCCGGGAACGGCCGGAAGGCGGTCACCGTGACCGATCCGACGCGCCGGCCCGCCTCGCGAAGAGCGTCGACGACGACCGTGGCGGTGTCGGCGAGCGTGCCCATGGCGACGAGGACCTCGTCGGCATCCTCGATTCGGTACGGCGTGACTGGGGCGTAGCGGCGACCCGTGAGCGCGGCCCACTCCGCGAACGCCTCGTCGAGGAGCGCGGGCAGCCGGTCGTAGAACTGGCGTTGCCCGATCCGGCCCTTCATGTACGCGTCCTGGTTCTCGACGACGCCGCTCATGAGGGCGTCGTGCGGGTCGAACAGGTTGCGGACGCGTTCGCGCGGGTCGCCGACGAACTGCCGGAGGAGGTCGTCCTCGGGCAGCCGGACGTTCTCGAGCGTGTGGGTCGTGAGGAAGCCGTCCTGGGCGACGATGAACGGCGTCTCGGCCGCCTCGGCGGTCCGGCGCGCGATCGCCGCGAGGTCCGCCGCCTCCTGGGCGTTCCGGGCGAAGAGGATCCCCCACCCCGTGTCGGCGACCGCCATGACGTCGTCGTGGCCGGCGTGGATGTTGAGGGCCTGGCTCGTCAGGGCCCGCGCGCCGACGTGGAACACGACCGGCAGGCGCTTGCCGCTGATGACGAAGAGGACCTCCTTCATGAGCACGAGGCCCTGGCCGGCCGTAAAGTTTACCGCGCGGCCGCCGGCGAGCCCGACGCCCTCGGCGGCGGAGGCGGACGAATGCTCGGACTCGGGCTCCACGAACGAGAGCGGCGTCCCCCACAGGTTCGTCTTGCCCTCGGCGACCGCGGCTTGGAAGAGGGCGGCCATCGTCGTCGACGGCGTGATCGGGTAGACGGTCGCGACCTCGGCGAGGCGCGTCTCCACGTGGGCGACGGCCTCGGATCCGTCGACGATCGAGGGGATGCCCGGGAACGGGACGTGACCGTTGGCGCCGTGGCGCGCGCTCTTCGCTGGCATGC
>DASTSC010000006.1:0-2438 GCA_035760905.1 Candidatus Limnocylindrales bacterium | reverse complement strand
GTCCTCGACGGCGTCGGGATCATCGCCTCGACCGCGGGCTTCGGCCTCGTCTACGGCCTGTCCGCGCGCAACGCCGGGTTCTCGCTCGTCGAGGCGGTCGCGATGTCGGTGTTCGTCTTCGCCGGCGCCGCCCAGTTCGCGGCAGTGGGCTACGTGGTCTCCGGGCTGCCGTGGCCGGGGGTCGTGCTCCTGACGGCGTTCCTCAACGCCCGGCACCTCCTCTATTCCGCGGCGCTCGCCCCGTTCCTCGGCCGTCGGCCCGTCGCCGAGCGGGCCGTCGTCGCCCACGTCCTGACCGACGAGGCGTTCGCGCTCTCGGTGGCCCACTTCCGGCGGCTCGGCCGGTCCGACATGTGGGGCTACTGGTTCGCGGCGCTCGTCGCGACCTTCGTGCCGTGGAACCTCGCGACGCTCGCCGGCGTGGCCCTCGGCGGCGCGATCCCCGACGCCTCGCGGTTCGGGCTCGACGTCGTCTTTCCGGCGGCGATGGGCGGGCTCGCGATCGGGCTCATCACGGGTCGACGGGACGCGGTCGCGGCCGTGTCCGGGGCGATCCTCGCGGTCGCGGTCTCGCTCGCCTGGGATCCGGCGGCGGGCGTGGTGGCCGGCGGCCTGTTCGGCCCGTTGGTCGCGATGCTCGTGCCGCTCGGTCCTGGCGAGCCGACCGGCGTCGAGGCGGCGACGCCCTCGCCGGCGCTCGAGCCGCCGTCGTGAGCGTCGGTTTCGTCCCGCTCGCCCTGCTGATGGCCCTCGTCACATATCCGGCGCGAGCCCTGCCGCTCCTCGCTCCCGGCATCGAGCGCCTGCCGCCGCGCGCGCTCCTCTACCTCCGCCTGGTCGGTCCGTCCGTGCTCGCCGCGCTCGCTGCGGTGAACACCGTCCTCGTCGTGGACACCGAGCGTCACGCGTCCGTCCATGTCGGTGTCGAGTGGCTGGCAGTGGCCCTCGCGCTCGTCCTCGCGGCCCGGGTGCGGAACCTCTTCGCGGGACTGGTGGCGGCCGTCGCCCTCACCGCGATCGCGCGGGCGGCCGGGATCGCGTGAGCTCGCGCGTGGCGGACCGGAGGACCCCCTCGCGCCCCGGGGACGCCGTTACCGATCCCGACTTCGACCCGATCGCAATGACCGGCGGTAGCGCGGCCGCAAGCGCGGACATCCGTCATCCCCTCCGCACGAGCTCGGGGTCGCGACGCTCGGATCGACCTGAGAATCGATCGTTACCGCCCGCGTAGTCCCGGATTCTTCGACCGGAGCGGAATCCCGATCAGCAACGGCGGGGTCGGTGCTCCGCCTGGACGCCTGGTGGGACGGTCACCGCTCTGTCGCGGGTTCACGATCGCCCAGATCCCGCGCGATCGCGACGATGAGCGCGGCGAGGAGCGTCGTTCGCGGAACGATCGACGAGACCTCGAGGTACTCGTCTGGCGAGTGGTCGAGGCCGCCGATCGGCCCGAGGCCGTCGATCGTCGGGATGCCCATCCCGGCGGTCGTGTTCGCGTCCGACGCCCCGCCGGTCGCCGCATCGCGCAGCTCAAACCCGAGCGCGCCCGCGAGCGAGACCACCAGGTCGACCAGCCGACCGGACGCCTCGAGCTTCTCCATCGGCCGGTGGCTCGCCACGACCTCGACCGAGACCGACACGTCCGGCACCTCGGTTCGTGCGCAGATCTCCCGGATCGTCGCCTCGGCCGCGTCGAGATCCTCGCCGCGGATGGCGCGGAGATCCACCTCGAGCCGGCACGTCTCGGCGACGACGTTCGGGCGGATCCCGCCGGCGATCACCCCGACGTTGACGGTCACGCCGGCCCAGCGGCCGTTGAGCGCATGGAGCTCACGGACGATCCGGGCCGCCTCGAGGATCGCGCTCCGGCCCTTCTCCGGCTCGACGCCCGCGTGGGCCGCCCGGCCGCGGACGGTGATCGCCAGGTCCTCGATCCCCTTGCGCGACGAGACGATGTCGCCGTTCGCCCGGGCGCACTCGAGGACCAGACACGCGTCGACGCCGGCGGCGATCGAGCGGATGACCGGCGTCGAGACCGGCGACCCGATCTCCTCGTCGGGGTTCGCGACGAAGGTGAGCGATGCGAGCGGGAGCGCGCCCGCCACGGACCGGAGCGCGTCGACCGCGTAGAGGCCGGCGAGAAGCCCCGCCTTCATGTCGGTCACGCCCGGGCCCCGGGCGATCCCGTCCGCGTCGATCCCGAACGGGCGCTCGGCGGCCGTCCCCTCGGGGACGACCGTGTCCATGTGGCCGATGAGGAGGAGGCGCAGGCCGTTCGCTCTGTCGCCGGTCCAGCGGCCGACGACCGTGTCGCCGAGCTCGGCGTTCGGCTCGATCCGGACGTCCGCGCCGAGCGACCGCATCCGCTCGGCCACCCATCGCCCGACCTCGTCGACGCCGGCCTTCGTGTAGCTCCCGCAGTCGACGTTCACGAGCCG
>DASTSC010000005.1:0-32475 GCA_035760905.1 Candidatus Limnocylindrales bacterium | reverse complement strand
GCCGAGACCACGTTCATCCCGCTCGTGATCGTCCAGGCGTGGAGGTCGTGGACGTCGCCGACGCCGCGGGCCCGGAGGATGTGGGCCCGCACCTCGTCGAGGTCGACGCCCTTCGGTGTCGCCTCCAGCAGCACGTCGATCGATTCGCGCAGGAGCGACAGCGTGCGCGGCACGATGAGCGCCGCGACGACGAGCGATGCGACGGCGTCCGCCTGCGACCAGCCGAACGCGGCGACGACGATGCCCGACACGAGCACGGCCGTCGCGCCGAGCAGATCGCCGGCGACCTCGAGATAGGCGCCGCGGACCGTCAGGCTCTCGTGGCGCCCCTCGGACAGCAGCCGCAGCGACACGAGGTTGGCCGCCAGCGCGACGAGGGCGACGGCGATGACGATCGACGGCTCCACGACGGGCGGATGGCGCAGCCGCTCGACCGCCTCCACGGCCACGAGGATCGTGATCGCGAGCAGCAGCACCGCGTTCGCGGCCGCGGCGACGATCTCCAGCCGATAGAGGCCGAAGCTCCGCCGCATCGTCGGCGGGCGCGCGGCGACCCACACGGCCGCGAGCGAGAGCGCCACGCCCGACACGTCGGCGAACATGTGGCCGGCGTCGGCCAGGAGCGCGAGCGAATTCGCCGCGATCCCGGCCACGAGCTCGACGACGAGGATGAGCACCCCGAGCCCGAGCGACGCCGCGAGCCGCGTCGCGTGGCGGCCGGCGGCGCTGTGGGAGTGGGGCATCGGCGAGGAGAGTAGCGGCTGGTCGATCGGCGCCGAGCCGCCGTTGACGCTCGGCCGGTTAAATCCGATAATTTCAGTCGGAATTACCGGAACCCCCGTGGCGCCTCAGGGCGCCGCTCCCAGACGGGTGCGCATGCGCCCGACGGAGACCTCATGACCGCTACTCGCGAGCTCGTCACCGACCGCCGAGAGGAATACGCCTTCCACGACGACATCGTCTACCTCGCGGAGACGAAGCGCGGCCTCAGCCGCCAGACCGTCGAGGAGATCAGCCGGTTCAAGGACGAGCCCGACTGGATGCGCGAGTTCCGGCTGCGCGCCTACGACCACTTCGTCGCCCGGCCGATGCCGATGTGGACCGACGGCCTCGACAAGATCGACTTCGACAAGATCGTCTACTACCGCAAGCCGTCGGAGCGCGAGGAGAAGTCCTGGGACGACGTCCCGGAGCAGATCAAGCAGACGTTCGAACGACTCGGGATCCCCGAGGCCGAGCGCAAGTTCCTCGCCGGCGTCGGCGCCCAGTACGACTCCGAGGTCGTCTACCACTCCGTCCGCGAGGAGCTGGCGAAGCTCGGCGTGGTCTTCATGGGCACCGACCAGGGGCTCAAGGAGTACCCGGAGATCTTCCGGAAGTACTTCGGGACCGTCGTCCCCCCGGAGGACAACAAGTTCGCCGCGCTCAACAGCGCGGTCTGGTCGGGCGGCTCGTTCGTGTACGTCCCGAAGGGCGTCGAGGTCCCGCTCCCGCTCCAGGCCTACTTCCGGATCAACGGCGAGAACACGGGCCAGTTCGAGCGGACGCTCATCGTCGTCGACGAGGGCGCGAAGGTCCACTACATCGAGGGCTGCACGGCCCCGATCTACGCCACCGACAGCCTCCACGCCGCGGTCGTCGAGGTGATCGCGCTGCCCGGCAGCAAGGTCCGCTACACGACGATCCAGAACTGGTCGAACGACGTCTACAACCTCGTCACGAAGCGGGCCCACGCCCACGAGAACTCGACTGTCGAATGGATCGACGCGAACACCGGCTCGCGCAAGACCGTCAAGTTCCCATCGATCTACCTCCGCGGCGAGGGCGCCACGGCCGACGTCATCAGCGTTGCGGTCGCCGGTGCCGGCCAGCACCAGGACACCGGCGCGAAGGCGATCCACCTCGCCCCGAACACGAAGAGCCGGATCGTCAGCAAGTCCGTCTCGAAGGACGGCGGCCGGGCCACCTACCGCGGCCAGGTCAAGGTCGCTCCGGGCGCGACCGGCGTCACGGCCAGCGTCCGCTGCGACGCGCTCATGCTCGACGACCACAGCCGGAGCGACACGTACCCGTACATCGACGTCCAGGAGGACGACACGACGATGACCCACGAGGCCACCGTCGGGAAGATCTCCGCCGACCAGGTCTTCTACCTCATGAGCCGCGGCCTCACCGAGAACGAGGCCCAGAACCTCATCGTCCAGGGGTTCCTCGAGGTCTTCACGAAGGAGCTCCCGATGGAGTACGCGATCGAGTTCAACCGGCTGGTGAAGCTCGAGATGGAGGGCTCGCTCGGGTGACGACGCCCGTCACCCGAACCCCCCGCGCGGTCGCCCGGCCCGCGAGACCGCGCCGGAGCCCGACCGAGCTCCCGTTCTCGTTCGTCGACCGGACCCTCGCCGAGCGCCTCGCCGCGGAACGCGACGAGCCCGAGTGGCTCCGCGCCGACCGCCTCGCGGCCGTCCTCGCCTTCGAGCAGCTGCCGACGGAGGCCAACCAGCTCTACACGCCCTACCTCGACCTCCGGTCGGCCGACCTGTTCGCGGCCGAGCCGTATGTGAGCGTGGCGCTCGAGCCGACAGTGACGGCCGCGATCCCCGACGACGTCGACGGCCTGATCGAGCTCGACGAGGACGAGGTGCGGGTCGCGGGGCTGTCGGCGGAGGCGCGCGCGGCCGGCGTCATCCTCGAGCCGCTCGCGACCTTCGTCCGCCGCGATCCGGATTCCGCCCGGCGCCTCGTCGACGGCGGCGAGACGCTCCCGGCCACTGACCGGCTCGCCCAGCTGTCGCGGGCGCTCTGGAGCCAGGGCGTCCATCTCGCGGTCCCCGACGGCGTCCGGCTCGATCGGCCGATCCTCGTCCGCTGGGCTGCCGGACGCCCGAACCGCGTCCTCGTCGGCCGATTGCTCGTGACGGTCGGCGACGGCGCGGTGCTGTCGCTCGTCGAGGAGCAGGTCGCGTCGGGTCGCGGGCCGCTGTCGGCGGATGCGCCGCTGCCGGCCGACGGGCCGCAGGCGCTCTTCGCCGGGACGACCGAGCTCGTCATCGGCCGCGAGTCCGACGTGAGCGTCGCCTCACTCCAGACGTTCGGCTCGAACCAGGTCGCGTTCGCCCACCGCCAGGCGACGATCGGGGAGGCCTCGAGCCTGCGGTGGGCCGTCGCCCAGCTCGGCGGGCGGCTCGTCCGGTCGCGGATCGACAACCGGCTCGTCGGCGACCGTTCCTCGGTCGACCAGGCCGAGATCGTCTTCGGCAGCGCCGGCCAGCTCGTCGACCTGACCTCGTACACGTGGCACTTCGGCCGCGACACGACCGGCTACCTGCTCTCGAAGGGGGCTCTCCGCGACGACGCCCGGAGCTTCCTCAAGGGGCTCATCACGATCGACCGGAGCGCGGTCGGGACCGACAGCTTCCTCGGCGAGTTCGGGATGAACCTCTCGAAGCGGGCGCGAGCGGTCGCGGTCCCGTCGCTCGAGATCGACCAGCCCGACTGTCGCCGGGCGGCCCATTCGAGCTCGGTCGGGCCGATCGACGAGACCCAGGTCTTCTACCTCGAGAGCCGCGGCATCCCGGACGACGAGGCGCGCAAGTTCATCGTCCTCGGCTTCCTCGAGCCGGTCGTCGCCCGCATCCCGCTGCCGGAGGTCCAGGATCGCGTCCGCGAGCTGCTCGACGAGAAGTGGTCCGGCGGCGCGGAGCGCAGGGCCGCGGCCTGACGGTGGTGAGCGAGGCCGTCCAGCCCGAGGCAGGCACCCGTCGAATCGACCTCATGGGCCTCGACGAGGTGCCCGAAGGGACGATGAAGATGGCCTGGGTCGACGGCACGGACCCGGTCGTCGTCGTCCACCAGAACGGGCTGCTCGGCGCCTACCAGGGGATCTGCAGCCACGAGTACTTCGAGCTCGACAAGGGCTTCCTGACCGGCTCGTCGCTCACCTGCGCGCTCCACATGTCGCGCTTCGATCTCGAGACCGGCGACGCGCTCGACCCGCCGGCCGAGGAGCCGCTCGTGGTCTACCCGGTCGAGGTCGTCGACGGTCGAGTGGTGATCGAGGTGCCCGAGGGTCCGCTGCCGGTCAACGGGTAGCCGCAGCGCGGGCGCGGCCGGGGCGCATTTTCCGTCGGCCCCGCGACGCCCGCGACGCCCGCGACGCACGCGCCGGCACCGCGACGGCACCGCGACGCCCGCGACGCCCGCGGCGCGCGCGACGCCCCGCGACGCTCCCGGGCGCGGTGTGCTTCTGGAACACAACTGCGGAACGAGCGAGCACGGTGGGCGGCGGAATTCGACGATCTGCCGCCGCAGCAAGCTCACTCGTCGCCGATTCGTGTTCGTGGAGCACAAGGCGGGCGTCGACAGGGCGGCCGGCCGCCCGCCACCACCGGGGACGGACTCAGGCGGTCGCGGCCTCGTCGCGGACCCAGAGCGTCCGCTCGCGGGCGGCCGGGGTCATCGCCACGCGCCCGTCGGCGTCGATCCACCACGCCGCGAGGCCGCGCGACCGCGCCAGCGGGCCGATGCCGCCTCGGCCGGCGACGAAGAGGCTCTTGCTCCAGACCTCCGACCAGGCCGGATCGGGACCGGCGACCGTGACCGAGACGAGGCCGTCGCCGGCGGGCTCGTGGGTCGCGGGATCGATGAGGTGATGGACGTCGTCGCCGGCCGGCGATCGCCAGTGGCGGACGAGTCGGGACGACGTCATCACGGCTCCTCCGACGGCGGCGACGACCGCGGCCGGCGCGACACCCTCGTCGGGTGCCTCGATCGCGATCCGCCACGTCGCCCCGTCCGGCGCGGGTCCCCGGCAGGCGATGTCGCCGCCCGCCTCGAGGAGATAGCCGCATTCCTCCGCGGTTCCCTCGGCAGCGAGCCGTTCGACGAGCCGGGCGGCCCAGCGGAGCGCGAGCCCCTTGCCGATCCCGCCGAGGTCGATCGGCTCCTCGATCCGGACGAGCCGCGATCGCGGCCGGCGCCGGACGCTCGGCTCCCCCGGCGGGACATCCTCGGCGGGATGCGCCGCGGTTCGTGGCCCGGCGGTCGCGCCATGCTCGCCGAGCCGTTCGAGATCGCGCAGGACCCGGGCGTCGAACCGTCCGCTCGTCACCCGCCGCGCTCGTTCGGCCGCCGTGAGGGCGCGATAGAGACGGTCGCCGACCGGCACCGGCACGCCGAGCCGGCGGTTCAGCCCGACGAGCTCGGCCGACTCGCGAAAGCGCGACAGCGCCTGCTCGGTCGCCTCGACGTCGTCCCGGACCGCGGACCAGATCGTGGCGGCGGCCCGATCGTCGCTGCCGACGAGCGTCAGTCGAAGAGGCGAGCCCATGGCCCGCGCGGCGAACCGATGGACGCCCGATGCGGCGGGCGCGACGGTCACGGCTTCCCGGAGCCGCCCGTCGTGGCGTGGGCCGCGGGAGGAGCGGCGACGGGTGCCGCGAGCGAGACCGGGCCCGGTGCCGACCGGGCAGGCAGGGTCGGGATCCGCACGGTACGGAGCCCGCGCCTGAGCGGCCGCAGCTCGTCGGCGAGCGCCGCGATCGAGGCTCCGCTCCGGTCGGCCGCCGTCCCGACGCCGTCGTAATCGCCCGCGGCCCTGGCGTATCGATCGGCGACCGCGGCCAGCGCTGCCTCGAGCCGGTCGTTCGCGTCCCGCGTCCTCGCCGCGGCGTCCGCGAGCGGCGCGACCTCGACCCTGGCCGCGTCCTGGCGGCCGGTCTCGAGCGCCGTGACCGCGACGAGGCTGCCGGCGTACGCCGCGCAGGTCGCCCCGAGGGCGACGCCGAGGTGGATCGGGACGCGTCCCAGACGGCTCAATCGTCGCCTCCGTCGTGCTCGTGCTCGTGCTCGTCGTCCTCGTCGTCTCCGCCCGAGGCGCCGGTCGTTGCGTGCGTGGTCGGTGCCGCCGCCGCGGCCGCATGGGCAGCGGACAACTGGGCCTGCCGGCGGGCCGATGCGGCGCGCAGTGCGGCGATACGCGACCGTAGCGCGGCGAGCTGGTCCTCCGCCTTGGCGAGCTGATCCCGCAGCGTCGACGCCGTCTCGGCGTCGCTCGTCGCCTGGGACGCCGTTCCGTCCAGCGCCGACGTCAGCTCACCGATCCGGGACTCGAGCTCGTCGACGTTCGCCTGGAGCGCCGCGCTCCGAGCCTGCTCCGCGTCGAGCGCGGCGAGGAGTTCGTCGCTCGACGCAGCCGGTGTCACGGCCTGCCCGTGCGACCAGTCCGCGGCGAGGGCGACGGAGAGCCCGCCGCCGGCGAGGCTTCCGGCGACGCCTGCGGCGACGATGGCGCGACGCGCGAGGATGTTCATGACGACACCTCCGGGATGCGGCCGGTCGATGCCGGCATGGCGGTTGGACGGGGCCCGACGGCCCGCTCGGCGGCGACGGTCCGGGCGACACGCCGCTGGGCGCGAATGACGGAGTACCTCCACGCACCGACGGCGACCACGAGCAGGCCGGTCGCGCCGTACCAGGCCGCCAGCGGCATCGTGTCGGTGCCCGCGAGGACCCCGTGGATCCACGCCGTCGCCCAGGCGACGAGGGCGAGGCGGTGGAGTCGGAGCCAGAGGCCCGCGGGCAGGAGCTTCGTCCAGCGGGCCGTCAGCGACGCGAGCAGCCCGGCGTAGACGGAGAGGGTCCCGATCGCGACCGGGAGCGGCCGATAGCCCGCGATCCCCGGAACGAACGCGGCGACGAGGTCGACGTGCGCGTATGGGTCGAGCACGATCGCCCCGATGTGGACGAGGCTGAAGGCGACGAGGAACGCGGACAGGTTCTCGTGCCAGGGAAAGATCCGCTTCGACAGCTTCCAGGACGCGGCGTTCGTCGGGTGGCTCATGAGGATCCCGAGCGAGACCTGGACGGTCAGGAGGCCGTAGGCGACGAGGCCGGTCGCCCGGGCGGTCAGCCAGAGCCGGAGGTCGTTGGCATCGCTGCCGGCCGGTGACGGGAGCACGACCTCGGCGACGAGCCAGCCGAGCGCGGCGGCGACGGCCGCGATGAGGACGAGCGAACGGGACGACAGACGCACGGGCAACCTCCGCTGGGGCGGACCGTCGCGCCGCCTGCTCCGAAGAGCCGTCGACGGCCGAAGAGGTTTCAGCCGGGCGACAGTACGAATCTCCCAGTGACCGCGCCGCCGGTCGTGCCTACGGTCCCACCATGCGGGGGTTGGAGTTCCTCGGCTTCGCGGCCGACTGCCGGATCGTCGCCCGCCTGACGCTCATCGACGAGCGGCTCTCGGACATGCTCAACGCCCAGGGGCGCTTCCGCCTCTTCGAGGTGACGCTCGTCAGCCTCGAGGACGGGCACGAGATTCACCTGCCCGAGCTTCGGATCGACCGCGAGGAGCTCCTGGCGGTCGTGGCGACCGGGCCGCGCGGCATCCGCGAGCGGCGCCTGAAGACCGAGCCCGTCCGGATGCAGCTCGGCCTCGGCCCGTACACCGTCCTCGGTCGGCTGCACCTGCCGCCCGGGCGCGACCCGGTTCGGGCGGTCATGCAGCGGGGTCCCATGATGCCGCTCACGAGCGCGACGATCGCCTACGTCGAGGCAGGGACGGTTCGTGCGCTCGACCTCGAGGCGCTCGTCGTCAACCGGACGCGAGCCGATTGGATCCAGCCGTCGGCCGATGAGGCGGAGCACTTTCCGGACGTACCGATTCTCGAGCCGTTTGCGACCCGGATCCGGCCGAAGGACTTCACCGGCGCCACCCTCGGCTGAGGTCAGTAGCCCGTCCAGCCCCGGGCGATCTCGTCGCCGCCGGTCCTGAGGGCGCCCTCGCCGGTGCCTGATCGGTCGAGGCCGAACCGGAGCTCGTCCCCCGTCGGCTCGTGGCCGTCGAGGCGGCCGACCACCCACTCACCGATCGCGGGCCCGTGCTTGAAGCCGTGCCCGGAGCCGCCGCCGACGAGCCAGACGTTGGACAAGTCCGGGTGCCGGTCGATGACGAAGTTCGTGTCCGGGGTCGTCTCGTACTGGCAGACGCGGGTCTCGACGAAGGGCCGCTCGGCGAGATCGGGAAACCGCCGGGCGAGGTACTCCCTGGCGAGGCGCGTCGAGTCCGGGTCGACGATGCGTTCCCCGGACGACGGGTCGAAGACCGGGCCGTAGCGATCCGGGGCGAGCTTGAAGCCACGCCCGTCGGCAGCCGGGATGCCGTAGAAGGCGGCGTCGTAGTCGACCCAGGCGGGCATCCACTCGGCCGCGAACCGACCGTCGCCGCCGGCAGGGCCGACGAAGAAGACGTCCTGTTTCGTGACCCGGATCAGGTCCCCCAGGACGTCCGGGAAGAGGCGCGGCAGCCACGGTCCGCAGGCGAAGACGAACTCACGGGCGGCCAGCCGCGACCCGTCCGACGCGATGATGTCCTCGAGACGGCCGTCGCGGACCCGGCCCGGCCTGACGACCGCCAGCTCGAACCGTCCGCCGAGGTCGACGACCGACCGGGCGACGGCCGCGACCGCCCGACGCGCGAAGAGGAAGCCGGCCTCGGGCTCGAAGACCGCCGCCTCGTCGTCGCCGATCCCGACCTGCGGCCAGCGCTCGCGGACCTCGACGGCCGTGAGCCGCTCGACGGGGATCCCGAGCCGCTCGAGGGTCGCGGCCGAGCGTTCCTCGAAACCGTCCGGACGGCTGCCGAACCAGAGGCAGCCGGCCTCGACGAAGACCGCCTCGCCGATCTCCTCGCCGAGCGCGATCCAGGCTTCCCGCGCCCGCCGCGACCAGCGCGTGTAGAGCTCGTCGTCGCCGTGGGACGCGCGCGAGATCCGGGATTCGCCACCGGACGTCGCGCGAGGATGGCCGGCGCCCCAGGCGTCGACGAGAACGGTTCGCCGCCGGCCCAGCTGGGCGAGCCTCGCGGTCCACGCGCCCATCGTGCCGGCACCCACGACGAGGAGGTCCGGAGCGGTCACGGCCAGCCAGTCTGCCCGAACCGGATCGGCGCCGCTCGACGCTACGATGGCGCGGCGATGGCGACCGACATCGAACGAAGCCTCGAGAACCTCAAGCTCGAACGGGACGCGATCGTCCTGTACGACCGTCTGTCCGAGATCGAGCGCGACCGACGCCGCGCCGCCGCCTTCCGGATGATCGCCCGCAACGAGCGCCGGCACGCCGAGATCTGGGCGACGCGGCTGCGCGAACAGGGCGCGGTCGTGCCCCCGCCGGGCGCGCCACGGCTGCGGATCCGGGCCATCCTCCTCCTCGCCCGGGCCTTCGGGACGCGGGCCGTGTCGGACCTCGTCCGGGCCCTCGAGGGCGACGAGGAGGCGACGTACGGCGAGCAGGGTGACTCGCCGGATCTCGAGGCGATCGCGGCCGACGAGCGCAAGCACGCCGAGATCTGGCGTCAGCTCGATCGGGGCGCGCCGGGATCGACTGCGGCGGACGAGGGCGACGGGCAGGGGCCGGCGGCCGAGACGGAGGCCGAGACCGCGAAGGAGATCACCAGCCGGGAGCGCTGGCATCGGGCCGGCCAGTCCGGGACGCTGCGGGCGGTGATCTTCGGCGTCTCGGACGGTCTCGTGAGCAACACCTCGCTGGTGATGGGCGTCTCCGGCGCCTCGGCCGACCCGCACCTCATCTTCCTGACGGGCGTCGCCGGGCTGTTCGCCGGGTCGTTCTCGATGGCCGCGGGCGAATACGTGTCGATGCAGTCTCAGCGCGAGCTCTTCGAGCGCCAGATCGCCCTCGAGCGCGAGGAGCTGCGGATGGTGCCCGAGGAGGAGGAGGCCGAGCTCGCGGCGCTCTACCGGGCCAAGGGCTTCACGGCCGACGAGGCGAAGCGGATCGCCCACCGCCTCTTCCGCGACCCCGACGCGGCCCTCGACACGCTCATCCGCGAGGAGCTCGGGCTCGACCCCGAGGAGCTCGGCAACCCGTGGCGGGCGGCGGGCGGCTCGTTCGTCGCGTTCGCGATCGGGGCCGCGGTGCCGGTCGTCCCGTACCTCTTCGGTGGCGGCGGCCTGGTCTTCGCGACCAGCATCGGCATCAGTCTTCTCGCGATGTTCGCGGTCGGCGTGGGCGTCTCGCTGCTCACCGGCCGGTCGGCCCTCTTCTCCGGCGTCCGGCAGGTCGCCATCGGCGTCGCCGCCGCGGCCGTCACCTACGTCGTCGGCCGGATCGTCGGGGTGAGCATCGGCTGATGGCGACGCCGCGGACGATCGCGCTCGGGCTCGCGGTCGGGATCATCTTCGCCGCCTACCTCGCGTTCTGGTTGCGCGTCGCCCCGTACCTCGCGCTCGCTGCAGGGGCCTCGGCCCTCGTGCTCATCCTCGTCCTCGCCGCCGCGTTCGAGGAGGACGCCGAGGCGGCGGACGCGGCCTGGCGCGATGCCGTGGGCGACGCGCCAGCGGGGGTGGCGGGACGGCAGCCGGGGGAGCCGTCGGCGTACGAGCCGGCCCGCTGGGACGAACCGACGGCCGGGCCGGAGCGGGTCGAGGCCGCCGCGGTCGAGACGACGGGGCCCGGCTCGAATGGCTGAGCGCGACCTCGCGGAGCGACTGCACGCGGAGGGCCTGCGGGCGTCGGGCTGGGCAAACGGTCCCGGCGATCGGTACGCGGAGCACCGGCACGAGTACGACAAGGTGATCGTGGTCGAGCGCGGCTCGATCGTCTTCGGGCTGGAGGACGGCGTCTCGCTCGCGCTCGAGGCGGGCGATCGGCTCGAGCTGCCGGCATGGACGGCCCACGATGCCGTCGTCGGCCTGGCCGGCGTCGCCTGTCTCGAGGCCCACCTGCCGATCGGCTCGCTCGGCGCCGCGCCGCGCAGAATTCCGGCAGGATCGTGGTGACATGGCCGGGCCACCTCAAACCGCTGCGGCCGGCGTGACGTAACGTCGATGGACGAACGGCTCGCGTCGCTTCCGGACGCCGCGCTGGTTCGTGCCGTGGCCGGCGGATCCCAGGATGCGCTCGCGGCACTGTACGACCGGCACGCGGACGGGATCTTCGCGGCCGCCGTTCGCCTGTGCGGAGATCGCGGAGTCGCGGAGGAAGTGGTCCAGGAAACGTTTCTCGCGCTGTGGAACCGCGCGGAGCTGTTCGATCCATCGACGGCATCCCTCGGTTCGTGGCTCCATGCCATCGGCCGGAACCGGACGGTGGACCGGCTGCGCGCCGCGGGTCGCCGCCCCTCGCTCGTCTCCATCGCCGCGACCGGACCGGACGACCAGTCCGAAGGCGACCTCCTCGACCGGCTCGCGAACGACGGCACCGTCGTCGCCAGCGGGGCGGGTCCGGGCACGGACCCCGAGTCGGCCGTGGCGAGCGGTGAGCTTCGCTCGACGCTGGCAGAGGCGATCGCGGCGATGCCCGAACCGGAGCGTGTCGTGATCCTGCTCGCCTACCAGGAGGAGCTGAGCCAGTCCGAGATCGCCGTCCGACTGGGCTGGCCCCTCGGTACGGTGAAGACGCGAACACGCCGGGCGCTCGCCCGACTCCGCGACGTGCTGACCGACGAGCTCGGTCCGGCGGCGCTCGAGCCGGTCCCGGTGCCGACGGCGGAGGGCTGAGATGACCCATGCCGAGGCGCGCGAGCTGCTCGAGCTGGCGGCCGCCGAGCCCGACGGCCTCGAGCGGCTCGCGGCCGGTGATACGGGCGACTCGGCGGCGCTCGCCGGCCACCTCGCGGCCTGTGATGCGTGCCGGGAGGAATACGGCCGCCTGACGCGTGCTGCAAGGCTCCTCCGATCGAACATCGCCGCGATGCCGTCACCGGGGCTCCGCGAGCGAACGCTGGCCCGGGTCGCCGCGGAGGGCCGTGTCCGCGGCCACGTCCCGGCGGGACCCGTCATGGCGGCCCTTCCCGCGGCTGGGGGATCCGGCGGTGTCGGCGTGGGTAGCCCCGTAGCCGGTGGTCCCGTGGCCGGTGGCATCGGCGCCGGTGGCCTCGGCGCCGGTGGAGACCGCGCGACGTCGCTCGGCCGCATCCTGCGGGGCGACACGCGCCTCGTCGCCGGCTGGGTCGGGTCGCTCGCCGCGGCGGTCGTCATCGCGGTCGGCCTCAGCTGGCTCGTCGTCGCTCGCCCGCTCGCCGATCAGGCCCGGGCCGACCGGGCCGCGGCCGCGGGCCTCGTCCGTCTCACGTCCGCGAGCGTCGCGGTTGACAGCCGTCCGGACGCCCGTCACGTCGCCCTGACCTCGACGACCGGCGCGAGCGGCACGCTCGCCTTCTCGCCGTCCACGCGCGAGGTCATCGTCCTCTCGACCGATCTCCCGGCCCTCGAGGCCGGGGCCGAGTACCGCTGCTGGGTGGAGCAGAACGGCGCCCGCACCCAGCTCGGGAGGATGTATCGGCTGTCGGACGTCCTGGCCTGGGACGGCGAGGCCGATGCGATCGCGGGCGTGGGCCCCGGCGCGACCTTCGGCGTCAGCCTCGTCCCCGCCGGCGGCACCGACGGTCAGACGGTGCTCACGGGAACCGTCGCCGGGACGTGACCCGGCCGCGGCGACGGACGGCGACCGCCCGGCGCGGCGGCTCCGGGGAGTGGCGCCGTCCTGGTCGGTCCCGACCCTCCTCCGGTCGGCGACCTTCGCGTTCGGGGAATCCGGTCGCCCAGGCGGACGTGACGGCGATGTTCGACGAGATCGCCCCCGTCTACGATCGCCTGAACACGGTCATGACCGCGGGCCGGGACGCCGCGTGGCGGCGGGCCGCGGTCCGGGCCGCCGGGATCGGCCGCGATGCGGCGGTCCTCGACGCGGCATGCGGCACCGGCCGGCTGGCGGGCCTTCTTGCCGAGGTCGTCGGACCGTTCGGCCGTGTCGTCGGCGTCGATCTCGCCGAGGCGATGATCGCTCGCGCCAGGCGTGATCATCGCGATGTCGTCCAGCTCGAGTTCGAGGTCGCAAGCGTGCTCGCCCTCCCGTTCGAGGACGCCTCGTTCGACGCGGCGACGATCGCCTTCGGCCTTCGCAACCTGTCCAACTACGAGGCAGGCTTCCGCGAGCTGGCGCGCGTCGTTCGACCGAACGGGCGCGTGGTGTGCCTCGAGCTGACCGTCCCGCGGCCGGCGATCTGGGGCCGCCTCTTCCTCGCCTCGTTCCACCGCCTGGCGCCCCTGGCCGGGCGCCTCTTCGGCGTATCCGAGACCTACCGCTACCTGCCCGAGTCGCTCGAGGATTTCCCGTCGGCCGACGAGCTCGCCGCGACGATGGATCGGGCCGGCCTCGAGGACGTGGCTTATCGCACGCTCGGCCTCGGCTCGGTCGCGCTGCACGTCGGCGTCGCGGCGGGAGGCGGTCGCGGCTGAGGGGTCGTGGCTGGGGACTCGCGGCTGAGGGTTCGCGCTGTGGCGCTGCTGGCGCACCACCTTCCTCCGCCGGTTGTGGGCATATCGCACAACTGGGACGGGTTTCGGCGGCCGAGGCCCGAAGGTCGTCCGGACGGTGGGCCTGGCGGCACAAACGGCGGCGTTTCGGGCGGGTCGAGGGTGATTCCCGGCCCCGAAGGGCCGATTCCCGGCTGAGTCGTGGGATATCCCCACGCCGAGCGGGTCGCGCCCGCGCGGACCTAGCCCGAGGACGACTCCTCCTCGCCCTCGGCCGCAGCCGTGCCGCCGACGGGCGTCCTCGGTCGCGTCGGCGCGAGCCGGATGTCAGGCGTTCGGTAGAGCCGGTCGAGCTCGAGAGCGTCGGCGAGCAGGGCTCGGTCGATCGTCGCCCCCCGCTCCTCGAACCGGGCCGCGATCCAGTCGGCCTCGAGCTGGAGCTCGGTCTGCTCGGATTCGGGATCGGGAACCGCGGACGGCCCGAATTCGGCGACCACGAGCCAGGCGAGACCAGCGCCGACGACGATCCCGACGAGCAGGAGCCACCAGTCGAAGTCGCTCGTCATCGGTGGCCGATCGACGAATGAGAGGACATCGGCGCCGGAGTATAGGTCCGCGACCTACACTTCGGGCCCGTGATCAACGTCACCCCGGATCCGATCGCCGTCCAGATCGGCCCGATCCCCGTCTACTGGTACGGGGTCGCCTACGCCCTCGGGCTCGTCGTCGCCTATCTCGTCATGGCCCGCGAGGCCGAGCGGAAGGGGCAGTCGGTCGACGTCCTCTCGACCGGCATCATCCTCGTCGCGGTTGCAGCGCTCGTCGGCGGCCGGCTCTACCACGTCATCGACCAGTGGCAGCTCTACCGGTCCGATCCGCTCAAGATCATCCTGCCGCCCTATACCGGCCTCGGCGTCTACGGCGGCCTGATCACGGGCACGCTCGCCGCCGTGGCCTACGCCCGGTATCGACGCGTCCCGTTCTGGACCTGGGCCGACATCGTCGCCCCCGGCCTGTTCGCGATGCAGATGATCGGCCGCTGGGGGAACTTCGCGAACCAGGAGCTCTACGGGCCCCCGACCAACCTGCCGTGGGGGCTGGCGATCGAGTGCGACAAGCGGATCGCCGACTTCCCGTGCGCGACCTATCCCTTCGCGACCACGGGCTTCCAGCCGCTCTTCCTCTACGAATCGCTGAGCGGGCTCGTCGGCCTCCTCGCGCTGCTCTGGATCGGCCGACGACTCGCGGGACGGCTCCGGCCGGGCGATCTGTTGGCCCTCTTCTTCGTCTGGTACGGGATCGTCCGGTTCGGTCTCGAGACGCTCCGACATGACAACTGGCTCTTCTTCGGGATCCCGACCGCCCAGCTCTTCTCCCTCGGCTTCGTCGTCGCCGGGCTGGCCATGGCCTACTGGCATCACGTCGTGCGGCCGGGACCGTCGGCGGCCGAGTCGGACGCCGCCTGGCGCGCGGCGCAGGAGGGCAGCGACGACGAGGACGAGTACGACGACGAAGACGCCTGGGAGGCCGATCTCGCCGAGCGCGGGTCGGCGCCGAACCCGGACACCGGCCACGCCTGAGGCCGCCCCCGAGGCCGCGCTTTCCGACCGGCCGAGCCAGGCTCGCCGACCAGCCGCCCGTCTCGCTCCCGGCGCGCTCGCCCGGCAACGCGGCGACGCCCGCGAGGGCCTCGAGTGGCTCGGCCGGCCGCCGGAGGCCGAGGCGTCCGCGCTCTTCCGCGCGGTCCGGCTCGTCGCGCAATTCGTCCTGTTCGGGGTCTTCCGGTTCCGGCTCGCCGTGTCCGGGCGGGAGCAGATCCCCGCGCTGGGTGGCTATCTCGTCGTCGCAGCCGCCCACCGCGGCTGGATGGATCCGTTCGCGGTCATGCACGCGCTCCCGCCCGAGCCTCGCCTCTGGTTTCTCGGCAGCGCGCCGTCGACATTCACGTCGCGCTTTCGCGAGGCGCTGGTCCATCGGCTCGGCGGCCTCCTGCCGGTCTGGCGAGGCGGCGTCGGGATCGAGCAGCACGTGGCCTCCGCCGAGGCGGTCCTCGCGACCGGGGCCGTCTTCGTCCAGATGCCCGAAGGGACCGTCAACGGGTCGCCCGGCCGGATCGCCCCCTTCCGGATCGGCGCAGCCGTGATCGCGCTCCGGACTCGCGCGCCGATCCTGCCGATCGCGATCGCCGGCACCGAGGAGCTCTACCTCGGCAAGCGGATGGCCGTCTCGATCCTCGCCCCGACGACGGCGCTCGCGCTGCTCGGGCCGGAGGCCCCCACCGAGCCGCCGCTGCCCGGGACGCGCGCGGAGCTCGACCTCGCCCGGGCCGTGAGCGCCCGTCTCGAGGCGCTGATCGGCCCCGTCGTGGAGGCGCTTCAGCCCGGTACGGTCGATCCGCCGGACCACCCGCGCCGCCTTCGTCGCCGACTCACCTGGCTGCTCCTTCGCCCGGGGCCGCTGGAGCGCTGATCCGCATCCGAACCGGCTGATCGACCGGCGTCGAGCCGGCAGCCTATCCTCCGGCCGGATGGAGTACGCGGAGTCGATCCTCGACCTCGTCGGCGACACGCCGCTCGTTCGCCTCTCGCGGGTCACCCGCGACCTCGACGCGGTCGGCCCGGCGGCCGGGCAACCGCTCCTCCTGGCCAAGCTCGAGATGCTCAACCCGGGCGGCTCGATCAAGGACCGGATCGGCCTGCCGATGATCGAGGCCGCCGAACGGGCCGGCCTCCTTCGACCCGGCGGCACGATCGTCGAGCCGACGTCCGGCAACACGGGCCACGGGCTCGCGATCGCGGCCGCGCTCAAGGGCTACCGCTGCGTCTTCGTCATGGCCGACAAGCAGTCGGCCGAGAAGCAGCACCTGCTCCGCGCCTACGGGGCAGAGGTCGTCCTCTGTCCGACGAACGTCCCGCCGGAATCGCCGGAGTCGTACTACTCGGTCGCGGCCCGGCTCGCGCGCGACATCCCCGGCGCCTTCAAGCCCGACCAGTACTGGAACCCCGCGAACCCCGAGGCCCACGAGGCGACGACCGGCCCCGAGATCTGGCGCCAGACCGAGGGCCGGATCACGCACCTCGTGGCGAGCGCCGGCACCGGCGGCACGGTCTCGGGCGCCGGCCACTACCTCAAGCGGCAGAAGCCCGATCTCGTCGTCGTCGGCGCGGACCCGGAGGGGAGCGTCCTCTCGGGCGACGCCCCACGGCCGTATCTGACGGAGGGCGTCGGCGAGGACTTCCTGCCCGGCACCCACGATCCGGCCGTCGTCGACCGCTGGGTCCGCGTCTCGGACCGCGACGCGTTCGCGATGGCCCGGCGGATCACCCGGGAAGAGGGGATCCTCGCGGGGGAGTCGTGCGGGACGGCCGTCGTCGCCGCGCTCGACGAGGCGGGACGGCTGATGCGCGCGGAACCGGAGCGGAGCGCCGACGCGGTGATCGTCGTCATCCTCCCCGATGGCGGCCGCTCGTACCTCTCGAAGCTCTACAACGACGAATGGCTCCGCGTGAACGGGCTGCTCCCGACGGCGACGGGACCGGTCCGCGTCGCGGCGGTCATGGCTGCCCGGCACGGTCCGGACCGACCGCCGGTCGTGGTCGTGCGCAGCGCGGCCCGGGTGGCCGAGGCGATCGAGACGCTGCAGCGCTACGGGATCAGCCAGATGCCCGTCTCGGAGCGCGACGACGAGGCGGTCGAGGGAATCGTCGGCTCGATCAGCGAGCGGGGGCTCCTCGATCGCGCCTACCGCGAACCGTCGGTCGTCGAACGGACGGTCGGCGAGGTCATGGACCGGCCGCTCCCGACGATCGGCGCGGACGAGGCTCTCGACGACGCCTTCCGTCTCCTCTCGGACGGTGCCCCGGCGCTCCTCGTCGTCACGGCCGGACGTCCCTCCGGTGTCGTCACGAAGCTCGATCTGCTCGAGTACCTCGCGCACCGGGGCCGCTCCGGATAGCGTCGCGCTCGGCGGCGCGACGGCCGAGGTACTCCGACCAGAGGAGCCTCGCCGCGACGGCTCGCCAGGGCCGCCACGGCTCCGCGATCGCCTCGAGCTCGTGCGCGCCGGGCTGCCGCGGCAGCCCCTTCGCCATCGCGACCGCGGCCGCGAGCGCGAGGTCGCCGACGGGCCAGACGTCGGGCCGCCGGAGCGCCATGAGCAGATAGATCGCCGCAGACCACCGTCCGATCCCGGTGAGCGCGGTCAGCCGTGCGTGCGCCTCGTGATCCTCGGCGGCGGCGAGCGCGTCGAGGTCGAGCCGGCCGTCGAGGAGCGCCATCGAGAGCTCGCGGACGTAGCGCGCCTTCTGCCGGCTGAAGCCGAATCCGAGGAGGGCCGCGTCGTCGTGCTCGAGGAACGCGGCGGGATCGATGGGCCCGGCGGCGGCGAGCCGGTCGAACGCCGCCCGGGCCGACGCGAGCGACACCTGCTGCTCGAGGATGATGAGGACGAGCGTCGCGAACCCGGGCTCCCGAGCCCAGAGCGGCGGCACGCCTCGTCGCCGCAGGATCGCCGCGAGGTCACCGTCGACCGCCGCCAGCTCGCGGGCTGCGCGGGCGAGGCTGGCCTCGGTCAACGGCTCGGCGGGCATCGGGCCGGAGAGTAGTGCGAAGATCCAGCCCGTGACCCAGGACGAACCGTCGCGGCGCGGACCGGCCGAAGCACCGGAGGCGGCGGATGCACCAGAACCTTCCGACGCGCTCGAGGACGTGGCCTTCGACACGTTGGCCGTCCACGCCGGAGCCGAGCCCGACGAGCTGACGGGGGCCGTCGCGCCGCCCATCTACCAGACCTCGACCTATGCCCAGGAGGGCGTCGCCCGGCCGCGCCGGGGGTACGAGTACGCGCGGACCCAGAACCCGACCCGGGAGCGGCTCGAACGGGCCGTCGCGGCGCTCGAGGGGGGCCGCCACGGCATCGCCTTCGCGAGCGGCTCGGCGACCACGGCGGCCCTCGCCGACCTCGCGCCGCCGGGATCGGAGATCCTCGTCGGCGACGACGTGTACGGCGGGACGTTCCGCTATTTCGAGCGGGTTCGGCGCCCGAACGGCGTCGACGCCCGCTACCTCGACCTCGCGGCGGGCGCGGACGCGCTCTGGGAGGCGCTCACCGAGCGGACCCGTCTCGTCTGGTTCGAGACGCCGACGAACCCGCACCTGCGCCTCATCGACATCGCGGCGATGGCCGAGACGGTCGGGCAGCGGTTCGGCAGCGGCTCGCCCGCGCGGCCGATCGTCGTCGTCGACAACACCTTCGCCTCGCCCGCGCTCCAGCGGCCGCTCGCGCTCGGGGCCGACGTCGTCTTTCACTCCGCCACGAAGTACCTCGCCGGGCACTCGGACGTCGTCGCGGGGGTCGCAGTCACGAACGACGACGCGGTCGCCGAGCGTCTCCGGTTCCTCCAGAACTCGGCCGGGGCGATCCCCGGTCCGTTCGACTGCTTTCTCGTCCTGCGGGGCATCCGGACCCTCCACCTCCGGATGGCGAGGCATGCCGCGAACGGCGAGGCGGTGGCGCAGTTCCTCGTCGGCCGGGATGACGTGGAGCGGGTGAACTACCCCGGGCTGCGGACGGAGCTCCTCGTCGGGCCGGGCCGGCAGATGACCGCCGGCGGAGGGATGGTCTCGTTCGTGCCGGAGGCACGCGATGGCCGGACCGGCGAGGAGCGGGCGCGTCGGTTCGCCGAGGCCACCAGGCTCTTCACGCTCGCGGAATCTCTCGGCGGCGTCGAATCGCTCGTGGAGGTGCCGGCGGCGATGACCCACGCCTCGGTCGCCGGCTCGCCGCTCGAGGTCGGACCCGCGCTCGTTCGGCTGTCGGTGGGGATCGAGGCGGCCGGGGACCTCGTCCGGGATCTCGACCAGGCGCTCGACCGGGCGTAGGCACGAAGCTCGTCCCGTCGCTTGACGGACGACAACTTCCGCCCGATAATGACTGACCGGTCAGTCACAGAGCCGGCGAAGGAGAGGTGCACGTGCCACCCCGGCCGATCACGCCCGATCGCGGCGATCGGATCCTCGACGCGGCGGCCACCGTGTTCGCTCGCGACGGGTTCGCCGCCGCGCGGATGGAAGACGTGGCGACCGAGGCCGGGCTGAGCAAGGGAACGGTCTACCTCTACTTCGACGGGAAGGAGCAGCTGATCGACGCCCTCGTCGATCGTCTCGTCGGCTGGGAGGTGCGGCGGCTCGAGCAGGTCGCGGCGGCCGACGGGCCGATCCTCGACCGACTGCTCGGGTTCGTGTCGGGCTATGCCGCCGACGTGGCCGCGGCCGGCGAGCTCGGACCCGTCGTCCTCGAGGTCTACGCCCGCGCGGGTCGCGCCGGAACGATCCAGCAGACTCTCCGACGCTCGTTCGAGGCCTACGTGGCCGCGCTCGAGGCGCTCGTCGCGGCCGGGGTCGAGCGGGGCGAGCTTCGGCCGACGGACGCCCGTGTCGTCGCCCTGGAGATCGCCGCCCTGCTCGAGGGCATCGTCCTCCTCTGGCTCGTCGATCCGACGGCGGTCGCCGTCGACCAGGTCGCGGAGCAGGGTGTCCGCCTCCTCCTCGAGGGGCTCCGAATCGAGGCCGGCGAGGCGAGCCCGGCGGCGAGGCCGCCGCGATGACGCCGGGAGGCTCGGGCGAGGTCATCCGCGTCGACGGCCTCGTCAAGGACTACGGCCCGATCCACGCGGTGCGCGGGATCGACCTCCTTGTCGGAACCGGCGAGGTCGTCGGGTTCCTCGGACCGAACGGCGCCGGCAAGAGCACGACGATCCGGTGCCTGCTCGACCTCCTCCGGCCGACCGCCGGCCGGATCATGCTGTTCGGGCTCGATCCAGCACGAGACGGCGTCGCGACCCGCCGCCGCCTCGCCTACGTGCCGGGCGAGCTGCGGCTCCCGGACCGCCTCTCGGGCGGCGGCCTCGTCGCCTCGCTGACGGCCTTCCGGGGCCCGTACGACCGGCGCCGGCTCGAGACGCTGGCCGAGCGACTCGCGCTCGACCTGTCGCGTCCCACCCGCCAGCTCTCGTCGGGCAACCGGCGCAAGCTCGCGCTCCTGCTCGCGTTCCTCTGGCCGACCGAGCTGCTCGTCCTCGACGAGCCGACGAGCGGGCTCGATCCGCTCATGCAGCAGGAGTTCCTCGGCCTCGTCCGCGAGGCTCGCGCGGGTGGGTCGAGCGTGTTCCTGTCGTCCCACGTCCTGAGCGAGGTCCAGCGGGTCGCCGATCGCGTGGTCGTGCTCCGGGACGGCCTCGTCGTCGCCTCGGGGACGGTCGCCGAGCTTCGCGGCCGCGCGACCCGGCGCGTCGACGTCACGTTCGGTGCCGACGTGCCTGTCTCGGAGATCGAGGCCCTGCCCGGCCTTCGCGACCGGCGGATCGACGGGCGGCGAGTGACCGGCGTCGTGACCGGCTCCTTGCAGCCGCTCATCGCCGTCCTCGCCCGCCATCCGGTCGACGACCTGCTCGTCGAGGAGCCCGACCTCGAGGAGACGTTCCTCGAGCTGTACGAGGAGCCGGCATGAGCACGATCGCGGGCCGCCTCCGCGCCGTCGTCGACCCATTTCTCGCGCTCCGCCGGAGCGGCCTGCTCTGGCTCGTCTCGATCGCCGCCCTCGTCGCCCTCACCGTCGCGTTCTGGCCGGCGTTCCAGGGAGCGTCCGGGATCAGCCGCGCGATCGACCAGCTGCCGGCCTCGGTCGTCGATGCGTTCGGGCTGGCCGAGCTCGGCACGCCCGCCGGTTTCCTGCGGGGCAACCTGTACGACCTCATCGTGCCCCTGCTGATCGGCGGGGCGACCGTCGGGTTTGCGAACGGCCTGACCGCCGCCGACGAGGACGCCGGCCGTCTCGAGCTCGTCCTCGCCCAGCCCGTGAGCCGCCAGGGCGTCTTCCTCGCCCGGTCGCTCGCCGCGACGGCGTGGCTGGTCGTGCTGACCGCCGGGACGCTCGCCGTCCAGGTCGCATCCGATCGCGTCGTCGGCCTCGCGATCGACGACGCCACGGTCGTGGCCACCGTCGTGCTGTGCGGCCTGCTCGGCGCGTTTCACGGCGGGCTGGCGCTGCTCGTGGCCGGCCTCCGGCCGCGTCCCGGTCTCGTCCTCGGCCTCACGCTCGCCGTCCTCATCGCCGGGTTCGTCGTCACCGCGCTCTTCCCGCTCTCCGACCCGCTCCGCGATCTCGTTCACCTCTCGCCGTGGGACTGGGCCTTCGGCGGCGACCCGCTCCGGTCGCCGACGGAACCGTGGCGCTACCTGGTCCTCGGGCTTCCGGCGATCGCCTTCACCACGGTCGGGGCGGTCGCCTTCTCGCGGCGCGACGTGGAGGTCGGCTGACGCGGCGGCGCCGCGCGACCGCCCGCGGCCGAGAGCGAACTGTCACGCGCCCCGGACCATCGGCGATCTGTCGGCCTCCGAACGGCGTCGTACAATCCGCCGCAATCGAATCGCAACGTTGACTGCGAAAGCCGACTCCGGGCCCGACGACGATCGCAACGAGGATCGTCGCGGCGGCCCCCAAGCGCGGCCGGTCAGCTCGAGCCTCGGCGGGTGCGCCCGCCGGCACAGGAAAGGAGCGACCGTGGCAGTTCAGGATTTCCCCACGACGCGTCCCGCCCGATCGTCGGCGACGAGCGCGCCGCGGATCGGCGCCACGCTCCACGAGAACCTCCCCGTCGCCGCCCTCTACGAGCGCGCCCTCGCGGCGGACGAGGGGATCCTCGCGGCGAACGGCCCGCTCGTCGTGCGGACCGGCAAGCACACCGGCCGATCGCCGAAGGACAAGTTCATCGTTCGCGACGCCTCCACCGAGGACACGATCTGGTGGGGAGCGGTCAACCAGCCGATCGACCGGGAGCACTACGCGCGGTTCCGGGGACGGCTCCTCGGCTACCTCTCCGAGCGCGAGCTCTATGCGCAGGACCTCTTCGTGGGCGCCGACCCCGCCCATCGCCGGAGCGTCCGGGTGTACACCGAGACGGCCTGGGCAAGCATCTTCGCCCGGAACCTCTTCCGGCGGCCGAGCGCGGACGAGCTGGCGTCGTTCGTGCCCAACTTCACGATCATCGACGCGCCCTCGTTCCGGGCGGACCCGGCGACGGACGGCACTCGCAGCGAGACCGCGATCCTGCTCGACCTGGCGAACATGGAGCTGCTCATCGCCGGGACGATGTACGCGGGCGAGATCAAGAAGTCCGCGTTCACCGTCATGAACTACCTCCTGCCCGACGAGGGCGTCCTGCCGATGCACTCGTCGGTCAACGTCGGCGAGAACGGGGATCCGGCGATCTTCTTCGGGCTGTCGGGGACCGGCAAGACGACGCTGTCCGCGGATCCGTACCGGACGCTCATCGGCGACGACGAGCACGGCTGGGGCCCAAACGGCCTGTTCAACTTCGAGGGCGGCTGCTACGCGAAGACGATCCGGCTCTCGCCGATGTACGAGCCCGACATCTTCGCGACGACGAAGCGGTTCGGGACGATCCTCGAGAACGTCGATCTCGACCCGCTGACCCGCGCCCTCGACCTCGACTCCGAGCGCATCACCGAGAACACCCGCGGCGCCTACCCGCTCGACTTCATCGGCAATGCGTCGGAGACGGGGATGACCGGCCACCCGCGCAACGTGGTCCTCCTGACGGCCGACGCGTTCGGCGTGCTGCCGCCGATCTCGCGGCTGACCCGCGAGCAGGCGATGTATCACTTCCTGTCGGGCTACACGGCGAAGCTCGCCGGGACGGAAGTCGGCGTGACCGAGCCGAAGGCGACGTTCTCGACCTGCTTCGGGGCGCCGTTCATGCCTCGCCACCCCGCGGAATACGCGCGGATGCTCGGTGAGCGGCTCGAGCGGCACGACACGAAGGCCTGGTTCGTGAACACGGGCTGGACCGGCGGCCCGTTCGGCGTCGGCCACCGGATGAACATCAACCACACCCGCTCGATGGTGCGGGCAGCCCTCTCGGGCGCCCTCGACTCGGTCGCGACCCGGCGCGACCCGTTCTTCGGGCTCGACGTGCCGGTCTCGTGTCCGGATGTCCCGCCCGAGTTCCTCGACCCGCGCTCGACCTGGTCCGACAAGGACGCCTACGACGCCCAGGCGGCGAAGCTCGCCGCGATGTTCGCGGCGAACTTCCGGCAGTACGAGGGCGCGGTGCCCGACGCGGTTCGGGACGCCGGCCCCGCCGACGGCTCGGGCATCGAGGTGACGATCGAGACGGGCGCCGGCGAGGGCTGACCGCCGCCGTTCCCGAGGCGCCGGGACGCCTTCCACCCGTCCGATCCGCCGGTCCGCCGCGCTCGGCCCGGGCCGCCAACCCGCGCAGCGTCCGCGCCGCCCGGCCCCGGCCGCCAAAGCCCGTGCGCGCCGGCTGCATGGGCATCTTCAGGGCATCGCCGTCGATTAGCCGCTTCCCGAGGCGCCCGCCGCCAGCCTGACGAACGGCGTCACGCTCAGCGTCTTGCCCCCCGGATGCCCAGGAGCGGCTGTTCCGCCCCGTCGCGGAGGTAAGTGCGAGCGAAGCCCTCGGAATGACCATGCACCCGGCATGGCGAAACGAAAGCGATCCGAACTCGCGCTCGAGGCCGAGCGGCGGAACCGGGAGCAGCTCGCGAGGCTCGGCCGAGAGGTTCGGGCCGGCCGTTTGCGGCGACGTCTGACGCAGGCGCAGCTCGGGGCGCGGGCGGGACTGGCACGCTCGACGATCGGGGACCTCGAACGAGGTGCGGGCGGCGGCCACACCCTCGATAGCTGGCAGCGGATCGGCGTCGCGCTCGACCGACCGCTCCGGGTCGATCTGGCGCGGGACCCGCTCGAGGAGACCGCGGACGCGGGTCACCTCGGGATCCAGGAGCTCGTGTTGCGCGAGGGCCGCGCTGGTGGTTGGCGAGGTTCGGTCGAGCTCGCGACCCGCCCGGTCGAGCCGTGGCGGTCGGCCGCGCGGCGGGCTGCTGGGTCGTGCGAGCGACGGCCCGCAACCGAGCGCTCGTCGCGCGCTACCCCGAGCTCTTCGCGGCTCGCTTCCCCGGCTCGTCGCGCCGATGGCTCGAGGCGCTGCGGACTGGCCGAGAGCCGCCGACCGAGCCGGGGCTCGTGTGGGCGACAGTGGACGGCAGCCGGTTGTTCGCATGGCGGCGGCGCTCGGGGTGATCGGCGGGATTGCGGCAGCCCGCTGTTCGCGTGGCGGGCGACGTCTGCTACGCGCCGGGCCCCGACCTCCGACGCGCCGCGATGTCGAGGACGCCGGCGACCGCGAGGGCGACGAGCCCGACGATCACGAGCTCGACGCTGCCGCCCACGAACAGGCCGAGCACGGCGATGAGGATCCCGAGGACGGTCAGGGCCGCGATCGGGGCGGTGCTGGTCATGACGCCTCCTTTGTTCGTCACCGACAGTAGACTCGGGCCACCGGCCCTGGGCGATGGACGGACGTCGCGATACGCCGGAGACAGACGACCAGCAACCCGGAGGAATCCATGCCCGCCATCGCCCGCCACAAGGTCACCGTCGTCGGCGCCGGGAACGTCGGGGCAACGGCGGCCCAGCGGATCGCCGAGGCAGGCCTGGCCGACGTCGTCCTCATCGACATCGTCGAGGGGCTGCCACAGGGCAAGGGACTCGACCTGGCCGAGGCCGCCCCGGTCGTCGGCCACGACGCGCGGGTGATCGGCACGAACGACTACGCCGACACGGCGGGCTCGGACATCGTCGTCGTCACCTCGGGCCTCGCCCGCCAGCCCGGGATGAGCCGGGACGACCTCCTGGCGAAGAACGCCGGGATCGTCCGGTCGGTTGTCGAGCAGGCCGTCGCGGCGAGCCCGAACGCGATCCTCATCATGGTCACGAACCCCCTCGACGCGATGTGCCACGTCGCGAAGGACGCGTCGGGGTTCCCGCGGGAGCGGGTCATCGGGATGGCCGGCGTCCTCGATTCCGCCCGCTTCCGGACGTTCATCGCCGAGGAGCTCGGGGTCAGCGTCGAGGACACCCACGCGTTCGTCCTCGGCGGCCACGGCGACACGATGGTCCCGCTGCCGCGCTACTCGACGGTGGCCGGGATCCCCATCACCGAGCTCATGTCGCCGGACCGGGTCAAGGCGCTCTCGGACCGCACGGCGAACGGCGGCGCCGAGGTCGTGGCCCTCCTGAAGACCGGTTCGGCGTTCTACGCGCCGGCGGCGGCGGTCTTCGAGATGGTCGAGTCGATCCTCCTCGACCGGAAGCGCGTCCTGCCCTGCGCGGTCGAGCTGAGCGGGGAGTACGGCCAGGACGGCCTGTTCGTCGGCGTGCCCGTCGTGCTCGGCGCGGGCGGGATGGAGCGCGTGATCGAGATCCGGCTGACCGACGAGGAGCAGGCCGCGTTCGACCGCTCGGCGGGGGCGGTTCGCGAGCTCGTCGACGCGCTCCGCGCCTCAGCCTGACGCCGAACTGCCGAGCCCGCCGCTCGCCGGCGGGAACGGCCGCTCGCAGAGGCGCACCGATCCCGATCGCCCCGCGCGGTAGTCGTAGCGACGACCGCCGGCCTCGAGGACGATCCAGAACCCCGGCACGAGCGCCTGGGTGTACGCCCGGCCCGGAACGGGGCAGCCGAGTGAGCCGTCCGACCAGACGACCGACCGGGCGACGACGACGGTCGCCGCCTCGGCCGCGCTCCCGACCCGACCACGCAGGTCCGCCCGCGCCGCGTCGAGGATCGCCGCCGGCACCTCACCATCCACGGTCGACCCCTGCGGCGCGATCGAGGCCAGCCCGGGCGGCAGGGACGGTGCGGGCTCGAACGTGGGGCGCCCGGACGAAACCGACGGACCGGCCGCCGACGGCGGTGGTGTCGGCGGCTCGCTCGGCCCCGCAGCGCCGCTGCACGCGACGAGCGTAGCGGCGAGGCACGAGCAGAGGAGCGCCGCGAAGCCCAGGGAGGCACGACCGGCGTTCGCGCGCCGGCCGCCGGCCCGCGGTCGCGCAAATCGGGACCGACCGTCGCTCATGCCTCCAATGATCGCCGCCCGGCGAGACACGGGCCAGCCTTCAGGCCTTGGCCGCACCGCGCCCTGACGAAGGCATTGCTGCGGGCGGGTGAATCCGTTGCCTCCGGACAACACTGCGAGGGAGCCGTAACGTGCTTCTCCAGGGGGTCGTACTACGCTGCGACGACATGGCTCGCGGGAGGAGCCCGGACGCAACATCGCGTCCGTCCGACGTTCAGCGAAGGGGAGGTTCTCTGATCGTGCGTCGATTCCGCATCGCCCTGACGGCCGCCGGGGTCGCCGTTCTCATGCTCGCCCTGCCGATGCAGGCGGGCGCGCAGAGCGGCAGCCTCGCCGCCGACGCCCCGTCGTCACAACCGACGGTTGACCGGTCATCCGCGATGGTCCGCCTCGACGGCGCGCCGCTCGCGACCTCCAGCAAGACGAAGCCCGCGCATGGCAAGAAGATCGACTTCTCGAGCGCGACCGTGAAGAGCTATCGGGCCCACCTCGCCGCGTTCCGGAACGACTTCAAGCAGTGGCTCAAGGCGAACGCCCCCAAGGCCAAGGTGGTCGGCCAGTACGACATCGCCCTCAACGCGGTCGCCGTCCGGCTCCATGGCACGTCGCTCAAGACGATTCGCAGCGCGCCGCACGTCGTCTCGGCCAACTACGAAGCGCTCTACCACCCGCTCGACGCGGGCGACCCCGACCTCGCCCTGATCTCGGCGCAGGCCGCCTGGGCGACAGCGCAGGTCGGCGGCGCCGCGGACGCCGGTCGAGGGGTCAAGGTCGCGATCGTCGACACCGGGATCGACGTGACCCACCCCTGCTTCAGCGACGCCGGCTTCCCGGCGACGAAGCAGCTCGGCGATACCCGCTTCACGAACAACAAGGTGATCGTCGCCAAGGTCTTCAACAACAAGACGCCCAGCCGGCACTACACGCCCGAGGCGCTCCAGGAGCACGGCACCCACGTCGCCGGCACGGTCGCATGCGACCTCGACACCCCGGTCAACGTCGACGGCGTCGCGGTCCCGTACGCGATGTCCGGCGTCGCTCCGGCGGCGCAGCTCGGCAACTACAACATCTTCCCCGGCGACGTTCTCAATGCCCGCTCCGAGGACATCGTGGATGCCCTCGAGGCCGCGTACGTCGACGGCATGGACATCGACAACATGAGCCTCGGGGGCGGCGCGAGCGGCAACAAGGATCTCCTGGCGATGGCCGTCGACAACCTCGACCAGGCCGGGATGATCAGCGCGGTCGCTGCCGGCAACTCGGCCACCGGCAACGCGGTGCCGCCGCACCTCCAGGCGCCGGGCCACTACACGATCGAATCGCCGGGCTCCGCGGCACGGGCGCTGACCGCGGGCGCGTCGAGCGTCGGTCACTTCATCGGCGCTCCGTTCACGACGACCGGCCTCTCGACCGGCCTCGCCACGGGTGACTTCCAGACCGTCGACGGCGACCTGACGGCCCCCGTCGGCGTACTGACCGGCGCGATCGGCGGGCTCGGCGACGCCTGCTCGGCGCTCTCGGCCGACCTGACCGGCGACATCGCCGTCGTCTCGCGGGGCACCTGCACGTTCTCGACGAAGATCCGGAACGCGCAGGCCGCCGGCGCCGTCGCTGCGATCGTCGTCAACAACGCCGCCGGCGACCCGACCGCGATGGCATCCGACGGGACTGCCGACCAGCCGACGATCCCGGCCTACATGGCCAGCCTCGCCGATCGGCCGGCGTTCGTGGCCGCCGACGGCGCGAGCGGCACGATCGGTGCCTCGCTCGCCTACATCCGGTCGTCGAACGACGACATCATGGCCGGCTTCAGCAGTCAGGGGCCGACCGACGTCTCCTTCCGGGTGAAGCCCGATGTCGTCGCCCCCGGCGTCAACGTCCTCAGCTCGATCCCGCACCAGTTCTGCGACGACCCGCCCTGCTTCGCCTTCTTCCAGGGCACCTCGATGGCGACCCCGCACCTCGCCGGTGCGGCCGCCGTCGTGCTCGGCGCGCATCCCGACTGGAGCGCGGCGGAGGTCCGATCGGCGATCGTCAACACCGCCGATCGGGGCGTCCTCGTCGATTCGGCGACCGGCTCCCAGGTCGTCAGCGACGTGAACGTCGTCGGCAGCGGCCGGGAGAACCTGCTCGCGGCGGTCGGCGCCGAGCTCGCCCTCGACCCGGTCAGCGTCAGCTTCGGGGCGATCCCGAGCGGGTCCGGCACGAGCAGCTCGTTCACGCTCCGCGTGACGAACCTGACCGACCACGCCGTCAGCGAGTCGCTCTCGATCGACGACTCGACGGGCGGCGGGGTCACGTTCGCGGCTCCGACCACGATCAGCCTCGCCCCGAACGAGACCGCGACGATCAGCGTGACGATGCACGCGACGAAGTCGGCCGCGAAGGGCGACCACCAGGCGACGCTCTCCCTCGGGGACGCCGCGCATTCGGTGCTCTACGTCTTCGTGAAGTAGCCGCCGCCAGCCCGGTGCCGAGGCCGGCGCTCAGCCGGTCACGACCGGAGCCGAAGCCCGCCGGAGCGATCCGGCGGGCTTCGGTCGTGGTGCGGCTGCCGCACGGCTAGACTTCCGGCCGTGCCAGCGACCGTCGCGCCGGCCGTCATCGCCGTCTCGTTCGATCCCGTGCTGGCGGTCGACGGGTTCGCCGTCCGCTGGGAGACCGTGGGGATTGCCGCGGCCGTCGTCGTCGCCCTGCTCGTCGCGGCCCGTGTCGTCGTTCGGACGCCGATCCTCGGCGGCGGCGGGCGCCTTCGCCGCGACGACCTCCTGTTCGTCGCCGTCGGCGCCACCGCCGGCGCCGTCGCCGGCGGTCGCGTCGGCTACGTCCTCCTCTGGTTCGAGTACTACCGGGCGAATCCGAACGCGATCCTCGACCCGGCATCGGGCGGCTTCGAGCTTTCGCTCGGGCTCGTCGGCGGAGTGTTCGCGGGCCTCGCGGTGGCGGCGCTGCTCGAGGGTGGCGTCCGCCGCTGGGCGCACGCCGCGCCGGTTCCGATCGTCCTCGGTCTCGCCCTCGGCAAGGCTGCGCTGGCGCTCGGGGGCACCGGCCAGGGCGCGCCGGCGGACGTGAGCTGGGCGACGGCCTACACGGGACCTGGGCCGTGGGGCTCGCTCGCGCCGACCGTTCCATCGCATCCGGCCCAGCTGTACGAGGCCGCGGCCTACGTCCTCGCGATCGTCGTCCTGCTCGTCGCGGCCGGGATGGAGCCGTTGCGCCGTCGCGACGGCCGGCTGCTGTCGGTCGCGCTCGTGCTGGTCGCGATCGTCCGCTTTGCGGTCGCGTTCACCTGGCGCGACCCGGCCGTGGCCGGCCCGTTCCGGGTCGAGCAGGCGCTCGCGTTCGTGCCGTTCGTCGTCGGCCTCGTCTCGTGGCTGCTGGCAGCGCGCGCCGCGGCCCGCAACCCGTACGGGACGGCGCCCGGCCCCGAGGCGGCGGCCTGGCCGGAGCCCGGGATCGCCGATCGCTGGCGGAGGACGCCGGGCGGCCGCTGAGGGGTTTCGGCTGCGCCGGGATATCGTTGTGGGGAGCGAAGGGAGATCGACATGACGCAGGTGGCAGAGCCGCGAGCCGACGAGCGTGCGGCACAGGAGACCCGGGAGCGCATCGGGCATTGGATCGGCGGACGCAAGGTGGCCGGGACGTCCGGTCGGAGCGGACCCGTCTACAACCCGGCCACCGGCGCCCTCGCCCGCGAGGTCGACTTCGCCTCGGTCGAGGAGCTCGACGCCGCCGTGGCTGCCGCGAAGGCCGCGTTCCCAGGATGGCGCGCGACCTCGATCTCGCGTCGGACCGAGGTCCTGTTCCGGATCCGGAATCTCGTCGACGAGCACCGCCAGGAGATCGCCGCGCTCCTCACCGCGGAGCACGGCAAGGTGTTGTCGGACGCGCTCGGCGAGGTCGCCCGCGGGGTCGAGAACATCGAGTTCGCGACGGGGATCCCGCACCTGCTCAAGGGCAGCTTCAGCGAGCAGGCCTCGACGAACGTCGACGTCTACCAGATCCGCCAGCCGCTCGGCGTCGTCGCGGGGATCACCCCGTTCAACTTCCCGGCGATGGTCCCGATGTGGATGTTCGCGAACGCGATCGCCTGCGGGAACACCTTCGTCCTCAAGCCGTCGGAGAAGGATCCCTCGGCCTCGATCTACATCGCCGGGCTGCTCACGGAGGCGGGGCTGCCGGACGGCGTCTTCAACGTCGTCCAGGGCGACAAGGTCGCCGTCGACCGGATCCTCGAGCATCCCGACATCGCCGCGGTCTCGTTCGTCGGGTCGACGCCGATCGCGCGCTACATCTACGAGACCGGGACGAAGGCCGGCAAGCGGGTCCAGGCGCTCGGCGGGGCGAAGAACCACATGGTCGTCCTGCCCGACGCCGACATCGACATGGCGGCCGACGCCGCGATCTCGGCGGGCTACGGCTCGGCCGGCGAGCGCTGCATGGCGATCGCCACGGTCGTCGCGGTCGGGTCGGTCGCCGATCCGCTCGTTGACGCGATCAGGGCCCGGCTTCCGAAGGTGAAGATCGGTCCGGGCGACGACCCGTCCTCGGAGATGGGCCCGCTCGTGACGAAGCAGCATCGCGACAAGGTCGCCGCGTACCTCGACTCCGGCCGCGAGCAGGGCGCGACGATCGTCGCCGACGGCCGCGAGCATCCGCTCTACAAGGAGGCCGACGGTTTCTTCCTCGGCGTCTCGCTCGTCGACAACGTGACGCCGGCGATGGACGCCTACAAGGATGAGATCTTCGGCCCGGTGCTGACCGTCGTGAGGGTCGACAGCTACGACGAGGCGGTTCGCCTCATCAACGACAACCCCTACGGCAACGGGACGGCGATCTTCACCCGTGACGGCGGCGCCGCTCGCCAGTTCCAGTTCGACGTCCAGGCCGGGATGGTCGGGATCAACGTTCCGATCCCGGTGCCGGTCGCCTACTACAGCTTCGGCGGCTGGAAGCAGTCGCTGTTCGGCGACCTCCACATGTACGGGCCCGAGGGCATCCAGTTCTACACGCGCTCGAAGGTCGTCACGTCGCGCTGGCCGGACCCGGGCACCTCGAAGATCGACCTCGGCTTCCCCCGCACCCGCTAGCCGCGCGAGGCAGTCGCAAGGGAAGCGCGCCCCGCGACGGCAGGCGCGCGACGCGTCCGGACGCATCCTTCGGTCCTGGCCGGCGCGACGACCGGCCAGCGAAGGGAGCCGTGGATGATCTGGACCATCGTCGTGATCCTCGTCGTGCTCTGGCTGCTCGGCTTCGCCGCGCACGTCGCGGGCGCGCTCATCCACCTGTTGCTCGTACTCGCGGTGCTCGTCCTCCTTTACCAGCTGTTCGTCGGCCGGCGAAGCGTCTGAACCCCCGCCGGGCGGCCGAACGGGCCGTTCGGCACTCCCCGGCGAGACCGCGCGCTCGCTACGGTGGCGGGCGTTCGCGGCGGGTCCCGGTGCTCACCTGACCATGCCGCGTCGGTCGGGGGGCCCCCGAGGGAGCCCTGGTCGACCGCGACGATGGAGGGGGCGTCGGCCTGCCCGCATTGGCCATGCCGTTCGCCCGGCTGCGGCCGGTTGACGCGTGCTGCCCGCCGGATCAGGCGCAGCCCTGGCGCCGATCCCAGGTCATCGCGGGCAAACGTCGACCAGGGCATCGGAGGTGGGACTCATGTCCGTCACGAAACGGTTGACCGTGCTCTTCGCCACGGGCGCGCTCGTCACGATGGCGATCGGGGTGGTCGGCAGCGCCGCCTGGTTCACCGATAGCGCGGTCCTGCCGGTCTCGGCGGCCGCCGGCCAGATCGACTTCAAGCTGAGCGGCACGAACTCCGGCTCGATCACCCTCACGAACCTCCAGCCGGGGGTGTGGGGCGACCCGTACGAGGTCAACGTCTACAACCAGGATCCGTCCACCACGATGCCGGTGAAGTACCGCTTCCTGGACCACTACCTGACTGACTCCGTCGGCGGCTTCTACAACAAGATCGCGGTCCAGGTGCGCCACACGTTCTGCGGCACGCCGGACCCCGCGACGTGGCCTGTCGTCTACTCGGGGTTCCTCAAGGACCTCGAGGTGGCCTCGCCGACGACGCCGGGGATCATCGCGCCGAGCCTCGGGGTGAACATCACCCACTGCTTCTACCTGCAGTTCGGTCTCGACTCGTCGACCGGCAACGCCTACCAGGGCGCCCAGGCGACGTTCCAGATCGACTACCAGGCGACCCAGGTGGAGAACCCGGGCTGGACCGAGTAGT
>DASTSC010000004.1:0-2847 GCA_035760905.1 Candidatus Limnocylindrales bacterium | reverse complement strand
ACGTCGCTGTAGTCGAAGTCGTCGGCCATCAACGCGCCGATCTTGTCGAGGAGCGTCGGGAAGTCCTCGGGTCGCGGGGCGACGCGCTCGTACAGCTGGTACATCGGCGTGTCCTTCATGAACGGGGCGGCCGCGGCACCCACCTGGCTCTGCTGCCCGAGCATCTCGGGGTAGATGGCGTCGCGCCGGATGTTCGCCGAGACCGTCACGAGTCGCCGGACGAGCTCGGGCTGCCTCGCCGCGGTGAAGAAGGCAACGCCGCCGCCCAGGGAATAGCCGACGAGGTCGACCTGCTCGAGCCCGAGGCGGCGAACGAGAGCGGCGATGTCGTCGGCCATGAGGCGGTGGTCGATCGGCCGGTCGATGTCGCCGGTCCGGCCGTGGCCCTGGAGGTCGGGCGCGATCACCTGGTGCCCGCCCGCGACGAGCGCGGGGATGACCGGGCCGAATGTCTCGTTCGACATGAGCCCGCCGTGGAGCAGGACGAGCGGTCGGCCCTCGCCGTGGACCTCGTAGTACATGTGCAGGCCGTTCACGTCGGCGTAGCCGCCGCTGTCCGTTGCCGCCGCTCCTTCGATCGTGGTCATCTCATCCTCCGTCGCGTGGTGGTGCTGATTCGACGCCACGTTCCCTGGGAACTCATCGGCGGCCGCCGCCCTTTCGTGTCATTCATCGATCGCAGGCGCGATGACTGCCGGGCGGTCGGGGCGTCTCATCCAGGGGTAGTGACGGCATTGGCACACAAGAGGAGGAGGTCCGAATGGCATTCCAGCCCGTCGCGGTGGCCGCGATCACGCTCTTCGTCGACGACGTCGCGGTCGCGAAGGCCTTCTACGAGCGCGCGTTCGCGCTGTCGCCGCTGTTCGAGGACGAGAGCTCGGTCGCGTTCCGGTTCGGGGCGACGATCGTGAACCTGCTCGACGAGCGCTCCGCGCCCGAGCTCATCGAGCCCGCCCGCGTCGCCCCGGCCGGCGGGGGCTCCCGGATGCAGCTCACGATCCCGGTCGACGACGTCGACGCCGCGTGCGAGGAGCTGCGCGAGCGCGGGGTCGAGCTGCTCAACGGCCCGATCGACCGCCCGTGGGGCGTCCGGACCGCGGCCTTCGCCGACCCCGCAGGCCACGTCTGGGAGCTCGCGAAGTAACGGACGTCGTCAGGCGTGGATCGCGTCGACGGTCACCCGCCGCGGGTGGATCCGGACGATCACCCGATGCTCGAGCGTCCGCTGCGCCTCGGGGAAGACGCAGCCGTAGTACGTGGGTCGGTGGGTGTAGCGGCGGGTAAGGGTGTCGAGGTGCTCGAGCGCGCCTTCCGTCACGAGCTCGGCGTCGCCCCTCACCTGGACGAAGCGGCTCGTGTCCTCGGGGTCGACGACGAGCAGGGTCAGCCGCGGGTCGGCCCGGAGGTTCCGGCACTTCTGGCGCTCGAACGTCGTGTTGACCCGCGGGCAGTCCCCGTCGAAGTCGACCCAGACGAGGCTCGACTGGGGCTGACCGTCGCGGCCGATCGTCGTGAGCACACCGCAGACCGCGCGTTCGAGCAGATCGACGTGGGACGCCGGCGTGCGGTCGGACCGGCCGGCGGGCGGCCGTGCGAGCGTGGTCATCGCCCACCCTCCTCGCACCCGTCGACCGCCACGACGTGCGTCGGCCGGATCCGGCACAGGACGGGGATCTCGGTCTCCGCGTAGCGGACGGGAATGACGTCGCCGAAGTAGCGGACCCGGCGACCGGCGTACCGCGACGCGATCGCATCGAGGTGGGCAGCCGCCCCGTCCTCGGTCATCTCGACGACGGTCCCGCGGATCTCGAGGTAGCGGAGCGGCCGGCGCGGGTCGTAGCCGAGCAGGGTCACCCGCGGATCGCGGCGCATGTTCCGCTCCTTCGCGAAGCCGCGCATCGTGTTGACCCGGACGTGGTCGCCGTCGAGATCGCACCAGACGACCGAGGTCTGCGGGCTGCCGTCGGCGCCGAGCGTTGACAGCGCCGCCACCGGCGGGCAGTCGGCGAGGTCGCGGAAGGCGCGGGGGATCGTGGCCGGCCGCGACCCCACGCGGACCTCGGCCGCAGCTGCGCCGACCCGAGGAGTCGCCATCGCTAGGCCGGGACAGCCCGCGCGATGCGCGCGGGCGCATCGGCGCCGACCGGCTCGGCCGCGAGGAACCCCCGTACGGCCTCGAGCGTCTCGCGCGGCCGCTCGGACTGGGGGTTGTGACCCGCGCGTTCGATGATCCGCAGCGACGCGTTCGGGATCCCCGCGGCGAGCAGCGCCTGGCTCTCGGGCGGGAACAGGAAGTCGTCGTGGCCGGCCAGGACGAGCGTCGGAACGGCGATCTCGCCCAGGCGATCCATCACCGTCCAGCCCGGCAGGAGGTGTCGCCCAGCCTCGATGAGCGCCTGTGGTCGCGGTCGCATCCGCCACCCGCCCTCGAGCATCTCGCGGGCCAGCCGGACGAGGCTGAAGCGGCTGTCGTAGGCCGACACCAGCCGAAGCGAGATCCGCGCGAACTCGCTCGGTTCGAGGCGGCCGTTGTAGAAGCGCCGCGCCCGGGCGACCGTCGTCGGGCGGTAGCCGCGACCGGCCAGGACGTCCATCGCGTTCACCTGGCCCCACCAGGAGGCTGCGGCCGTGTCGAGCAGGACGAGCCTCGACACGCGCCCGGGGTAGCGAAGCGCGTACTCGAGCGCGACGTGACCGCCGAACGAGTGGCCGAGCACCGCCCACCGCTCGAACCCGAGCTGCTCGCGGAGGGCGTCGGCATCGGCGGTCAGGTTCGCCCACGTCATCGACTCGACCGGCGGTCCCCACGACCGGCCGTTGCAGCGGTGGTCGTAGAAGACGAGCGTG
>DASTSC010000003.1:0-5951 GCA_035760905.1 Candidatus Limnocylindrales bacterium | reverse complement strand
CGACGCGCGGGTCGGGTCGAGGAGCTGGGCGAGCTTCGAGGCGTCGCCGTCGAAGTAGCGCTCGAGCATCGTCCCCATCCGGCCGATCGCCGAGTCGCGCTTGCGCTCATCGAAGAGGTCCGTGACGAAGGTTCGCAGCGCACCCTTGTCGCCGAGGAACCGGTCGAGCGTCCGCGGCAGCCGGCCGTCGCCGTCGGCGAAGTTCGCCCGGAGGACGAGGTCGAGCGCCTGGGCTGCCCGCTCGTTCGCCTGCTCGCTCTGGCGGACGAGCTTCTCGAACTCCGAGCGGACCATCTCCACGTCGAGCGTTGTGCCGGCGTCCTGGAGGGCGAGCAGGCCGATCCGGAGCGCGCGCTCGACGAACGGCACGCGGTCCTCCGGCGGGCGCTCGCCGACGATCGAGGCGAGCCCGGGGTCGGCGAGGACCAGCCGCTCGACGATCAGGCGGTCGGCCTCGACGCGAACGGACGGCGCGGCCGGCGGCACCGGTGGCGCGGCCGGGACCGTCCGAACGGCCGGCCGGGACGGGAGCGGGACGAGGGTGGGCGCTTCCATGCCGCGATCCTCGCGCCCTGCCGTGACACCTAGGCTGTCACGGCGGTCGGAAGCGAGGGCGTCCGCGGAGCGGGCGCGGTCGGTGTGCTCGTGGAGCGCAGAATCCGAACGAACGTGCGCGACGCCTCGGCGAATCGGTCGAATCGCCGTCCGGCCCGTGCTCGTTCATGTCCACGTTGTGCTCCTGAAGCACAACCCACCGCCAGGCAGGCTCAACCTGCGCGCCGGATCGTGCCCTCGATGAGGCCGTACGGCTCGGTCGGGGCGACGAAGATCTCGCCCTTGTTCTCGATCCCGAAGGGGGAAAGGTCGACCGTCCAGTGGTGGAGATTCGGGAGCACGAGGTGGACCTCGTCGACGAGGTCGTGGCGGTCGAGGATCGCCCGCCCCATCACCCAGATCGACTCCTGGACCGACCGGCTCTCGTGCTCCGCGAACGCGTCGAGGAGCGTCCCCACGATCGCCGTGAACGCGGCCTCGTAGTCGACGTCCGACCGACCGAACCGCCAGTCGGCGGTCACCCGACTGGCCATGATCCGGTCCTCGGTCTCGCGGAGCGTCGTGAAGCCCTCCCGCGGGAATCCCGAGAACGCGGACTTGGCCGTCTTCATCACGACCAGGTCCTCGACGCCGCCCCGCACACTCGGGCCGCCGGTGCCCACGGACGCCACCGCGGTCCTCGTCATCGACGCGTCGCGGCGGAAGGCCTGCTCGCCCGGCCGCAGCCGCGTCCAGTGATGCTCGCGCAGCTCGACGGTCGCCCGCTCGACCGATGGGGCCCCCAGCAGCTCCTGGGCCACGGCAAGCCCGAACGCCTCGATCGAGCCGGTCAGCCGGTCCCTGGCGAGCGCGTAGACCGTGTTCTTCATCGTGTCGGTGGCGACGACGGCCGAGTTGTCGCCCTCGGTGTAGGCGCGGTCGAACGCTCCCTCGAGCGTCACCGCGATCGTGAGGTCGCGCACGGCGTGGCCCGAATCGCCGCGGACGAGCTTGACGAGCCGGATCGCCTGCTTCCCGTAGCGGTTGTCCGCGAGCTCGATCACGCCGTCGCCTCCTCCCGCCTTCCCGTGGTCTCCCGCCGCTCGGCCCCCTCCCCTGCGAGCCGACGATAACGGTCACGCGCGATCGCCACGACCTCCCGCCGCGCCCGGTCGAGCTCGGCGCCGCGATCTCCGCGCGCCAGCCGCTCCTCCCATTCCGGGATGAGCGCCTCGCGCGAACGGCCATCCACGAACACGCAATAGCGAAACCCGAACCGGTCCTCGTAGGCCCGATTGAGGGCCTCGAGCCGCCCCGCGATGGACCGCGCCTCGCCCACGGACGGCCGGTCGTAGCCCTGCTCGCGAGCCGACAACGCGGAAACCGACGCCTTCGGCGCGCCGAGCCGCGGATGGGCGTTGACGAGCTCGAGGGCCTCGTCGGCCGGAAGCCGGAGCGCGAGCGCCTCCGCTCGCGCGAACAGCTCGGCCTCGTCGGCGAAGGGCCGGTTGCGGACGAGCCGGGCGACGAATCGCGGCGCCGGCTCGAACAGCAGCTCGAGGAACGCGGCGGCCTCGTCGGACGGCATCGCGTTGAACCGGGCGATCGATGGGGCGGCCACGCTCAGCTGCCGCGGTAGGTCGAGAGGCCGAACGGCGAGAGGAGCAGCGGGACGTGGTAGCTCCGGGTCGTGTCGGTCACCCGGAAGTCCACGCTCAGCCGCTCGAAGAACGGGCTTCGCTCGTTCGGGACGCGAAACTCGAGGCGGTAGTCGCCGGGAACGAGCGGGCGCTCGAGGAGGTCCGGCACACGCCCGTCTCCGTTCGTGAGCGCCTGGGTCATCCGGCCGGGCGGCTTGTCGCCGTCGAGGCGCCAGAGCGTCACATGGATCCCGTCGGCGGGCCGGCCCGACGCCGTGTCGAGGACGTGGGTCGAGATCGTCGGGCGGGGCGTCGCGCCGTCAGTGGCCACCGTTATCCTCCGCGCCATGGCCGATCTCGAGATCCGCGTCGGGGACCTGCACTTTAGCGCCGCGTGGGAGGCCGATGCGCCCCGAACGACCGAGGCGGTCCGGGCGATGCTGCCCATCTCGTCGAAGCTCATCCACTGCCGCTGGTCCGGCGAGTCCACCTGGATCCCCTTCGGCGACTTCCGGCCCGGTCTCGACTGGGAGCACCACACCTCGCACCCGGCGCCGGGACAGCTGGCGATCTACCCGGGCGGCATCAGCGAGTGCGAGATCTTCTTCCCGTACGGCGCCTGCACGACGTCCTCGAAGGTCGGCCAGCTGGCGGCGAACCACTTCGCCTCGGTGCTGCCGGACGACGGATGGGCGGACCGCCTCCGCGAGGTCGGCCGGCGCTGCCTGTGGGAGGGTGCCCAGGAGATCGAGATCCGGGAACGGTGACCGATCTGCTCGTCCGGGGCGGGACCGTCGTCACCGCGGAGAGCTCGCGGTTCGCGGACGTCGCGGTGAGCGGCGGTCGGATCGAGGCGGTCGAGCGCGACCTGGGCGGGCTGGCGGCGAACGCGCGGGAGGTGGTCGACGCGAGCGGCCTCCTCGTGCTGCCGGGATGCGTGGACGTGCATACCCACACCCGCGCGGCGAGCGACGCCGAGCCCGACCGCTTCTTCCGGGACTCGGTCGCGGCGGCGTTCGGCGGGACGACCACGTTCCTCGCCTTCAACAACCCAGGAACCGGTTCGTCCGAGGCGGCCCACCGGTCGGTCATCGCCGGCGTCCGGGAGTTCCGCGATCGGACGGCGTCCGACGCCGCCGTCGACTTCGCCCTCAGCCCGGCGATCCTCGGCCAGATGGACGATCCGGTCGGCGAGCTGCCGGCGATGGTCGATGTCGGCGTGCCGACCGCCAAGGCGTTCATGGTCTTCGACTTCCGGCTGCCCGACCGGCGCCTGTTCGATGCGATGCGCGCGCTCGGCCGGGCGGGTGGGATGCTCGAGGTCCACTGCGAGGATCCCGTGCTCGTGGATGCCGCGGTGGCCGATGCCGTCGCGCGCGGCGACGTCGGGCCGGCGTGGCACGCCCGGACCCGGTCAACCGAGGCGGAGGCGGTCGCGACCCAGCGGGCGATGGCCTTCGCGGGCCAGGCGGACGCGCCCGTGCACGTCGTCCACCTCTCGTCCGCGGCCGCGCTCGAGGAGGTCCGCCGGGCGAAGGCGGCCGGTGTTCGCGCCTCTGCCGAGACGTGCCCCCACTACCTGGCCGAGACCGCGGCGCGCTACGACGGGTCGGACGAGGAGGCCGTCCGCTACGTCGTGTCGCCGCCGCTCCGATCAGCAGCGGACCGCGACGCCCTCTGGGAGGGTCTGGCCGACGGCTCCCTCGACCTCGTCGCGACCGACCACGTCCCCGATAGGCTGGCGGTGGAGAAGCGCCTGCCCGCGCCGCCCTTCCCCGAGATCTCGAACGGGGCGCCCGGGATCGAGACGCTCCTGGCGATCGTCTGGTCCGAAGGGGTGGCGACCGGCCGGCTGACCCCCGAGCGGGCGGTCGACCTGCTCGCGACGACGCCGGCGAGCCGGTTCGGCTTGGCCTCGAAGGGCGCGATCGAGGTGGGCCGCGACGCCGACCTCGTCCTGTTCGACCCAGGCGCGCGCCGGGTGATCCGCGCGGCCGATCTTCACCACACGTCCGACTACACGCCGTACGAGGGCCGCGAGGTGACCGGGGCGGTTCGGTCGATCTTCGTCCGCGGGCGTGCGGTCGTCCGCGACGGCGAGTTCGTCGGCGAGCGTGGCTTCGGGCGGTTCGTCGAGCGGTCGAGCGAGGCGTAGTCCGACTCCACGACGGGTCGATGGCCCCTTGATCCCGGTGCAAAGAGAGAGGAACGTGCGGGCGTGAACGACGGCCGAACTCGCGCCATCGGCGGACTCGTCGGCGGCCTGCTCGCGCTGGCGGGATCGCTCGTCGCGCTGCCCGAACGACGCGCGGAGGACGTCGCCCTGATCGCGGTCTCGGTCGTCGCGGCGGCGGCGATCGGTTGGGCCCTCGGCGTTCGGGCGGTCAGACCGGGCGCGGGCAGCGCGCTCGTGCTGCTCCTGGTCGGCACCTTCGGCGCGCTGCTCTGGGGATTCCTCCTCGTCGCGACGATCTTCGCGCTGAGCGGCGACCTCGGGATCGGCGGGGCGATCGAGGGGACGCCGGGCCAGGTCCTCTACGGCGCCGTCGTCTTCGGCCTGCCGTGGGCGATGGCGGCCGAGTTGGTCGCGCTCGCCTGGGTCGGCATCGTCCGCGTCCTGTCCCGGGCCATGCCTTCCGGTCGCGAGTCGAACACCGCGCGGGCGTAGTCGCTCGGCGCGGGACGGCAGCGGGGCTTCGGCCTAGGATCGGGACGTCCCTCCGAAGCAGCGCAGGAGCCGTCCCATGCCCGACGAGAGCGTGACCGTCGCCTACTTCTACCGAGTCCGCTGGGGCTTCGTCGACGAGTGGCTCGACCTCTTCGAGCGCAACCACTGGCCGATCCTCCGCGAGCAGCTCCGCGCCGGCCGCTTCCTCGACGTCCGCCGCTACGTGCCGCGCTTCCACGGCGACGGCCGCGCCGACTGGAACGTCATGGTGACGATCACGTTCCGCGACTGGCCGGCGATGGAGGAGCACTCGGACGCCGAGATCGCCGCGCGCCTCTACCCGGACCAGGCGACGTTCCGGCGCGAGGAGCAACGTCGCTTCGAGCTGCTCGACGCCCACTGGGACGTGCCGCTCGAGGAGCGTCGGCTGCCCGAGGCGTAAGCCGCAGCGAATTCGCCGTTCCTGTTGTCTCGGCGTGGACGTTGGGCGTGCCGGAGCGGTGGTTCGAGCGGTTCGGATTCGGAAGCGACTGACCCAGGCGCAGGTCGGCGCGGCCGCGGGCGTCTCCCGCGGAACCGTCTCACGCGTCGAGCGGGGTCTGCTCGACGACGTCACCCTCGGCGCGTTCGGCGCGATCTGTCGGGCGCTCGAGATCCGACTCGATCTCGTCCTTCGCTGGCGCGGCGCGGAGCTCGACCGGCTCCTGAATGCGGACCATGCCGCGCTCCTCGAGGCGGTGTCCCGTCGGTTCGCGCGCCTCGTCGGCTGGGTCACGGTTCCCGAGGTCACGTTCTCGATCTACGGCAAGCGCGGCAGCATCGACGTCCTCGCGTGGCATCAGGCGACGCGAACGCTCCTCGTCATCGAGCTCAAGACCGCGGTCGTCGACATCCGCGACCTGCTCGCCACGCTCGATCGGAAGCGGCGGCTTGCGTGGCGGATCGCACGCGACCGAGGCTGGGATCCGGTCTCGGTATCGGTGTGGGCGGCGGTCTCGGACACGGCGACGAACCGGCGGCGGGTCGGCGCGCACGAAACGGCCCTTCGAAGCGTGCTGCCGACGCGAGGCGTCACGGTGGGCCGATGGCTCCGCCGGCCGTCCGGCACG
>DASTSC010000002.1:0-2589 GCA_035760905.1 Candidatus Limnocylindrales bacterium | reverse complement strand
GCGCCGGAGGCGCCGGCGCCGACGATGAGGACGTCTGCGGGTTCGGTGGCCATGGACCCCTCCAGATCACGACGGCGGAGACGGGAGCTGGTGCGGCGGGGGCGCGACGGCTGCTCGGTGAGAGCCTATAGCAAACGTTCTCTATATGGGGGTTTCTTGTTCCGTGGCCTGGGCACGGTGGCGCGTGTCTCGTGGGGCGGTGCAAACGACCGGACGGACACCTCGCCGGGGCCAGAAGCCGGTCGTTTGTCTCGCCGCGCGAGAACGCGGGTCCTGCCGAGGACCTACCGCGCCGCGACGGCCTCGCGTTCGGCCTCGAGCAGCCCGACCTCGCGCAGGACGGCGGCCAGGTGCGCCCGCTCGTCGTCGGAGACCGGCAGGAGTGGCAGCCGGACGTGCGCCGAGTCGAGCACGCCGAGGATCCGGAGGCACTCCTTCAGCCGGACGCGGTAGTCCCCCACCGGCCGGGCGAAGACGACGTCGGCGAGCCGTTGGACGCGCCGGCCGAGCGCCCGCGCCTCGTCGATCCGGCGCGCCTGCCAGGCCTCGATCGTCTCGACCTGCTCGCGGGTCATGACCGCCCCGAAGCCGATGAGCGCGCCGGTCGCGCCGAGCATGAACGACTCGAGGATGAAGTTGTCGTTGCCGGTGAGGAGGGTGATCGGCCGCGGCAGATCGGCCAGGAGCTGCGCGACGTCGACGAATCGGCGGGCGTCGAACGAGGCCTCCTTGATCGCGACCACGCCCTCGACCGACGCCATCGCCCGAAGCGTCTCCGCGTCGTAGTTGACCCCGGCCAGCGCCGGCTGGAGCTGGAAGAGGATGAGCGGCAGCCCGACCTCCGCGATCGCCTCGTGGTAGCGGACGGGCACGCGCGGGTCCAATGGCTCCGAGAGATAGGCCGGGATCGGGAAGACGAGCAGCGCGTCCGCCCCGGCGGCCTTGAAGTCGCGCGCCTGCCGGACGGCCGCCGAGGTCGACGGCCCGGCCAGGCCGGCGACGATCGGGATGTCGGTGACCGACCGGACGACCTCGAGCACGCGAACCTTCTCGTCGTGGGTGAGGTGCGGGCCCTCACCGGTATCGACGTTGATCGCGAGCGCGACGGGCCCCTGGCCGACGACCCAGCGGATGTACCCGCGGAGCGCGTCCTCGTCGATGCTGCCGTCGGCATGCATCGGCAGGACGGTGGCGGGGATGAGGCCGTTGAGGTCGAGCATGATGGCGTCTCCGGTCGGTCGTTCGGTGGTCTCCGCACATGCTAGACGCCCGGCGCGACGCCGGCCGGCGCTTTCACCGATAATCGATCAAACACGGCCGAACGGGCGAGGGCGAGGAACGGCGACGCCCGGCAGAGGGAGGACGATGGCCCAGCTCGACATGTTCAGCCTCGACGGTCGGGTCGCGCTCATCCCCGGCGGCGGAGGCGGCATCGGAGCGGCGCTCGCCGAGGGGCTGGCGAAGGCTGGCGCGAAGGTGGCCGTCGCCGGACGCCATCGCGAGCCCTGCGACGACGCGATCCAGCGGGTCGCGGCCGCCGGGTCCGAGGGCCTGACCATCACCGCGGACGCGACGAAGGAAGAGGACGCCGAGCGGATGGTGGCCGAGACCGTCGAGCGCTTCGGCCAGATCGACCTCGTCGTCAACGCCGTCGGCGGCGGGGCCGGCCAGGTGCTCCACCCTGCCGAGGAGTACCCGCGCTCCGACTGGGACTGGATCATGGAGCTCAACGTCCGGAGCACGATCCTGCCGACCCAGGCCGCCGTTCGGCGGATGATCGCCGACGGCCGCCGTGGCGCGATCGTCAACCTCTCCTCGGTCCGGGCGAACCTCGGCATCAACGCCGGCTACTCGGCCTATGTCGCCGCGAAAGGCGCAATCAGCTCGCTCACCCGCCAGTGGGCGACGGAATGGGCGAAGCACGGCATCCGGGTGAACGCGATCATGCCGACCTTCGTCGACACGCCCCAGGTCGCCTCGCTCCTCGCCGACCCGCAGTTCAAGGCCGGCATCGTCAGCCGGATCCCGATCGGTCGCGTCGGCGAGACGCGCGACCTCGTCGGCCCGGTCGTCTTTCTCTGCTCGGACGCGGCGTCGTTCGTGACCGGCCAGATCCTCGGCATCGACGGCGGCCTGACCGCCACCCAATAGGAGTCACTCATGGCCGCGCCCACGACCACCCCGACCGTGGCCCCGCTCGAGCTCGAGCAGGTCACGCCGAACGTCTTCACGACGACGAAGCTCCGCGGCTGCAACCCGAGCTTCGTCGTCACCTCCGACGGCGTGGTCTGCATCGACACGCCGCAGCTGCCGACGCGCGCGGTCGCGATGCGCCAGGCCGCCCAGTCACGCGGCCCGATCCGCTACCTCGTCAACACCGAGAACCACGTCGACCACATCTTCGGCAACTGGTGGTATCGCGGCGCCGGCGAGGTCGTGAACCACCAGGCCCTCTTCGACATCTTCATGGATCCGAAGGCCGCGCTCGACCCGTTCGCCTACGCGCTCGAGGCGATCCCGACCGACGACCCGGACGGCTCGTCCATCCTCCCCGACCGCGACCACTACTACGCGAACCTCCCGCGCGGC
>DASTSC010000001.1:0-2493 GCA_035760905.1 Candidatus Limnocylindrales bacterium | reverse complement strand
AAGCCGCGCCTGCGCTCGACCCGATCCGTGTCGTCATGTCGGTCGTCCTCCGTTCGGTCATTCAGGCGCGGCGCGCCGTCGCCTCGGGCCGATCACGTGGCCGCCGGATGCCGATCAGGCGATCCGGCATGCCACGCCTTTCGACGCTAGGACGGCCGGACCAGGAGGCGCATCAGAGACACCACCCAAACCGGAACGGCCGTCGGCTTGGGGATGGCGGGATGCACGTAGCCGCACGTCGTGGGGGTCGAGCCGGAGGGTCGGTCAGGCGAGCCCACATGCAGCCCGAATGAGCTGGGCAGCGGCCCGCCACTCGCGCGGCCCGAATGAGCTGGGCAGCGGCCGCCACTTGTGCGGCGTTCCCGCTGACGGTGAGCTCGAGGTAGACGTTCGACAGCTGGCGTTCGATGGCCCGAACGCTCACCGGACCATCGTTTCGGCCCGCCGCGTCTGAGCCCGTCCGAGCGCGCGGTGAGCGCGCGGCTGAGGCGGCCGTGTACGTGAAGCACAACCTCGAGATGAACGAACGCGCCCGAACACGAGATTCGTTGGATCCGGCGTGAAGCCCCGCACGTTCATCGCCACGTTGTGTACCTGGAGCACACGCGCTCATCGCGCCCGGAAGTGGCGGCCGGATTCGGCCCGCGTCCGAGCCCGCGGCCGAGCCCGCGAGGAGGCGGCCGAGCCCGCGTCCGAGGCGGCCGTGTACGTCAAGCACAACCTCGAGATGAACGAGCGCGCCCGAACACGAGATTCGTTGGATCCGGCGCGAAGCCCCGCACGTTCATGGCCAAGTTGTGTACGTGCAGCACGCGTTGTCTACGTGAAGCACGCGGTCATCGCGCCCGACGGGGCGACGCCGCCGTTCTCGCGTGGACCGGCGCGATCGACGCGCCTCTCATCGAACGCCTCCTCACCGACGCCGGGCCGGTCGTGACGGAGCGGTGCCGGCGCCGGAGTTGATGGCGCTGCGCCCGTCGGCAGCCGGTCAGGCGGGCGGGATGTTCTGGTTCACTCGGAACAGGTTGTCGGGGTCGTACCGACGCTTCACCTCGCGGAGCCGGGCGAAGTTGCCGCCGTAACTGGCCGCGACCCGGTCCTCGTCGTCGCCGGACATGAAGTTCACGTAGCCGCCCGCCTCGGACTCGGGGGCGATCGCGGCGTAGTAATCGCGGACCCAGGCGATGTTCGCATGGTTGTCCGCGGGATCCGGCCACATCCCGGCGACGACCACCGCGAAGTTCGCTTCGCGGTGGGCGAAGGCGGTCGCATCCGAGGGGACCCGGCGGCAGGCGCCGTTGATCGGATAGATGTGCATCGTCGAGTTGACGACCGGGACGCGAGGGCCGTACTTCAGGTGTGCCTCGATCGCGGCGTCGGTCAGCTCGATCACGAAGGCCGTCTTCCAGTAGTGCTGCAGCCCGGCCGGATAGAGGCCATCGAAGGCGCTGTTGACGGCCGGGTACGGCAACGGCCCGACGTGCTCGGCGACGACCGGCGCGACGACACGGAACGGCCGCACGGCCGCCTCGCCCTCCGAAATGGGACCCGACCAGCACGTCATCACGAAGAACATCGGCTCACCACGTCGGGACTCGGGGATGAACGGCAGGGGCGGTGCGATCTGGAAGCCCGGGAAGGCAGCCAGGTGCTCCGGCGCCGTCGCGATGAGGTCGCGGTAGAGCCGGAGGACCGTGGCGGCGTCCTTCAGGTCATAGAACATCGGCCCGCCGTAGACGTCGGCCACCGGGTGGAGCCGGAACCTGAGCTCGGTCGCGACCCCGAAGTTGCCGCCGCCACCGCGGATCGCCCAGAAGAGGTCCGAATGGTCGGCCTCGCTGGCCTCGACGATCTCGCCGGCTGCGGTGACGACGCGGGCGGACTCGAGGTTGTCGCACGACAGCCCGTACGCACGCGCCAGGTAGCCGATCCCCCCGCCGAGCGTGAGGCCACCGACACCGGTCGTCGAGACCACCCCGCCGGTCGTCGCGAGGCCGTGCGCCGCGGTCGCCGCGTTGACGTCGGCCCAGGTCGCGCCGCCCGCGACACGCGCGGTCCGCGCCTCCGGTTCGATCGTCACGCCACGCATGCGGCCGAGATCGATCACGAGGCCGTTCTCGACCGTGCCGAAGCCGGGCACGCTGTGACCCCCGCCTCGGATCGCGATCGGCAACCCGCCGGCGCTCGCGAACCGAACCGCCGCAACGACGTCGCGATCGTCGACGGGCCGAGCGATGGCGACCGGGTGGTGGTCGATCATGGCGTTGTAGACCCGGCGCGCCTCGTCGTAGCCGGCGTCGCCGGCAACGATCAGTTCACCGTTCAGCCGATCCCGAAGCGCGCCGATGTCCGAAGCCGCGCCTGCGCTCGACCCGATCCGTGTCGTCATGTCGGTCGTCCTCCGTTCGGTCATTCAGGCGCGGCGCGCCGTCGCCTCGGGCCGATCACGTGGCCGCCGGATGCCGATCAGGCGATCCGGCATGCCACGCCTTT